>CAMBGF010000001.1 GCA_945866135.1 Bifidobacterium breve
CCAGACTGCTTTTCCAAAATCTTAAGTACCCATACTGTGGTTAGCCCAGCAGTCAGGGATGGCAATAACGAAATTATTGTGGCATTTGCATCAAAGAAAGAAGCAGCACAAGCAGTGAAAGTCATGAGCGCAATGATTATTTTCGCTGCCTTTTGCTTCCCAGAAAAAAACAAACGTCCGATAGCTATAGCGAGAAGCAAGATTACGGTTGCAATAGACATTACTAATACGAGCTTGTCTGCCAAACCAAAAGTGCGAATTGCAAACTCTTTTACGGCAGCTGGAACGTTATCAATGATTCGATTCCCAATTGAAATAATCGGATCGTTTACACCACGAAAGATCAACCCAACTAGTTGCGTTGAAGCAAGGCCAGCTCCAACGGCTAGTACGCCAAGCAACCCAGATGTTCGAGATCTAATTGGGGGATTCATATCCCAAGGGTAAGGGAACTATTAAACATTGGCGCTTTAGTTAGTTGCATAGCTGGCAGCAGTTAAATCCTGCAAGACGTGCATAACGAAAGGACTTGCATGTACACCGCGAGGGACTTGACCCCCCAACCCGCGGATTAGGACTTTGAGCGCTTAGTTAGCTCAACAGTCACGCCTAAAGCAATTAGTATCAACCCAATTGGCACAGTGATGAATAACCCCCAAATAAAGGCACCACCACCCGTGCTCTCATTAAACATTGATCCTCCCGCTATGAGTGAGTATAAGAAAGCACCAATGATTGGACTTACTACAACTAATTGCCCAGTACGGACAAGGAATGATTTCTTACGGACTGTTGCTGCGACCGTAGTTGGAGATGCCAGAAGCACGATGTTATAAATCGGTATCAAAACGAACCAACCACTCTTACCGACGTCATGCATTCGGCGAACGGATACAGCAATGGTAGGAAGTAACGTGATGAGTGTCAGAGCATTTTGTCCATTCTCACCAAACGCTATGCCAACAACTGCAGAGGCCAGCACTATAGCCAAAATGTAATACCAATATTGTGGTCTGGTTGAAACGCCAGCAAAATCAATAAATCTTGAAAATGCATCTTTCACTGCGTTGATTAAGTCAGCAGAATTTCGATTGTTATTACTCATGTTTTGAATGTACGCCTATTGGAAACTAATTCGTAAACAATTGTTACTGCCTACTGACCGATTTCGTAAAACCGCGCATTAAGTGCTTTAAGTACACCGCGAGGGACTTGAACCCCCAACCCGCTGATTAAGAGTCAGCTGCTCTGCCAGTTGAGCTAGCGGTGCTTGGTCGAAATTGTTTTAGTACATGTGAACATTAGCAGTAGGTCAAGTCTGAGGAAAAGCTGGGGATGCGGACTTGGAATCAATGTCATCATCATGGCCAGTCTCAAGCGCTAACAGACTTATGAGTACTAATCCAATGCCAATGTACTGCGTACCAATTGGTAATCCACGACCCAGAACGGCGCCAAAAAGGATCGCAACAACTGGAATCAAATTCAGCGTGATTGCTGTCTGCTTTGTTGTTAGTTTCGGAGCTGCGTAATTGAATAGCAAGAATGGCAATGATGTCCCAATAATGCCGGCTAGGACTGCGACATAGAAATAGTTTCCAATTCCAACAGGGGTTGGAATTTCGGTACTTGTGGCGACAAGCATGACGATGGAAAATGCACTTGCCGAAGTCATTTGCCCGACTGTTAACGAAATGATATTTACTTCAGAATTTAGTCTGCGCATTAACAAGCCATAGATTGCGCCCGCTAGTCCAACGCCCAAGAAAGCTAACGCGCCAACGAGTCCCGCAGGGATGGATGCCCCAAGAATTATCAGCTGAACACCAGCGGTTTCTGGGTTACTTGCTTGCCCAGCAATTCCAACAATGATTGCGCCAGATACGCCAACTAACAATGCGATGACTGCCCACAGTGATAATTTCTCACGCAAGAATATTGCGCCGCCAAGGGCCAGGAAGATAACTTCACTAGACATCAAAATTGCGCCTGTTGTGACCGATCCATATTGCCAACCGATGTTGCCCGATAGATATGCAAAGCCGGGCTGGAGCAAGCCAAATGGAATCGCAATACGCCACGGTATGTGTTTGATTGCCCGCCGAAGTGCTGGGATAAACATTGCGCCGATGAGAAGAATTAAGAGCCCGCAAACCATCTCAATAACAAAGACGGCAATAGGACTCATGTGTTCAACTGCTATATCGCCAATTGGGTTGCCAACTCCCCAGGCGACCATGGAGGCCATCATGGCAAATAGCGGTTTATTGTTTCGCATTGTTCCTCAAGTATCTCGGATTACCCGAGAACTCGTGAAACGAGCCAGCACATGCTGGAACGCTTCATGAGCTACTTGGATTGGAGATTAGTTTGCTTCGAGGAAATCTTTCAAAAGTTCATCAAAGCGAATGCGCTGCTCTTTACCTGCCACAACATGGGCAGCATCTGGCCAGGTGACGCCAATGCAATTTGGAATCAAATCTTCAATGAGCTGAGTGTGACGGGCAGTAGTAATTGAATCCAAAAGCGCATGCAGCACAAGTGATGGAGTCTTGATGTGAGGCAAACGCTCTCGGGAGTCGTGGTTATTGCAGGCATGGACGTAACGTTCGTGCGCTGCCAGGTTGCCATTTAGATCTGCCCAGGTGCCATTGTCACCTAGAAGGCGATCGCGATTTTCGTTGTAGAAATCACCTGGGAAGGAAAATGATGCAACAAATTTTTGAAACGCGTAGAAGCCTGACTCTTGGTGCACTGTGGTCATGCTGTCTAGTTGGTCAACCATGACTGGGTCTGCAAATGCCCAGGTGCCTGTCATTACTAATGAGCGAGCAAGATCAGGTCTGGCAAAGGCGAGTTCTTGACCAATGCAAGCACCCATTCCAACCATGCCAACGATGTGAACATTGGTCCAACCAATGTGATCTATCAACTTTGCTAAGTCATCTGCGAACAAGCGCATGGTTGCTTCTTGCGTGTAGTCATCGGTGCTATCGCGCATGCCGCGGTAGTCAAAAGTTAAAACTTCATACGTTTCAAATAAGTAACGCGGTGCATCCTTTTGTTTGCCGTGACAAAATGTGCCCCAGCCACCCATTACAACTGCTTTGTCGGCCCCAGGAATTCCAGAAATTTCGTAATACATTGAGTGGCCATTGACATCGAAAGTAGGCATAAGATCTCCTGGGGTTTAAGGATTAGTACCTTAAATGTATACAAAGTTGAGATTTTTGGCGCAAAAACCCAATAACTGCGTTAGCGAATGTTCTTTTTGGACACAAAATGTTTATTTTTTATGACAAAGCTTGGATTTAGGGCTAAGTTTCAGGGAAACGCATTGCGTGAATCTGTGTTCATGCAGTCTCTATTGCTAGTTAAACCGGAAGGAGTTCCCCTGTGGATCTCGGTGTATTTTTACCAATTGGAAATAATGGTTGGCTAATCTCAACCACTTCGCCGCAGTACAAGCCATCATTTGATTTGAACCTTGAGTGCGTTGAACGCGCTGAAAAGTATGGCTTTGAATTTGCGTTATCCATGATCAAACTTCGTGGCTTCGGCGGACAGAGTGAATTCTGGGATTACAACCTTGAGTCCTTCACTTTGATGGCTGCACTAGCTGCACGTACCGAAAAAATTAAATTGTATGCATCAGTTGCGGTTTTGACTTTGCCACCTGCACTTGTTGCTCGCATGACCACAACCATTGATTCAATTGCGCCAGGACGATTCGGAGTAAACATTGTTTCTGGTTGGGCCAAGGGCGAATACGATCAAATGGGCTTGTGGCCAGGAGACGAATACTTTGGTTACCGCTATGAATACTCGGAAGAGTATGTGCGAGTTATGCAGGATCTTTGGTCAAAGGGAGCCAGCGACTTCAAGGGTCAGTTCTTCAAGATGGATGACTGCGTAATGTTGCCTAAGCCATCGGCAAAGATTCCACTTGTTGCTGCTGGTCAGTCTGAGCGCGGTATGCGTTTCTGCGCTGAGTACGGCGACTACCAATTCATTTTGGGAACTGGTGTAAATACTCCAAAGGCATTCGCGCCAGGCGCCGAACAGCTGATGCGAGCCACCAAGGAAACAGGTCGCGACGTTGGCGCCTTAGTTCTTTTCATGGCAATCATGGATGAGACAGATGAAAAGGCCATGGCAAAGTGGAAGCATTACAACGCTGGCGCAGACGCTGGCGCATTGTCATGGATGGCTGGCCAAGCTGCTGCAGACGTAAATGCAGACGGAACCGGTACCGCTGCAAACATCGCGCTGCCAGAAGGTGCAATCAACTTCAACATGGGAACTCTTGTTGGCTCATACGCCTCAGTTGCTCGCATGCTTGATGAAATTGATACCGTGCCAGGTGTTAAGGGTGTCATGTTGACATTTGATGACTTCATTACAGGTATGGACATCTTTGGTACAAAGGTGCAGCCGCTTATGAAGACTCGCGCTGGTAAGTAACAGTTCTAAATAACCAATGGCCACTCGCAAACGCGGGTGGCCATTAGTTTGTCCAAAAGCAGTTGATCAATGAGCTGCTATTCAGCTTCGTTTTGACCCAGAACTTCTTCGCGGGCTGCTAAAACGTGGGCTCGCATAACGCTGGCTGCCCAAACTTCATCGCCAGCTTTCATTGCAGTTACGATTTCGCGGTGATGGCGCAAACTACGCGCAAGGGCCTCGGGGGAGTAGACCTTGTAAGTCTGCATCACAATCGGCACATGGATCAAAGTTTCAATTAACAATCCAAGTCGAGATGAATTAGACATTTCAATAATTTTGCTGTGAAGGATTCGATTCTTTGCAGCAAGCGCCGGAAGTCTCTGCTCTGAAGAGAGTTCAGTTTTGGCGAGTGCTTCCATTTCGTCGCAGATGTTTTCTAGAAATGCGATTTCGGCAGCTGATGCCCGAGGGGTCGCTAATTCGCAAGCATGTGATTCCAGAATTGAGCGCAAGTCAAAAATTTCTCGCAGGTCATCAGCGTCCCACTCGGCAACTCGCGCGCCGCGATTTGGCGAAACATCTACTAGTCCCTCAGCAGCAAGTCGGCGAAGTGCTTCTCGAACCGGGGTGCGAGAGATACCTAAACTAACGGCTAGATCTTCTTCAACCAAGCGCTCAGAATTGGAAAGTTCACCACTGAGAATGGCAGTTCGGATCTGTTCATAAACGGTAGATGCGATCTTTGCCATTTTTATGCTCCCGAAAGCTAGCGGCTATTTGCGAGACCAGGTTGCAAATTGCTCAACCTGACGTCCCACGGTTTCCAGAGTGGTGCGAACATTTTCATCATCTGTGGTTCCATCTGCTGAAAACTTTGTGATTGAAGCATTAACGGTTGCGCCAAGTGGTGTTGGCCAAGCGCGCAAGGCATGAGCTACAACTCGAGTTTGCAACAAGGTTGTGGCTGTTGCTTGCCAGCCATATGCAACAGATATACAGCCAACTGCCATGCCATCTAAATAAACCCGCGGACCTTCACGTAAGTCTTCGATGTAATCCAAAGCATTTTTGATCATGCCTGACATTCCGCCGTGGTACCCAGGAGTACTAATGATTAGTCCATCTGTTGCAGCAATTGCTGCCAGAAACTTTTGCGCGCTTTCGGTGCGATCAGGTGTCTCAGTGTCATAAATCGGAAACATTAAGTCGCGGCCCGTGATGTAAGTAACCTTGGCGCCCGCGCCTTCTGCGCCGCGGCCAGCTACGCGAAGTGCTTGTTCACTTGATGATCCTGGCCGAGTGCTGCCACCTATGGCAAGAATGTTAATTGTCATTTTTATTGTCCTGACTTTCCGGCTGCGACCCAACTAGAAACTTGGGCAAGTTGGCGACCTTGAACGAAACAAGCTTTGAGCGTATCTTCATCTGGACCTGCGCCCTTGCGCGAAACATGGGAAGCGCCGTAAGGATTTCCCGTTACTTTGCTTACGTGTTCATCGCCATAACCAAGTGGCATGATCAAGGAACCCCAATGGTAGAAGTGATTATTAATTGCAAGTGTTGTTGACTCCAAGCCGCCATGCGCTGTTGAAGCCGTGGTGAACGCCGTACCAACTGTGTTAACTAATACGCCCCTAAACCAAAGGCCGCCAGTTGTGTCAAGAAATGCTTTTAGTTGCGATGCTGGCCCGCCAAAGCGAGTCGGACTGCCAAGTGCGATGCCATCGGCCCATTCCAGATCCTCCAGAGTGGCAACAGGTTCATTACGCATTGCATCGAAATGATCTTGCCATTTTTGATTGCTAGCAATTGCTTCAGCTGGCGCAGTTTCAGCAACCTGACGAACACGAACTTCTGCGCCAACACTTTGGGCGCCTTCACCAATGGCCTTAGCCATTGCTGCGATGTTGCCAGTTGATGAATAGTAAACGACTGCGATCTTGGTCATAGTTTTTCCTTTAGTCTGATTTTGGAGCTGGGAATTGTCCGGCGCGACCTAATAATCCAGGTGCATCTTTTTCGAGTGCTTTAGCTAACCAAGATGCCGTACTTACTAAGGCGTCATGATTTAGCCCAGTAACAACGCCCGAGCGCTGCAACATGTAATTCAAATCTTCGGTAGCAATGTTTCCGGTTGCATTAGGCGCAAATGGGCAACCGCCAAAGCCGCCAACGCTGCTATCAAAACCAACGACACCAGCTTCAAGTCCCGCTAAGGCATTTGCGTAGCCATTGTTACGAGTGTTGTGGAGATGCAGACGAGTTGCTACCTCTGGAAAACGCTCTTTGACTGCGGCAGTTAGCGCGCGGACTTGCCACGGCACACCAACACCAATTGTGTCGGCCAGTCCTACTTCGGCCAGGTGTAAGCCAACCATGCCATCAAGTACCCGCGCGACTTGCTCTGTTGAAACTTCGCCGGCAAACGGGCAACCAAAAGCAACTGCAACCGTCATGGTCAGTGGAATACTTTCTAGCTGACAAACATCAGAAACTTCTTTTGCAAGAACTAGCATTTCTGCCACAGTCACATTTTGGTTAGCCAAACTCATCTCATCAGTGCCGGGAATAACTAAATGAACTTCATCGACTTTGCTTTCAAGTGCGCGATCTAGTCCTTTTCGGTTCAAAATCAAACCCGAATAGGAAACTCCATTGTCCCTGGGCAAGCCGGCCATAACTTCTTCGGCATTTGCCATTTGGGGCACCCGGGTTGGGTGCACAAATGCCACAGCCTCGATGCGCTTAGCGCCAGCATTGCCCAATTGAGTGATCAAATTGATGCGCTGAGCTACTGTCAGAGGGATCTTTTCGTTCTGAAGTCCATCCCGCGGGGAAACCTCGATCAGGTCAATGTCATTGCGCGGCATAGGCATGGTGGAGGTCATACGGCTATTCTTGCCTGAGATGGTATACAAGTCCACCTGAATTGAAATCTCGGATTGCCTAAATTATCGGGTTTTTCTGGAAATGTGGTGGCGCGCTGGACCATCTTTGTATACAAATAGAGGAATGCGTAAAAACGCTGACTGCAACCAAAGGACTTAATTGTGACTGGACCACTTAGCGACTTAAGACTTGTTGAATTAGGTCAGTTACTCGCTGGTCCGTATTGCGGCCAACTTTTGGGCGACTATGGCGCTGAAGTTATCAAGATCGAAGATCCACTACGCGGGGACCCGTTGCGCGACTGGGGTCAAGAGAAGGCGCATGGCAAGTCGCTTTGGTGGCCAATTGCCGGACGTAACAAGAAATGTGTAACTGCAGATTTGCGCACACCCGACGGGCAACAAATCGTTAAGGAACTTGTCGCACAATCCGACATGCTGCTAGAGAACTTCCGGCCCGGAACTTTAGAGCGCTGGGGACTTGGGTATGACGTACTTTCCAAAATTAATCCTGGTTTGATTTTGATTCGGGTAAGTGGTTACGGCCAAACGGGTCCTTACGCGCCGCGTCCAGGTTATGCCTCTGTAGGTGAGGCCATGGGCGGCCTGCGTTATGTGATCGGTGAACCAGATCGCATGCCAGCTCGCGCAGGTATTTCATTGGGCGATTCATTAGCCGCTACGTTTGCAACGCTTGGCGCATTAGCTGCGCTGCACTCGAAGGAAAAAACTGGCAAGGGCCAAGTTATCGATGCCTCGATTTACGAATCAGTTATGGCTTACATGGAATCCTTGATCCCAGAATGGGCTATTGGTGGTTACCAACGCGAGCGCACAGGTTCGGTGCTGCCAAAGATAACTCCAAGCAATGTCTATCCAACTAAGTCTGGCGAAATGCTTTTAATCGCAGCGAACATGGACACCGTGTTCAAGCGACTAGCGCACGCCATGGGTAAACCAGAACTTGCTGATGATCCAAAATATGCAACCCACATTTCCCGTGGCGACAACACTGCAGAGCTAGACGCCATGATTGGCGAGTGGAGCCGCACTTGGGAAATGAAGGATTTGATCAATCACTTGATCGAAGAAGAAGTTCCGCACGGTTTGGTTTACACGGCCAAAGACATGCTTGCTGATCCACACATCCAAGCGCGCGAATCCATTATTAATGTTGATGTGCCCGGCGTTGGGAAATTCCCAATGCAAAACATTTTCCCATTTTTCTCTGATACCAAGCCATCGATTCGCTGGAGTGGACCAGGACATGGTGAGCACACCGATGAGGTATATGGCGAGCTACTTGGTTACGACGCAGCAAAATTAGCTGACTTACGTTCCCGTGGAATTATTAAGTAAGAGTCTTACTTCCACATCCAGGAATAAAGTTCGGGGCGACGATCTGTCCAGACTGGCCAATCTTTGCGAGCCTTAGCCAATAGCGACATGTCTAATTCGGCATGAATTATTTCTGGATAGTTATGTCCACCAGCTTGCGCCAAGACTTCGCCAGTTGGCGCAATGATGCAAGAGCGACCAAAGAAGTCATGCGTCTTGCCGCCACACGTTTCTTCACCTGATCGGTTGGAGGCAATAACAAAGACTCCAGTTTCCATTGCGCGTAGTCGTAAGTCATCAATGAACAATGATTCCCGCCAACCTAAAGAAGACACTGGAAGCAAAACAACATCAGCGCCAAGCGCTCGATTAGCAAGCCATGGCTCGGAGAACGCGCGGTCATAACAAATCAATGCGCCACAGGAAACACCATCAACATCAAAGTTCATTGGTCCGGGACCGGCAGCGCAGTATTCATCTTCATGCACATCAAGAGTTGGCATATGAACGGATGGCGCGGTCAGTTTACGAAATGCGGGATAGGTATTGCCATCGTGAGTTTTTCCATTCACCACATCCCCGTTGCGATCAACGATCACAAGGGAGTTGTAGCGCACACCGTTATCTATTTCATACATTCCAAAACCAAGAGCAGTGTTGTTGGCTTTTGCGAATTGCGCAAAGGCCGCCGTGCTTGGGCCGCCGACAACCGGCTCAGCCCAATCTCGGTACTTAGGGCTTTTGTCGCCAGCTGCAAAGTAGGGGGTCGTTGCTAATTCGGGCAACAAAATCAGGTCTGGATTGGTGGCTGCCGCTTGCGTTGCTAATTCGAGCAACATCGCTACGTTTTCTGAGACATCTTGCGTGCAATTACCACTTTGTACGACTGAGACCTTCAAGGATCCTCCTGCTTTGGAATATGGCGAAACTATCGGAGATTTTCTCACTTGGTATACAAAATTCAAAGAATGTCATGTTTTGGCGAATTTCTCGAAAAATCAATAATTACCAGCATGAATCACTTATTTTGCTCGTAAATAACAGTTTTTCATTGCTCAAACCCTTATTTAGGTGGGCTTGTTACCTGAATGTTGTATACAAAGTTGCGGATTTACCCTGCGATAGCATTATGTTTCCCCCAGACTTACACTCAACAGATCCCCTTTATTGGGGAAGCCGTAACGCAAGGATTGGAAGTTCACGTGTCACAAACTGTTTCCATGCGACGCTTAAAGTTGAGCCGCAGCAGATCCAGAGATCGCACCAGTGCTTCAGTTTCCACCAGCTACCGAATCCAGGCATATGCAATTCTGGTGGCTTGGGTATTTCTGTTCTTAATATTTAGTCTTTTGCTTCCCGAGGTTTTCCCAACTTGGCAAAACGTAACGTCAATTGCAAATCAAAAAGCTGCAACCGTATTACTGACTCTTGGTTTAGTGTTTGCACTTTCTGCTGGCGAGTTTGATTTATCAATTGGTGGTGCGGTTTCCTTAGGCGCTGCAATCCCGGCTTGGTTAGCAACTGAAAAAGGAATGTCACTTCCAGTTGCGATTCTGATAGCTCTAGTTTTTGCCGCGATTTTTGGATTGATTAATGGACTGCTCAGTGTAAAAGCGAAAATTCCGTCCCTGATAGTAACTCTTGGTACGGGTACGGCGCTCGGTGGAATCGTTAGTGGTATCGCAGGTAACACCACGCTCAGTGTGCAAACCATTCCTTTCGTTGCACTAGTAAAGACCAGAATTTTTGGATTTTATGCCGCCTTCTGGTTCATGTTGATAATTGCTTTTATTGCTTGGTATGTGCTCGAGCACACTCCAGTTGGTAGACAACTTTATTTTGTGGGGCAAGGTCGCGAAGTTGCTCGCCTTGCTGGTATTCGTACTAATGCATATCGCTACTACTCACTAATTCTTTGTTCCACCTTGGCCGCACTTGCGGGCGCGATGGTCATGACAACTGCCGGCGCTGCGCAATCCAGCATCGGTAAGTCCTATGTGTTGCCAGCTTTCGCGGCAGCATTCCTTGGTTCAACTGCAATTAGGCCAGGACGTTTTAACGTCTGGGGCACAGTTGTAGCTGTATATTTCCTCGAAACTGGAATCACGGGCCTACAGCTCAAGGGTTTCGAGGTTTGGATAACCGATGTGTTCTATGGGCTCGCGCTTGTTATAGGCGTGCTCGTAGCCACTGTGGCATCCAACCTTCGGTCGCGGTCGAGTGACTGAATCAAAACAACGAAAGGTACGTCTAATGCAAGCACAAAAGAAAATGCGTTTCGGCTTTATCGCCGCCGCACTTGCTGCTGGACTAGTTTTGAGCGGTTGCTCAAGCGCGTCTGAAGAAGCAGCACCTACCGAAGCAGCTAGCGCACCTGCAGTAGCAGATAACTTGGCAACAGCACAGGCAGCATACGACGCTGCACTTGCTGCATCCTTGACATTTGCTTACCCAGGCGATGCGTTTGATGTTTCGGCTGCATCTGGCAAGAGGGTTGCGATGATTTCGATCAACGACCAGATTCCAGTATTGAAGCAGTGGACCGACACAATCGCCGCAGGACTTGAGTCTCAGGGCGTAAAGGTCACTCAGAAGAGCGACGCAGGTGGCATTATTGATCCACTTCCTAAGTTCTTCGCACAGGCTGTAACAGACAAAGTTGATCTAATCGTCACTAACGCTGTACCAGCTGCATTAATTCCACTAGCTGACTTGGGTGGCATTCCTGTAATGACAACCAACCAGACTGCCGCACCTGGTGTAGCAGTAGCTGAGGGAATTGCTGCTGACCCATCATTTGACTACACAATTCCTGCCAGCTTGATGGCTGACTGGTTCTGTGTAACTGGCGCTGGCGCCGGTAACGCAGTTGTGTGGGGATCTGAAGGACAGGCATCAAGCCCAGTCATGATCGACGTAATCAAGGCTCGTGTGGCAGAAATTTGCCCAAGTGCCAAAGTTGATTACCAGGATGCACCTCTTGCAACTTGGTTCGATGGAACACTTGATGGTGTTGCAAAGAATGCAGTTACAGCAGATCCAAGCATTACTCATTTGATGCCAATTTATGACGCTATGAGTTTTGCAACTGGCGCTGGCGCAACCGCTGCTAGTTCAGCCGCAATTCAGTCGTCATTTAACATGACGCCTGCTGTTGCTGCTGGTCTTGGTACATCATCACTCAAGATGGATGTTGGTTGTCCAAATGACTGGTTCTCCTACGCCACAGTTGATGCAGCTCTTCGTCTGTTAACAGGTAACGCAGTTCCTGAAAACTACGGAATCACTTGCAAGGTGTTTGATGAGTCCAACATTGGAACCATTGACGCCACAATAGAAAATTCCGTGAACTGGTACGGAATTGACTTTGCAGCTGAGTTCGCAAAGTACTGGACCGCAGGGTAACTAGTAAGTAAATGTGACTGGTTGGAGTTAGGAATAACTCCAACCAGTCACACTCTTATAGCTAGACAAAAAGTTTTCGCACTAACAAATTTTTAAGTTTCGAATTTAGTTAATAATCAGGAGATTACGGTGACTGTAGAGCGCGCCATCGGCCCAGTTCTTGAGTTCACTAATCTGTCCAAAACTTTTGGGCCAACTAAAGCCCTATCCAATGTAGATTTTGATGTCCGCCCAGGTGAGATCCATGGATTAGTCGGGCGCAATGGTTCTGGCAAGTCCACTCTGATTAAAGTTCTCAGTGGTTTTCACACTCCTGATCGTGGCACGAAGCTCAAACTTCGTGGTGAAGACATTGAATTGCCGCTACGTGGTAACGATGCAGCCCAACTTGGCATGGTGTTTGTGCACCAAGACCTCGGCCTGGTTCCAGCTTTTAGCATTTTAGAAAATCTGCGGCTTGGAACTTGGCGCCGTCGTGGATTTTCCAAGATTCCTTGGGCTGATGAAAAAAGCGCCGTTGCATATCAGTTGTCGCAATTTGGATTGAAGTGGGACCCACTGACCCCAGTAGGAGCGCTACCCCCAGTTGATCGCGCAATTGTTGCTATCGCTCGGGCAATTCGGGAAATTGCCACAAATCCCGAGGGACACGTATTAGTTCTGGATGAACCAACAGCTTACCTACCAGGTGAATCAGTAGACAAACTTTTTGATGCAGTAAAGAAAGTAACTCGCCAAGGAACTGGTGTGGTTTTCATTAGTCACCGCACTGATGAAATTTTGAATTTAACTGATCGAATTTCCGTACTTCGCGACGGTCGCAAGGTTGCAACTGTAAATACTCGCGAAACTAAGGAATCTGACTTAGTTTCAATGATTTTGGGACAGTCTTTAAATGCGTTTTACCCAGATCATGTCCCATCGCCATCCAAAGAGGTTGTACTTTCCACAAAAAACATGGCAGCCGGAAGTATTCCAAAACTAAATATCACACTTCGTCGCGGTGAAGTCTTAGGAATGACCGGACTTATGGGTGCTGGACACGATCAAGTTCCGTACGCATTGTTTGGTGCGCTGGAACATTCTGACGGCACCATCACAATAAAAAATAAGAAGTATGAAAAAGAAGATTTGAATCCACGCAAAGCAGTGAGCCAAGGCGTTGCACTCTTACCAGGGGACCGCACTGGAGCAAGCGGGGTGCTGCTAGCAACTTTGACTGACAACGTTGGTATGCCAGTTTTGAGCAAGTACTTTAATGGGGGCTTGCTGCGCCGAAATAAGTTAAAGAAAGATGTTGGCGAGTTACTACGCCGCTTTGATGTTAATCCACCAGTGCCAGGAATTGAACTTCGTAAACTTTCGGGCGGTAACCAGCAAAAAGCCCTTCTTGCAAAGTGGATTCAAATCAAGCCAGATGTATTGCTAATGCATGAGCCAACGCAAGGTGTTGACGTTGGAAGTAAGGCGGCAATATTCGGCAAGATTGCCGATGCGGCGCGCGCCGGTGCTGGCGTGATTGTGGCATCTGCTGAACACGAAGACCTTGCAAACATCTGTAACCGAGTACTGATTTTTGCTGATGGCAAGGTTGTTGCAGAGTTAACTGGCCGGGAGTTAACGCCAGAAAAGATTGTGGAACTTAGCTATCTAGGCACTCGTAAGGGTGGCGGAATTAAGCGCGGCTTCGTATGGCGGCCACACATGAACGGACTTAAGGGGCCGTACCTACATGTCACCCGTAATTACACCTGGTCACCACACAAAGTCGGCTTCAAGACACACATTGAATGGCCAGCGCCAGCAAAGCCAGCGGTGCAATACGAAAAGCAAGAAGCAACTTTTGTTTGGAGTCCGCATACTGTTGGGTTCGTAAAGCGCGAGTATCGCTGGTTCCCACACACCGTCGGTATGCAAAACACAGCCAGGGCGTATCCAGGTCCACGCGTTGTAAAGGTCGAGCGGGAATTCAACTTAATCCCAACCGGTGAACTAAGTTCATTCTTCGTTTGGCGTCCACACTATGTTGGCAATAATGAACCGGTTTACTTAGGCCCTAAGGATGCTGACAAGTGGAAGACTGAACTGTCCGCTAGCTTGGCTGCCATGGTTGCTCGAGGCGAAATAACTGCCATGGTTGCTGAAAAGATGGCTAAAGCTGCCGGTGTCACACTTGGTAAGTCACAAGACTTACGGCTTACAATCGAGCTTGATGTTCGCACCCGAAATAAAGGCAATGTTGCCGACGTTGATCGCTTCAAGCATGCGCTACTAAATATGGATCAGAGTTTGCTAGATGTTAATGGCGTACGCATTGTTGGCATTGAACTACAGCCTGACAAAACTCGCTAACTGAGACTTCGCTAATTCGGTGATTGGGCGCATAATTTTAAGTGCCCAATTATTTAAGTCAGCAAACTTCAAATTGGATTTCAAGTTTGCTGACATTTGCTGGCGTGCATATTCAGATAGATTCATTGCCAAATCAATTGCTTGAATTAAACAATCTGGTTGTGGTGAGTTGGCAATAATGCAAGATGATCCAAGTTCAGCCATTGCGCCAACTTTGGGAGTGGCTATGATCACGCCACTTCGCTGGTTTAGTACTGCCGCTTCTTTAACAACCAAGTTCATACCGTCCGCCCATGAGGGTACCAGCAAAATATCGAAACGCCGCAGAGCTCCAAGAGCGCCAGCATAATCATTATCAATGTGTAGTCGAATTGGATCTTGGTAGTCCCAGACAAATCCAGAGTTAAAATCTGCAACGCGCGTTTGAATTTCACGCAGCAGCTCTTGATATGCTAAAAAATCCTGCCGAGAAGGAACTATGTAGAGATCAAGAAATATGCGCCTACTAGTTGGACTTCGATTTGTTAGCAATTGTGTAACGGCAGTGATTACGCCAAGAGTATTTTTTGCTGGATCGCTCCTGGCAATGTGCACAAAAAGTAGATCTTCTTCCACCAGATGACTGGGCGATTTATGTGGAAGCTGAACTAGGGTGGTTGTGTCAACGGAGACCGGACTAACTCGTAATTGACAGGAATAAGTATCTGAAGAAATCGTGGTCACTTCACCAATAGTTATCCGTACTTGAAAGTTCTCGGCGACAAATGCCACAAACGACTTAAGGTCTGCCGGTGTTTGGAAGTTTATGAAGTCAGCGCAAAGCATGACTGAAGCCAAGTAGCGCAATGTCTCATTCGCTACCGAATCTTGCTGTCGATTTTTTGGCCAAGGAGTATGAAGAAAAAATGAAATTGGAACAGTGGAATCATATTCACGTAGCAATTTAACGGATGGCGCTAGGTGAAAGTCATTTATGAAATAAGCATTATTTGTTATGTTCAACGCAGTTTCAAGTATTTTCTGGTTCTCTTGCGTTAAGTCAGTTAGATACTTGGCAAGTTGCGACGACTCAATGTACGGCAATGCTAAATCATGCATAAGTTGCCACAAGTAATTTGTACAAAACCAATCACTCGTCGAATTTGAATCAATTTGGCATTGCGAGATCACTAATTCGTAGGAGTGATCTAACTTGGAAAAGTCTCGGTAATTAAAACTCAGACCTGCTTCGCCAGATTCACCCCGATTAAGAACGGTCCAATTAACGTCACAATGATTTGCTAACTCAGGCAGAACTCTGGTTAGCCCACCGATGTGAGCTAAGTGTGGAATGTTTTGGGAATCAATTGTTATCGGACCACGACGGGACAAAACCCCAAGTTGAAAAGTTTTTACTCCAGAGTCTTTGATCAAGGCTTGGTGGCTCGTACTTCCAAGCGAACGTAATCCAGAGTGCTGTCTGTCATGGCCTTTGCCAGAGTTTCAATTTGGGTTAATGGCCAATCCCGAAATACCAGAGTTTGCAAGTAAGTAACCAATGTTTCATAACTTGGCAAAACTGTTGGGTGTGGTCGCAATTCAACTTCGCAATTAGTGAATCCGGCTTGAATAAGCAACGATGTGGTGTCTTCTACGTTGGCGTAATACCAACTTGGAAAACTTGTTTCAGGGAATAACTTCAAAGCTAAATTCAGAGTTCGCTCCAGGTTTCCAAAACCTCCAGCATCAGTTGCAAGCCTGCCACCTGGCTTTAGGGCAGTGAAGAAATTCACCCAGACATTTTTGTGGTCAGATAGCCAGTGCAGCGCTGCAACCGACATGATGGCATCGATGCTGTTTTGAGCCACTGGCAGAGGGCTATCTAGGTCGCCTTGGGCAATAGTTACCCGAGGATCTGCTCCGATAGCTGCGCGACATTGATCCAGCATGGTGCGGCTTTGATCTACACAAATTAGTTCGCCAGAAGTTAGCGTTTCTAGAGCAACTTGGGCATCTCTGCCAGTTCCACAACCTGCATCAAGCAAAGTTTCAGATGGCTGCAGATTTAAAGCGGCAATAGTTCGCTTACCCCACTGCTGGTGGGGTAGTGGCAGGGCGTCATAAGCCGGGCCATCCCATTCAGTCATCAGGAGAACCAAATGCTCCAGAGGACTTTAGTACAGCGATCTGTTCTTCGGTTAAATCAAGCAAATCCTTGAGTACCGAGACCGTATGCTCACCTCGCTTGGGAGCTCGCGAATATTCTGTTCGCTTTGGTCCAACATTGACCGGCGATGCTGGCGTACGTAACTTTCCAAAATACTCATGATCACTATGCGCGATCATCTCGCGGGCGATGGTGTGCTCCTCTTGGAATGCCTGCTCAATTGTGTTTACTGGCGAACAAGGCACACCTGCAGCCATTAGATCAATTAGCCACTCTTTGGTAGTTCGAGTCTTGAAGATGTCCTCAAGCTCAGTTACTAACGCATCTCGGTTTTCATAACGATTAGCAAAGTTGATGTAATCCGGGTTGGTTGCCAGGTCAGGTCGGTTAATCACTTGGCAGAGACGCTCATAAAACTTTTCCTTGGCGCAGCCGATAACAATCCAGTAGTCCGTTGTTTGAAAAACTTGAAATGGAACTAATGATGGATGCGCCGAGTGTGAGTGCCTGATCGGCTCATGGTCGCCTGATAAATGCCAAGATCCGATGTAACTAGTCATCGAAAGCGCAGTGTCATAAAGTGAAACATCGCAGTCCATACCGACGCCATCACGGCGAGAAGCGTGAATACCACTAATTAATGCCAGCGCGGCAACAAATCCACCAGAGAAATCAACAAGTGAAAGCCCGCTCTTGGTTGGTGGACCATCTGGCTCACCCGTGAGTGACATCCAACCTGCAAGTCCTTGCAACATGTAGTCATACCCAGGTTCCTTGGACCTTGGACCTGTCATGCCAAAGCCACTAAGGGAGCAACAGACTATGGCTGGATTCAAGTGCTTAAGATCTTCGTAAGTAATTTTAAGTTTGGCAGGAACATCGCCGCGTAAATTCGAATAAACCGCATCACTTTGTTTTACCAAGTCTTCAAAAGTGGCACGACCACTTGGGCTGGATAAATCAAGTGAGATTGATTCCTTATTGCGGTTAAAAGTTTCGAAAAAAAGTGAATCTTCTTCATGTGAATATGGTGGAACATAACGCCCAACATCGCCACCAGAGTTTGGGTCTTCAATCTTTATGACTCGCGCGCCGAGGTCAGCAAGATGAACTGTGCCAAAGGGGCCGGCGCCAAATTGCTCGAGTGAGAGGATGGTGATCCCTGATAGTGGAAGTGGCATTATTTATCCTTCTTGTTTGACGACTAGCTATTACAAAATTCGTTTATTGCTAAGTGCACGACGCAGGAACCAGTCATAATTTTACCAACTGTAAAAAATCCTTGGCTTTCGAGTTCCCCTTGCAACTCAGGGGAGACACTTGCAAGCAGTCCACCATTGGTTTGTGGGTCAAATAAGACGGCTTCTGAGAAATGTCCAGCGAGTCCAGTAGTAAACAAATCACTTGTAGTGCGATTGCGTAAATCTGCTGAAGTACGGACTCCAGCTTCAAATAGGCCCATTGCATCTTGCAGCACAGCAGACTTGGACAAAGCTAGATGAACAGCCAAATCTTGGGTGCCGAGCATTTCGGATATGTGACCGATTAGACCGTAGCCAGTTATGTCCGTAACTGCGTGAACTTTCTCGCCACCGGCTGCCAGAACGTCGCGCGCTGCCTTATTTGAAATTCGCATTTGAGCGAGGGCGCTCTGCTCATCAATTGCCTCTCGCGTTGCCAGCAAAACCCCAGTACCTAGAGGCTTTGAAAGCATGAGGACGTCCCCAGGTTGCATCCCAGATTTGCGCCAGATTGCTTTGGGATGAACGTAGCCCGTTGCTGCTAGTCCAAAAATGGCTTCACTTACTCTTACGGTGTGACCCCCAACAATTTCTACTTCTGATTCCAAGCAGGCTTGCTTAGCTCCAGTGACACAAGCAACCATGTCAGTCTCGGACATATCGCTAGGAAAACCACATATAAGTAATGCAGTTCTTGGGATACCGCCCATTGCGTAGATGTCTGACAATGCATTGAGTGCGCTCACGTAGCCGTAATCAAAAGCAGCGCTGACAACTGGTGGGAAAAAGTCAACGGTTGTAATGAGTGAAGTTGTTTCATTGATCTCAACAACAGCTGCGTCATCTGGCACAGCTAAGCCAATGATGGTGTCGGAATGTTCGCAGCCAACAGCAGCAACACGCAATAACTTCAGAAGCGAGCTATCGGCTTTAGCCGCGCAGCCACCACAAGAAGTTAAGGCACGCAAGTTACCCGCTGTTAGATCTAGTGTCATTGCAGTCGAAGTGCCTCGACAAAGTCTCGAGAATTTTTCGTACTTGGAAGTGACATCACGGCGTTAAAGACTCGGTCCGCAACGTTGTTATCAGCAACAAGTTCCATGTTGTCCCTGAACTTAGCTTCAACTTCACTGGCCGAAAGTGGTCGTTCATCGGCGCCACGATTAACGTCCTCACGCTTGGTGAAAGTGCGACCATCTTTAGTCTTAATGACCACTTCGCCATGAAAGTATTTTGGAAATGTTGGGTTCGGGTCATTCTGGTAAGACACTTTAGCTGCGAGCTCAAGTAGTTCTGGATCTACTAAGCACTCATCAGTTAAGTCAGCCAAGGTGAAGCGTCGTTTTGCAATAGCGGTTGCAACTATGAATGGCAGTGAGAATTTTGCGTCGTAATCGCTGCGCGGGGTTAGTTTGGACTTTGCTGGTTCCGAAACTACTGGCACAACTTGGGCTGGAATAATCGTTAAAACTGATTCGATATCAGAGGCTTGCAGATTATTCTGCGTTACTAACTCGATTGCAATATCAATGCAAGCGTGGGTGAAGTGACAAGCAGCGTAAGGCTTGATTGCAACTTTTAACAATTCCCATACCGAGCCTAGATCCGCAGTGACTGCAGAAATATCTGTGTTATGTCCAGCCGGAGTGTGAGAATTAAATAAGCCAAATCTTCCTTCATAGATTGCCAGCGGTGCTTCGAATTTGGCTTTTGCAAGTTCGGCAGAAGTGATTCCGCACACTGCGGCCCAGCCTGGATGCAGGCGCTTAGTCCAAGCTCCGGTTTCTAGGAATTCCATAGAGCCTGAAGCAAGTGAACCGACAATTCCTTGCGCGCTTGCGATCCCGTGCGAATCAAGTCCGATCATTTTTGCAGCTGCAGTAGCAGCGCCAAAAGCGCCAGCAAGGCCAGTTGGGTGGAAACCTTGGGCATGAAAACCACCGTTAGCAGCAGTGCCAACGCGCGCACCAATTTCCAGCGCAACTAGGAAGCCCAGAACTAAATCATTACCGCTTAATTCCCGATCATCTGCAATCGCGATTGCAGTTGGCACTGCGCTGGCGGTGGCATGGATAACTCCGGGCACATGGGTGTCATCAAAATCCAGGCCATGTATCAAGATGCCGTTTAGCATGGCTTGATCTCGAACGCTGAAGCGCTCGGCGCAGGCTATTGCTCCGCGTGGGCCACTTCCAAGGGCTACGGATGCGGCAATGCTCTTAGTCGCAAAATCGTAGCTCGTTGAGGCAAATGCAATTCCGACTGCGTCCAGAATATTTAGTAGTGCCTGCTCTTGCACATGGGAAGGAACATCTGAGATTTTTACCTCGGAAGCCCAATCGCCAATTACTTGCGCTAAAGTCTGCGAATTACTCATTACCACTCCTAGTTGAATCGTAAGCCGAGAGTTTCGGCAATAGTCGTGCGCTGCACTTCGTCGGTACCGCCAGGAATCCGAAGATTTCTGGCGATTTGGAATAACTTGTTAATGTCAGTATCTCTTAGCACTCCGAGTCCACCATGAATCTGAAGCGCGCGGTCAGCCACTCGGTAGAACGACTCATCGTTACTTAACTTTAGAGAACAGATTCGTCGCACCTCATCACTAGGTCGAGGTAAGTTCCACCATGGTCCAGGGGTGTCAATTGCGCGAGCGACATCGAGTGAAAGTGACCGGGTTTGCTGCCAATCCAAGTACATGTCGGCAATCATCCACTGGATGCCCTGTTTGGCGCCAAGTGGTTCACCGCCAACTACGCGAGTTTTTACTCGCTCCAAAGTCTTTTCGATTAAGTACTTAGACCAACCGGAACACATTCCAGCGCGGCGCATTCTGGTGTAGTTAAATGACATGACTGCGATATCAAATCCGCCGTTAACTTCGCCTAGGACTGCGCTTTCTGGCAGAACCATATCTTTAAAGTGAATTTCACCGGTGTAGCCATCGCCAAACATGGTTTGGTAAAGCTGTCCGATTTCATAGCCCTTTCCTAAATATTCTTTAGTGTCAAACATGAAGTAAGTAAATGATTGCCGGCCACCGCCAGGATTTGTGATGGCAAGCACTTGGGCAACATCGGCGTCAAAGTAATTCGTAATGTATGCCTTTGTTCCATTTAGTACCCAGTCTGAACCTTTGCGAACGGCATTTGTTTTCATGTCATAAAGATTCGAGCCCGCACCAGTTTCAGTAACGCCATGCAGACTTGTCTTTAATCCTTTGACTAGAGGATCTGTGAACTGTTCTTTTTGATGTGGATGAGCTTTTAGCAATCGAGGAGTAGCACCCTCGGACCAAGACAGAAGCGCGGGATTAAGGTCAACGCCATATCCATAAACATGTTCTTCCACATAAATCATGTCTTCGCGCCCAAGGCCGCGTCCACCGAGTGACTCAGGTAAATGTGCACTATAAATATTCTGTGCGCCCGAGGCAGCCATGATTTCGCGCCGCGCAGCAATGATCTCAGGATGCAAGCGACCTTGTTCATCTAAAAACTTGGATTGATCCTTTAAGCGATGCTTGAGCGCAGCTTCCCGCGGGGCAACTTGCGTTTCGTAAAGCGAAGTCACCTCGGCGATCACTGAATCTAGGTGTGCTGGAATGTGTAACTCAACATCTAGTGGTGAGTTAGTTACCTTAGTCATTTGGTTCCTTTTCTTTAGTCTGTTTGTTAAAAATCTAGGGTTGCTGGGTTATCAGGTAGTGCAATTGTCCTATGCGCCCCAATGTTGTGCCCAATGAAGGTGGCTCGGTGCGAGTAATGAGCCAACAACGCAAGAATGTCGGATGCCTGCACAATTCCCAAATCTCCAGTTGCGTGAATTTGCTCACTACAAACACTTGTCTCATCTGGACTTACGTGTGGCCCTACCAAAATCAAAGATGTGGGATGGGCGGAATGCATCATCCCACCACTTGTTGGAGTTGCATGGTCGCCAGTAATTGCAATTGTTACTGATTTGGAAAGTTCAAGCAGAGATTCACATGCCCGGTCCAAAGCCTCGATCACATCGCGCTTTAGCTCTGGATTTTTAGTGTGGCCAGCTTCATCGGTGGCTTTTGTGTGCACATGGACAAAGGAATACTCAGAAGTTAGTTCAATTCCAGCTTTAAGTCGAGCTTCAAAATCACCCTGAACATCGTTTAAGTCACTTGGGATATGAACCTTGGGCATACCCAAAACATCTGCCAGTCCTCGGTACAGCGCAGAACTGGTGACCGCAGCCCCGCGCAGGCCAGTGACGCTCTCAAAGGATTCCATACTTTGGCTAAGGCTGGCCCACTTAGTCACCGGCGCAAGCAATGCAGGTTTTCCTGCTGCAACTCTAGAAATGTTCACTGGATGCGAGCTAAGCAGTGCGACGGCGGATCGTACCCAACTTGCCAACAATGCTGCGCAGTTTTGGGCCGCTGGTAAATCCTTGGCATCTGCAAGTGCCACTGGCAGCAGCACAGGATGAATATGTCCAAAGAGTGGATCGCTATCACTTATTTCATGGGTTGATAGTTTGGGCGCTTCCAAAATACATTCGCCAGGTCGTAGCGCATGCAGAATCGGCGCAAGCTCGTGATCCATAGCCCGCAAGTCAGTAAATAAAAGTTCACAATCTTCACTATCTGCTTTAGATACTCGACCAAGTGTGTGTAATTGTGAGCCACGAAATTCCGCTGGCCGCAGCGATAAGTGAAAGTGTGGAGACCCTTGGGCAATCGAGATTTCAGAGCCGAGTGCCTCCAAGTAAGCCCGCCCAGGAAATGGCGCAGTTTGCCCAAACATTGCCCAATGACTTCGCTCACTTGAGGTGGCTCGACCTAATCCAAATGGTTGATGAATTCCACTGGCTCCGATTTTGGTTAGTTCATCAAGTGCTGGAGTGCGCGCTGCGGCAAGTGGTGTTTGATTAGCAAGTTGCGCGCTTGGTCGATCACCTAAGCCATCGAGTGTGATGAGCATTATGGGAGTCCTGTCATCCCACATTGGTGCTGGTTTCATAATTAGTGGCCAACACTTTGCGCAAGGCAATGATTCCAGGCAAACATAATCTCAGCAATCGCACTGGGACAAACTTGTTCCTGCCAAGCAGTATTTCCAGCCATTAATTGAGCGCGAATCGAACTTGCAGATAACTTCTGCGCAGGCGGATCTAAAAGCTCCGTGCGGTAGCCATTTGACTCAAATAGTTTCTGTTTACTCAATTCCCAGGAACTAAAAATTCGAATAGCAAAAGTAGTCTCAGTTGGAACTTGCCATGACTTTGGAGTTTCCAAATCAAATGGAATTACCTCAACTTCTGGTAAGTCCCGTAATGATGCTAAGACAATTTCTCGACGGGCAGCGAAGTCAAAGGGATTTGCGTCATCAGTATGTCGATGTGAACTTTCGGCATGCTGGTTTAATCTCGTTAAATCGGGGTTAGTTATGCCAATTATGATGTGCGCATACTTACTACGAACAGATTCAACTACCTCAAAATGTTGCTTATGAAATGGTTGAAATCTTCCGGTAAAGCAAACAGCGCCTGAATCCATTACTTATGAAATAGCGGCGAGGCTAGCTATTTTGCTAATTGCCTCGTCGGTCTGAATTACATCTGCGTATCGTCGACCGACGTCTTGCATATTTGCATCGTGTGGTCCACTATCTTGATCGCCGCATGCGTCATCAATTGCAATCGTACGAAAACCGTAGGAGAACGAATCCACAATTGTGGCGCGCACGCAACCGGAAGTAGTTACTCCAGTTACCAATACTGTGTCGATGCTGTTGGTTGTAAGAATCGAACTTAAGTCTGTACCAAAGAAAGCGGATGGGAAACGCTTGAGAATGTAAACGTCTTTGTCATCCCAAAGATCTGGGTGAATTTTTGCTTCGTAGGAGCCAGGTTGAATATCGCGAAGTGCTGGTACTTTCCATCTGGCGAACTCAGTGTCATGTGACCAGGCAACTGCCGTGTGGATGATTGGAATTCCAGCGGCACGAGCTGCTGGGAAAAGTCGAGCTGCATTAGTGATGGCGCGCTGGGCATGGTCGCTACGACCTAGCGCATACTTTGGGTCACAAAATGCCATTTGGAAATCAACTGCGATAATCGCTGGGCGAGTGCCCCAGCCAACTTCGCCTTGTCCGTATCCTGCATTGCTAAACGCTTGCGTCATTTGTCCTCCAAGTGGCGAAAATCCTCCTTCTTGTATACATCTATTCTCAAAATCTTGCTGGTTTTTGACCAAATTAAGGGTTCCAATGGCAAATCTGTTCTAAAAGTGACAAGATTGTATGCAATCCGCCATTTCAGGAGCCACATTGACTACATTCGACTTCTTCCAGACGAGCGAAGAGCACGAGGAGTTGCGTTCGGTAGTTAGATCGCTGGCAGAAAACAAGATCGCGCCGTTTGCAGCGCAAGTAGATGAAGATGCGCGCTTCCCGCAAGAGGCTTACGACGCCCTGCGGGCTGCAGAACTGCAAGCAATTCACGTGCCGGAAGCATACGGTGGCGCCCAAGGTGACGCATTGGCTTACGCAATTGTCGTTGAGGAAGTTGCGCGGGCCTGCGCCTCGAGCTCTTTGATTCCAGGGGTTAACAAACTTGCCTCGTTGCCAGTAATCATGAGTGGCAGCGAGGAACTGAAGAAAGAGTTTTTACCAGGTTTGGCAGCAGGTGAAACTTTATGGTCTTACGCGCTATCTGAGACTGATGCTGGCAGTGATGCTGGCTCAATGAAAACCACTGCCGATGCAACTGGCGATTCTTGGACTTTGAACGGATCAAAGAAGTGGATTACCAATGCTGGGGAAAGTGAAATTTACACAGTACTTGCCGTTACCGATAAAGATAAAGGCACCCGAGGTGGCATTACTGCCTTTGTGGTGAAAAAAGATGACGTAGGCGTCAGTTTTGGAGCGCCAGAAAAAAAGCTTGGCATTAAGGGTTCACCTACTCGAGAAGTTTATTTAGACAATGTAGTAATTCCTGACACTCGCCGAATTGGCGAAGTTGGATCTGGCTTCAGTATTGCAATGAACACTTTGGACCACAGCCGAATTGCAATTGCGGCGCAAGCAGTTGGAATTGCGCAAGGCGCGCTAGATTTTGCAGCTGGGTACATCAAAGAGCGAAAGCAATTCGGTAAAGCAATTGCAGACTTCCAGGGAATTCAATTTATGGTTGCTGACATGGCGATGAAACTTGAAGCAGCTCGTCAACTGACTTATGCAGCAGCAGCCCGAAGTGAACGTGGCGATGCTGACTTAACATTCTTTGGCGCTGCTAGTAAGTGCTTCGCATCAGATGTTGCCATGGAAATTACAACTGATGCGGTGCAATTACTCGGTGGCTATGGTTATTCGCGCGATTATCCCGTAGAGCGAATGATGCGGGATGCAAAAATTACCCAAATCTATGAAGGAACAAATCAAGTTCAGCGAATCGTAATGTCACGACACACGCTCGCATCTCGATAACACATGTCTAAAGCAGCGCCGGATAAACTGCGCAGAGATGCCCTTGGAATTTTGACTGCTGCAGTTGCTGCGCAATTGGCAGTCTCGGCAGCCCAACAAGGACTTCCCGCGCTTGGCCCAATTTTGGCAAGTACTTTTAATTTGACCACAGCAGGCGTTGGGTTATTGCTCGGAACCATCAGCTTAGGTACTGCCACTGCCGTTATCTTCTGGGGAAAACTCGCGGACCGAATTAATGATCGGTTAGTTGCAGTACTCGGTCTGCTTGGGACAGCAACTTGCTTTGCGGTTGCAGCATTTTTTGAAACTTCCGAAGTAGCACATTTCGCAATTATTTTTGCCGGCATCATGATGGCAGCGCCAACAGTTGCAATGACCAAAGGTTTAGCTAGAAATTTTGTTCATCTTGGAAATATCGGCTTTGCGTTATCAACTCGACAAGCAGCAGTACCTGTTGGCGGGGTAATTGGAGGCTTAGTACTTACTGGGATTGCAGTTTCCTATGGGCTCAGTGCTGCGCTTTATGCGTTAGCTGCCTTAATTGTTATTGGCGGATTGTTCGTGATCTTTGCGCCGGCAGGAATCCCTGAACCACCGCGAATGAGCACCGAAAACCTGCCACCCGTAAATTGGAAAAGACTTGCGCCAATTCTTATTGCAGCCGCATTCTTTTGCCTTACCCAACTTGGAATTGTTGCACTTTTAACGTTGTATTTAAGTTCTAGTCGGGGCTGGTCGCCAACTCATGCCGGTCAACTTTATGCATTAATGATGGCCTGCGTTATTCCACTTCGGATTCGATTGGGTGTAATTAGCGATCGTTATCCAGATAAGCGCGTAAATTTCCAGATCGTAATCGCATTACTTGGCGCAGTTTTACTTTTACTGTGCGCAGTATTGGAGCAGTACGCAATAGTTGTGCCACTTCTATTCTTGGCTGGAATTACTGCGATGGGTTGGAATGGCTTACTTTTTACTACTGCAGTAGTTGCAGTTCCATCCCAACGCGTTGGCTATACCCAAGGCGTTCTGCATAGTTTCATTTTTGCAGCTGGGGGATTGTCGCCCATAATCATGTCGCGGATTGTGCAATCTTTCAGTTGGCAGGCGGCCTGGACCGTAATGGCGATATGCTCAGTTATGGCTGCCGTTTCATTGCGTAGATTTGATGCCAGCCCAGCAACCATTGAGGAAATAGCATGACGAAGCAACGAGTAGATACCGAATTGTTGGATGAAATCCAGCGCCGGGTGTTATGGCTTGCGGTTCGCATGGTGGACTTTGCAAACCGGGAACGCGCTGAAAAAGATGACGTAAAAGTAGGTGGTCACCAAGCATCGAGTGCCTCCCTGACTTCAATCATGACAGCGCTTTACTTCGATCACTTAGCAGGACCAGATCGAGTCAGTGTTAAGCCGCATGCCTCACCGGTATTTCACGCCATTCAATACCTGCTTGGAAATTTAGATGAAAGTTACCTAACTCGACTTCGAGAATTTGGTGGCCTGCAGTCTTACCCATCCCGCACCAAAGATCCGGATACACCAGATTTTTCAACTGGTTCTGTTGGACTAGGCGCAGCTGCGCCACTGTTTGCAGCAGCAACACGGCGTTATGTTGATTCACATTTTGGCGAGCGACCACATTCTCGTTTTATCGCATTGATTGGCGATGCGGAATTAGATGAAGGCAATGTTTGGGAAGCAGTTGCTGATCCTGCTACCACCGAACTTGGAAATGTTATGTGGGTTGTCGACTTTAATCGCCAGTCACTTGATCGCGTTATTCCAGGAATTCGAATAGTCCAGTGGCGGGCGCAATTTGAGGCAGCCGGTTGGCATGTAGTCGAAGTTAAGTATGGCAAGAAGTTGCACGCAAAATTCGAACAGAAATTTGGCAAGGAACTTGAATCCTGGATCGATGCCATGGCCAATGAGCAGTACCAATCTTTATTTGGATTTCGTGGCGCAGAATTACGCGAACGTTTCTTAGATGGCGCGCCAGCGGAAGTTGGACTTTCGGTAGCAGAATTAGATGATGCGCAACTTTATGAATTAGTTACCGACTTAGGTGGTCACAACTTAGATAGTTTGCGCGATGCGTTTGATTTGTGCGACTCGGTGACAGATCGACCAAGCGTAGTTTTTGCCTACACAATTAAAGGCTGGGGATTGCCAATGGCAGGTAACCCTCGCAATCATTCAGCCTTGTTATCTGGGGAGCAAGTAGACACTTTTCGCGGCGAGCTTGGCTTAACTAGTCAAAACGAATGGTCTGCATTCGAGCCACAAAGCGCGGCTGGGGTATTGGCTGCCCAGCGCCGCAAACTTCTTCACAAACCCCTCATACATAAAGGCGTTGAACTAAATGTGCCAGCACCTGAAGTTGCCACTGGAACTAAACCGCTAAGTACGCAGGAAGCTTTTGGTCGTGTCCTAGTTGATCTTTCGCGCATCGAAGAAATCAATAAGTATTTAGTTACAACTGCGCCTGATGTTGCTACTTCAACCAATCTTGCCGGGTTCATAAATCGAAACGGAATTTATTCACCTACTGAGCGTCGGGCCTGGAATGAGGACCCGATGCTGAAGTGGGCTGAAGGTCCAACGGGACAACATATCGAACTTGGCATTAGTGAAATGAACTTGTTCCTGCTGCTTGGCCAGCTTGGATTGTCGTGGGATTTATCTGACCAACCCTTGATTCCAATTGGCACAGTTTATGACCCATTTGTTGCTCGTGGCTTAGATGCTTTTATTTACGGAACGTACTCTGCTTCTCGTTTCATTATTGCTGGCACACCAAGTGGAGTAACCCTGGCACCAGAAGGTGGGGCGCATCAATCGACGATCACCGCTTCCATTGGCATGGAATTGCCGGGGGTAACTTTTATTGAACCAACTTATGGCACTGCGCTTAGTTGGTTGTTGGCTGATGCAATAACTCGTGTTGCTGCTGGACCATCTGAACAAAAAACGGCGGCGCCTTACGATGATGGCGCATTCTATTTCCGGTTAACCACAAGACCAATTGACCAAGCGCCATTTGAGGCAGCACGTAAACGTATCGGAGACGCAGTTTTGCGCCGCCAAGTAATGTCTGGTGGCTACCGATTATTTGATGCCTTTGAACAATTCCCAGATTTACGCAACTCAGATGGCAGCGAGCGCGTGCCGATGGTGCATTTAGTTGCATCAGGGGCGGTAATGCCAGAAGTTTTGGCAGCAGCAAATGAACTTTGCAGTGAAGGTGTGGCAGCCCACGTAGTTGATGTAACGAGCGCCGATCGCTGGTATGGAGCTTGGCAACGAACTTTGCGCCAAGCTGTACGCACCGCATCTGCGCCGTCTTTGCCAGGCCCACTTTGGTCAGTTATTGGCGATCGCGCGCCGATCGTTACGATTCAAGATGCCTCAAGCCACGCCATGGCTTGGATGGGTTCGGCCATTGGTGTGCCATGCGTGTCACTAGGCGTGGACTCATTTGGTCAATCTGGAACCATCAAGGATTTGTACAACATAAATGATCTGTCGTCCGGTGCGATCGTTAATGCAGCTCTTGCTTCGCTAGCGCTTGATAATCGATGACAAATCTGACAACACCAACAAAGTCACACACTGCACTTTTCATAACAGTCTCAGTTCTCTTTGGTGGCAATTACATGTGGGCGCATTTTGCCTTACAGTCGTTTTCAGCACTTGAAGTGGCCTGGGGTCGAACCGTACTGGCGGCAGCGACTCTGGCTGTGGTAGTTCTGGTCACCAAGGATCATTACCCGCGCGGTAAAGAAATTTGGATCAAGTTAAACGTTGCAGCATTGCTATTTAACACAGTTTCTTTTGTTGGCATGGCAACTGCGGTAAGTCGAATCACTACTGTTCAAGTGAGTATCTGGAATGCACTAGTGCCGTTGGTGACCCTTGGTTTTGTGCTGGTATTTATTCCAGAAGAAAACCCAACTTGGCGCCGAATAACTGGTTTGAGCATGGGTTTCTTAGGGGCCTTGTTCATTGCTCACCCTTGGTCAGGCCTTGGTGATTTTGACGCATTAGGTACTGGAGCAATCATGGTCGGAACTACGAGCTATGCAGCAGGACTTGTGTATGCCCGGCGAAACTTTGCCAATGTTAGCGATACACCAGCATCAATTGCTGCTGGCCAAATGCTTTGTGCGTCAATTCATTTCACTTTAATCTTGCCTTGGTTTGTAACCATTACAACTGATGCCTCAACGATTTCCATCGTCTCAATGTTGATTCTCGGGATTGTTGGTACGGGCATCACCTACATCATGATTCAAACTTTAATTAAGCAATCCGGCGCAGGTGTTGCCAGTGACACTACTTATGTGATTTTGTTTGTGGCAATTGTGCTGGGCATAGTTGTGCTGGGCGAGGAATTGAACGTCTGGCAGATTATTGGTTCAGGCTTTATTCTGATCGGGCTTGTGATAATTAATCGCAAAGAAAAAACCTCTGTAATCACGCCTTAGTGGCTACGGAGGTTTTTCGTTAGTTCTAGTTCTTAAACCAATCAACATATTCTGGCGCTAGTGGAGTCTTTTCCTGAATCAAATCTGCTGCGCGTTCGGCAACCATCATGGTTGGGGCATAGAGATTTGCATTTGTTACGTATGGAAATACTGATGCATCAACCACGTATAAGCCTTCAACACCATGAACCTTCATAGTGTTTGGATCTACTACGCTCATTTCATCGGTGCCCATTTTCGCAGTGCATGATGGGTGGTAGGCAGTCTCGGCATCTTTAGCTACCCATTCAAGAATTTCCTCTGGTGTTTGCACGCTTGGGCCAGGGGAGAGTTCACCGTCACTGTATTTATCAAATGCGGACTGCGCCAAGATGTTTCGCGTAACTTGAATGGCTTCTACCCATTCGCGCCGGTCCTGTTCAGTTGAAAGGTAATTAAACAAGATCGAAGGTTTAGCCATCGGATCAGCACTTTTTATTTCAATTCGTCCGCGAGCATCCGAATACATCGGCCCAACATGAACTTGGTATCCGTGTCCTTGCTCAATTCCAGTTCCGTCATAACGCACTGCAATCGGCAAAAAGTGATACATCAAGTTTGGGTACTTAACCGTGTCGTTAGAACGAGCAAAGCCGCCACCTTCAAAGTGATTTGTCGCGCCCGGCCCCTTACGCGCGAATAACCAGGCAGCCCCAATGAATGGTCGCTTCCAAATCTTAAGATTTGGGTTCATGGTTATTGGCAGTTTGCAGGCATGCTGGATGTAAACCTCGAGGTGATCCTGCAAGTTTTGTCCAACACCTGGCAAATCTTTTACAACGGCAATGCCATGCTTCTTCAAAAGTTCCGCTGGACCGATTCCAGAAAGCTGAAGTACTTGCGGGGTATTAATTGCGCCACCACAAAGAATCACATTCTTGGCTCGATACTCCGTTATTTTCTTGCCACGTTGAGCAACTACCCCAACAGCTTTATCGCCTTCGAAAATAACTCGGTGCACTTGATGACGAGTCTGAATTGTTAGATTTTTACGACTCATTACAGGATGCAGGTACGCCGTTGCAGAAGACCAGCGTCGACCGTTTTTTACGTTCTTATCAAAAGGTCCAAAGCCCTCTTGGCTGTAACCATTGACATCAGCAGTGCGCTTGAATCCAGCAGATTCGGCAGCGTCAAAGAAAGCTTTAAAAAGTGGATTCTTTGCTGGTCCTTTTTCTAAATAAAGTGGGCCGTCATGGCCACGGTAAACCTTGTCATTTGGAACGCCAGTCGCATTTTCCATTTTCTTAAAGTAAGGCAGGCAGTGCGCGAAGTCCCAGTTCGCCATACCTTTATCGCTAGCCCAACGCTGGTAATCAAGGGGGTTACCGCGCTGGAAAATCATGCCATTTATGGAACCTGACCCGCCAAGTATTTTGCCGCGGCCCTGGAATACCCGGCGGCCATTCATGTGTGGTTCAGGATCAGTTTCATACAACCAGTCATAGAACTTATTACCAATTGGAAATGTCAGTGCAGCTGGCATTTGGATGTAAACATCCCACCACGAGTCTTTGCGACCCGCTTCCAGAACTAGAACTTCGTTATCTGGATTTTCGGAAAGTCGATTGCCAAGTACTGAGCCAGCAGAACCGCCGCCAATTATTAAATAGTCATATTCCTTTGTTTCCATTACAGATTTCCTTCAGCAGTATCTACCACGTTTGCTAACAACATGGCGCGAGTCATCGGTCCAGTGCCACCTGGCATTGGCGCGATCCAGCCAGCAACTTGTGCGCAGGCAGGATCTATATCGCCAAGTAATCCAGCATCGGTTCGAGTAATACCGACATCAACTAGGGCAGCACCGGATTTGATCATGCTGGGCTTAATAAAATGTGGCACTCCTGCGGCCGCAACCACGATGTCAGCACGTTTAATGTGCGCCGCCATATCTTTAGTTCCAGTGTGGCAAAGCGTGACAGTTGCATTCTCACTGCGCCGAGTGAGCAACAGGCCAAGTGGGCGACCAACGGTTACACCACGACCAATAATGCAAACTTCGGCGCCATCAATATTTACGCCGAAGGCGCGAAGCAATTCAACAATTCCGCGAGGTGTGCAGGGAAGGGGCGCTGGTTCACCGAGTACTAACCGACCTAAGTTAGTCGGATGAAGTCCATCAGCATCTTTTCGCGGATCAATGGCTTCGAGCGCCGCATTGGAATCGAGTCCTTTTGGTAATGGCAACTGCACAATGTAGCCAGTGCAGGCAGGGTCAGCATTCAATCGCGCAATCGCAGCCATTACATCTTGCTGAGTTGCGGTAGCAGGTAGGTCTTCACGCACTGATGTGATGCCAACTTCATGGCAGTCTTTGTGCTTGCCACCGACATATGAATGTGATCCTGGGTCATTGCCAACCAAGATCGTGCCAAGACCTGGATAAATACCCTTTGCGTGCAGCGCAGTTACGCGAGTGGCAAGGCCCTCCTTTACTTTTGCAGCAGTGGCGATTCCATCAAGAATTACGGCAGACACTATTCCTACTTCCGAGTAAGTAATTAGAGGTATTCAACAGTTGAATCAGCTAGAACATCCCACAGATGCGTTGCAAATGATGAGCGAACAAAAATTAGATAGCAATTTTCGCAGCAATGCCAAAGAATAACTGGAGATTTCGCCATCAAGCCTTGAGTGCAAGCGTCGATTGGAAACTTAGCGTCCCGCAAATCCTGTTCCCAAACATGGCCCAGAATCTCTTTAACTTTCGGGCCATAGATTTCTAGTTTGGTGCGTTGGGCACTGACATCTACAACTGAAATATGATGCACGTTTTGCACTGGCTTTAGCAACGACTCAATGTCAGCAGTGCCGGTTAATAGCCACCAGTCAGGACCTAGGCACAGTGCACTAATTCCATGGGATTCTGGTTGCTGATCTTGGCTGACTATGCAATCGGCGTTCTTTCGTACCACTGATCCAACTTGCGGATTCAGTGTCAATCCAAGTGCTTGGTTGACCGCCGCAAAAGCTGGCGAACTTGGATCCACGCGCAAGTCAATGCCAGGAGTGTATGGAACTTCAGCTATGTAGATGCCTTTGTCTAATCCACCGTGCACTGCGCCACCGAGTGGGCTAGTTGCTTTGGCGCTGTTTACCTTAACCATCTCGACGCACGTTCTCCTTATCGACAAAAATTGGTTCTGTGATCACAGCAGTTTCATTGCCAATTGCAACGCGTTCGCCAATGCGAGCCCGCCCATTGTGTACCAGTGCCAGTGCAAATGATCGATTAAGTTCACCTGAGAAATAGGAACTTGTTACATATCCAATGTGCGGAATCGGTGGCGTAGCTCCCTTATGTTGAACCTCTGCAAAGTATGAGCCTTCTGGAATTACGTATTCCCAAGTCTCCGGCAACAAGCCCACCAACTGATGTCGATCTGATCGACTGGTGTCAGCGCGATTGAACGAGCGCTTTCCAATGAAGTCATCCTTCTTTTTGGACACAATCCAATCCATGTCAAGATCTTGTGGAGTTTGGGTTCCGTCGGTTTCTTGGCCAACAATTACGAAGCCTTTTTCAGCCCGAAGTACGTGCAAGGATTCTGTGCCGTATGGCGTCACGTCCAGCGCAGCACCTAATTCCATAACCTTGTTCCAGAGCTCTAGGCCGTACCATGCGCAGACATTTATCTCGTATGCAAGTTCGCCTGAGAAAGATATTCGAGCTATGCGGGCTGGAATTCCAGCAACATCGCCATACTTGTTCTCCATGAATGCAAAGCCTTCTTTGGATACCTCGAGGCTAGGTGACAACAGCGCTAGCAGTTCACGACTCTTTGGCCCAACTATGGCAACAGTTGCAATTTGTTCCGTTACTGATGTGCAAAATACTTCAAGGTGTGGCCATTCAGTCTGCAACCATTCTTCGAGCCAGTCCATAACTTTTGCAGCTCCACCAGTGGTTGTTGTCATCAGCCAATGATTTTCGCCAAGTCTCGTTGTTACGCCATCGTCAAAGACCATGCCATCGACACCGCACATTAAGCCGTATCTACTCATGCCAACTTTGAGAGTCGAGAACATGTTGGTGTAAACCTGATCTAGGAAAGCACCCGCATCTTTTCCTTGAATATCAATTTTGCCCAAAGTGCTGGCATCCATAACAGCTACGCCGTTACGCGCAGCTCGACATTCCCGCAAAACTGCAGAATGTAGATCCTCGCCCGGCTTTGGAAAAAACCAAGGACGCTTCCATTGCCCGACATCTTCCATCGGAGCGCCGGCAGCAACATGCCATGGGTGTATTGATGTAGTGCGAATTGGTTCGGTATGTAATCCACGTTCTCGGCCAGCCAGCGCTGCAAAGGGGACAGCAATGTACGGTGGGCGAAAGGTTAGCGAACCAATTTCATCAGGTTCTAATCCAACTAGATTGCCAATCAGGCCCATAGTTAGCGTGCCGCTAGTTTTACCCTGATCGTGCGCGGTACCAATTGCGGTGTAACGCTTAACATGTTCAATACTGATCATGCCAGCGCCAACTGCACGACGAAGATCGCGCAAGGTTGCATCACGCTGATGATCTACATAGGCGACTAAGCCTTGCGTATCGTCAAGTTTGGGACCAAAGAAGACGGCTGGTTCATATTCTTCAAAATCCCCAGCCAACATGCCAACCGTGCTGATGCTCTTAACTTTTGAGCGCACAATGAACGCTGCTCGTTTTTTGCTCCAAGTTGGTTTGATTCCGATGTAGGTAGCTAAGTGAACTGTTGGAGTCCAGCCACCTGAAATTGCAAGTAAGTCAGTAGAAATCGTCTCTCTTAATCCAGACTTAGGATCATTGATGACAACGCTGGAAAGAATTCCATCCAAAGTGCCATTGGTATCAAGTGCGGTGGCACCTTTTATGATTCGAATTCCAAGTTTCGCAGCTGGTTTGCGAGCAGATTTATTACTGGCCTTGGATAACTTCTTTCGGACATCAACAATTGCAAGAACTCGAACCCCAGATTTGTGCAATCGGATTGCATCGGTGTAGCCCTGATTATCTACCGTGATAACGACAGCAGTCTTGAACATTGTTACGCCACGTTCGACATAAGTAGCGCCAGCATGGGAAAGCATGATCCCTGGACGATCGTTGTTTGCAAAAACAAGCGGTCTTTGGAAAGCACCAGTTGCCAGGACAGTGTGTTCAGCGCGAACGTGCCAAGTGCGAATTCTGGCAACATCCGTTGAAACTTTGCTGTTGATGTGATCAGTCCGGCGTTCTACTGCAACGGCATAACCTTGGTCATAAGTTCCAATTACTGTGGTGCGCTGCAGGTGCAGAACATTTTTGCGGGTGAGGGCAGAGAGCAGTTCAGGAGGAATTGTCTCACCACATTGTTGGGCGTGACCGCCAACTTCAGGTTTGTCATCCATGATAATTACGGTCTTGCCTTGATCGGCGTATTTTTTCGCTTCGGCTAAACCAGCTAACCCGGCACCCACCACTAAAACATCCGCATACCGATAAGCCCGGTCGTACCGAGAAAGATCACGAGTATCTGGCAAGTCACCAATTCCTGAAAGACTGCGCGCCACAAGGCCGTCAGTAATTTCAACCGTCGTTGCTTGCACCATAGGTTCACCAGCACCTGAATCAATGTTTACTAGAGCATTTGGTTCATCAATCCAAAGACTCATGATTCCACGTGGTCGGTCTCTGTAGGTACTGTCAGTGAAATGCAATACGCCATTTCGTAATAGGGCAGTCGCTAGTGAATCACCAGCTTGGCCAACGTAATCGACTCCATCAAACTTGAAAGTTACATTGCTCATACTGGTCTCTTTGGTTGCTCGGTAAATGGTTTATACGTCGGGCCAAATTCGTGAGTTATGGTGTTGCGCCAAACGTTAAACCAGCGTCGACATCCAGCAGAATGCACCCAACGCTCGGCATGCCAGCCCTTTGGATTTTCTCTAATAAAGACAAACTTCGACCATTCTTCATCAGTCGCGCTTGCCGGATCTGGATAAAAGATATTTGCGCCAGCGCCGTAGTGAAATTCAGTTTCATCACGTGGGCCGCAGTAAGGGCATGGAATGTGTAACATTTCAGACTCCTAATGTGCCACGCCGGCTGCGCCGTGCTCGTCGATTAAATGACCAGTTACAAATCGGTTCAGGCTAAATGGAGCATTTAATTCATGAGGTTCACCCGTTGCAATGGTGTGTGCCATAGTCCAACCGGATGCAGGGGTTGCTTTGAAACCACCAGTACCCCAACCAGTATTTATAAATAAGTTTTCAACGGGCGTGTGTCCAATGATTGGCGAGGCATCGGGTGAAATGTCGACTATGCCACCCCAAGTACGAAGTAGGTGAGCTCGTTCAAAAATCGGGAAGAGTTCGATTGCTGCTGCTAACTGATGTTCAATCACATGGAAGCCACCGCGTTGTGCGTAGGAATTGAAAGCATCAGTTCCTGCACCCATTACTAATTCACCTTTATGGGCTTGGCTTACGTACACATGCACCATGCCACTCATGATTACAGTGTTGTGAACTTGTTCCAGCAGTTCAGAAACTAGTGCTTGCAGTGGCCTGCTTTGAATCGGAATATCAAAACCTGCAAGATTTGCTAACACGCTGGAATGCCCGGCAGCTACCATGCCTACTTTTTGTGCGGCGATTGGACCGAGATTGGTTTTTACGCCGTGAACTTTTCCATCACGAATATCAAAGCCAGTGACTTCGCAGCCTTGAATGATGTCAACACCCATGTCAGCTGCGGCTTTGGCGTAACCCCAAGCGACCCAGTCATGCTTAGCGATACCACCGCGGGGTTGGAAAGTAGCGCCAAGTACTGGGTAGCGAACATCTGGATTGATATTAACAATTGGCGCAATTTCTTTTACTTGCTCTGGAGTCAACCATTCGCTATCGATGTCGTTTATTTTATTGGCATGGTAATTGCGTGCCTTGGCTCGCAAGTCACTCACGCTGTGAGCAAGGGACATTACTCCACGTTGGCTAAAGAACATTTCGTAGCCAACTTCTTCTTCGAGATTTTCCCAAAGTTTTAGGGAGTGCTCGTAAATTCCGGCAGATTCATCCCAAAGGTAATTGGATCTGATGACAGTAGTGTTGCGGGCCATGTTTCCGCCAGCTAACCAGCCTTTTTCTAGTACCGCGATGTTGGTAATGCCATGGTTCTTAGCTAGGTAATAAGCAGTTGACAGTCCATGACCCCCACCACCGATGATGATGACGTCATAAACCTTTTTGGGAGTAACTCGCGCAGTCCACAAAAAATCAGGATGTTCAGGTAATTCGACACTTCGTCGACGAGTCGTGGTAGCCATGTTTAGAGCCTATCTACTGATAATTAAGAGCGCAGTCGGGACATCGAGGCATCAAACTGTGGGTCATCGCTGACTACGGCTGGATACATCGAATCAAAGTATTTGACGGTAACTTGCGTGCCTAATGTGGTGTGATCAATTGGCAACCAGGCGTATGCAATCTGCTTGCCAATTGAATGACCAAAATAGGAGCTTGTGGTGTAGCCCACCGGCACGCCAGCGACAAATACTGGTTCTTTGCCCATGACAACATGTTCTGGATTGGCAAATACCAGGCAGACTAACTTACGGGTTATGGCTGCTGCATCTAGAGCTTCAAAAGCATCGGCGCCGATGTAGCCGCCACCCTTACGAACTGAAAATGCTAAACCTGCTTCATGTGGATTATGTTCACTCGTCATGTCAGTGCCGTAAGAGCGGTAACCCTTTTCTAAGCGCATGGAGTTAAATGCACCACGACCGGCAGGGATAATTGCGAATTCTTTGCCAGCTTCCAGCAAGGTATCCCAAAGTTTTAGTGCCATGTCAGCATCAGTGTAAATTTCGTAACCAAGTTCACCGACGTAGGAAAGTCTCCATAGTGTTGCTGGAACTTGGTCTAAGTAAATTGACTTCGCCTTGAAGTAACCAAAGGCTTCATTGGAAACATCTTGTTTTGTTAATTTCTCAACAACTTTGCGAGCGTGTGGCCCAAATAAACCAAGGCCTACTGTGCCAGCTGTGATGTCTTTGACGAACACTGTGTCTGGCGCCACTTTTTGCAACCTGGCAACATCAATTGCGCCATTCGCGCCAATCATAAAGTGGTTTTCACTTAAGCGAGTAACAGTCACATCAGAAAGAATTCCTGCTGACTTAGTCAACATCAAGCAGTAAGTTACTGAGCCAGGCGATTTATCGAGCTTTCCAGTAGTTTGTGCCATTAAGAATTCCAAGGCACCCTTACCCGTTACTTCAATTCGCTTCAAGGAAGTGATATCGAATAACCCAACATTCTCGCGAACGTATTGCGCTTCGGCGCCGATGATAGGCGACCAGAATTGTGCAGACCAATTATCGCGAGCAGGTGAGGGATACTTAGCAACTAATTCGCTATTTGATTCATACCACTGTGGTCGCTCGTAACCTGATGCTTCAAGGAAGTAAGCGCCAAGTTCTTGTTGGCGATGATAAAAACCTGTGGTGCGAAGTGGCCGTGGCTTTTCCATTGGTTGTAGCGGATGAATTACGTCGTAAACTTCAACGTAGTTTTGCGCGCCCCGCATAGCGATGTGGTTTGGTCCGAGTTGATGTGGCTCAAATCGATTTACATCACATTCATGTACTGCGAGCTGGGGATGACCATCAATAATCCATTCGGCAGTTGCGCGGGCAACTCCAACGGCGTGGGTAACCCAAACTGCTTCGGCAACCCAGAAGCCCTTAAGACCATTCCATTCACCCATCAATGGAAAAGTATCGACAGTGAATGAAAACATGCCGTTCATACCATCAGTAAGTTTTGCATTCTTTAACTCCGGCATAATTTCGCCAGCAAGCTCCATAACTGGTTCCCACTCTGGCTGGGTAAATGGCATTTGGCTTGGCATGATTTCAGCTTTATCAAAAGGCAAAATCTCTTCGGATTCAACTGGCAAAGGTCGGTGTAAGTAGGATCCAATTCCCATGCCGTTGAAGCGCTGGCGGAAATACAAGTCTTCACCTTGGTGTCGCATGATTGGGATTGTTATTTCCTGGGTTTGATCGGCCAGTGAAGCAATGTCTTCGGTCCAAGCTAACTGGTGAGCAAGTGGTTGGAAGGCCTTTGTCATACCAAACATGCGACCAACTTTTGGTCCCCAGATCCCAGCACAGGAAATAACTATTTCTGCTGGAAAGAATCCTTGATCCGTTGTAACGCCAGTAACTTGCCCACCTTCTTGTTCAACTGCAATTACTTCATGGCGATCCTTAAAGATTGCGCCGCGAGATTCCGCAAGTTTTTGCAATGCTTCGACAGCGCGCACAGCTTTAGCAATCCCATCAGTAGGGCAATAAATTGCACCTAAAATTTTGGTTGGATCAAGTACGGGATGAAGTTCACCGGCGCGTTCGGGGGAGACAACTTCGGCTTCATATCCATAAGACTGCAGCCAGGCAGTGCGGCGGTGCAATTCTTTTAAGCGCGCTGGTGTTGTGGCAACTTCAAGGGAACCAACTTGATAAAAACCTGGGCCATCTGCGTTTGCGATACTCAGCAATTTGTTAATAGTTTGATCAGCCATGGCGGCAAGAGTTTTGTTTCCAGTAACTTTTTGCACAAGTCCAGGTGCATGTGAAGTTGAACCGCCAGGTGCTGGCATGGGACCCTGCTCGATAACTGTGACATCGTTCCAACCACGCTGGGTTAACTCATCAGCCAATGAGCAGCCAACTATGCCACCACCGATAATCACAATTTTTTTCACGAGTAACCCTCATTCGCTTCAAATTGACTGTTGCGAACTATGCAACAGAGTGCGTGTTGCGCAACACTTTAATTTTCCTCTTAGTAAGGCATTGGGTCAAGTGGAATGCCCAAAGAACTAAAAAAAGAACTGGTGAGCCCCGAAGGACTCACCAGTTCTGTTGATTTATTAGCCAGGCTTACTTACTTAAGCCAGCCAGCAACTATGTCCGCATGGGCATCTATCCACTTCTGAGCAGCTACAGCTGGATCAGTTCCGGATTCGATGTCGGCTGCGACTTCGTTCTGGTCATCATTTGTCCAGGTGAAGTTCTTAACGATCTTGGTGAAAGCATCGTTAGCATCAATAACCTTAGGAGTTGCCAACTTCTGCAGAGGTAACTCTGGGTAGTCAGTAAGACCTGAGGCTTGCTCTGGATCTGTCCAGTCATTCGCAGGGAAATTGATGCGAGCCAATGGAACTTTCGCTAGGAAGTTTTGTGGCGTATACCAGTAACCGATTGCAGGTGTCTTATCAGCGGCAGCCTTTGTGAAGACATCAATTAATGCCTGCTCAGAGCCTGTTGAGATAGCAGTGAAGTTCAGCTTGTTAGCTGAAATCATTTTCTCACCGATTGTGGTGTATCCCGGAGGACCTTCGTACCAAGCGCCCTTACCCTTTGATTCGTCAGTGACGAAAAGATCAGCATATTTATTTAGGTTTGCTGAATCTGTGATGTCTGGATTTTCGTCAGCCATCCACTGTGGAACGTACATTCCGATAATGCCAATGTTTCCGTTGTCGCCAACTTGAACCAAAGCTCCACGGTCTGCCCATTCTTGCCAGCGGCCGCCGCCCCAGTCTTCGATAACTAGGTCTACTGAGCCCGCTTCCATAGCGTCATATGTAACGCCAGCTTCGGCAAGTGTGACCTGAGAGATATCGCAACCATTTGCCTTAGCAATTTCAGTTACAACTTGTGCTGAGGCGGTGTAACCAACCCAAGCGTGCATAGCAATGGCGTACGAGCCACAAGCTGCTACTTCCGCAGCATCTGTTGGTGCAGCAGATGCTTCTGCATCCACTCCCGCGCCACCACATGCTGCCAACAGAAGTGCAGCAGCTGCCGCAAGCACACTGGCTTTGGCAGCAGCTTTCTTATTTCGGATCATTCTTATCTCCTCGCTAGGAAACGAACTATCTTGCGATAGTTCTTCAAACCAACGTTTGTTAGTTTGAAATCTAGTGCTTGGGGGCCGAATTACGGGCCACCGTGTACTGGGCAATTCGGTCAATCATTAGGCCAAGTAACAGGATTGAAAATCCTGCGATCAGCCCTTTACCTTGCAACTCTGGCTTTGACCCACCGACTATTACTAAATAGCCAAGTCCACCGGCGCCAACAAGGCCGCCAATAACCACCACTGCTAGTACAAATATCAATCCTTGATTAGTGGCAAGGAGTAGGGACTTCTTTGCCGCGGGAAGTTGTACTTTCGTTATCAACTGCCACTTAGTGGAACCTGTGGAAATCGCTGCCTCAATCATATTGGTTGGCACTTCCCGGATACCCTGGCCCACGATTTTGACGACTATGGGTATGGAATAGACGATTCCAGTGGCGATACCGGTAAACCGAGAGGGTCCAAAAAAGCCGAGCATCGGAATCAAATAAACAAATGCAGGCAGGGTTTGTCCCGCATCCAAAATTGGGCGCAGGGCGCGTTCGGCTCGGGTACTTCGACCAATCCAGACGCCAACAACTACACCGATGAGCATGGTCAATATGGTTGCAACGATGGTTTGCGTGAAAGTAACCATAGTGTCAAACCAAAGACCACTTGCCACTATCGCAAGTAACAAAGTGAGTGTTATGAATGCTGATCGCAGGCCACCAAGAATTAATGACAGCAGTGAGATCATTGCCACGGTCAAGAACCAAGGCGAATTTGAGAGTACGCCTTCAAGCGGATTCAAAATTCCTACCGTGACGGCCTTAGCTAAACCTGTAGTTAGGAATTCAAAATTTTCGGTAATCCAGAATATAGATGATTCCGTGACATTCGAAACGGGTTTACTTATGTCTACCTGCTCGGGAAAGTAAGCCGCCCATGCTAATTGCCGAGATAGCACGATGCAGATAATCGTGGCAACTCCCGCTGAAACAAGTCCGAGTTTGCGACGTCTCCGAGCGCTAGCTGGAGCAGGTACAAAAGATTCATCAATAGAAATTGCGGCAGAGGTACTTCGATCAAGCATGATTGCAATCAGCACAACTGCAATTCCAGCAACAAAGCCACCCCCAACATCTCGAATGATGAGGGCATCGATAACAGGTTTACCTAATCCTGGCGCTCCAATCAAAGCGGCAATTACAACAAAAGATAGCGCTGCCATAACTGTTTGGTTTATACCCAAAATAATTGTGCGCGAAGACATGGGCAATTGAATTTTTCTAAGCAACTGAATTTTTGTGGTGCCCATTGATGTTCCAGCTTCAACCGGACTAACTGGAACCCCGCGAATTCCAAAAGCAGTCAGACGAACTGCAATAGGAATGCTATAAACCATAGTTGCAATAGTTGCTGAGGCGGGACCAATCAAAAAGAACAGCGCAAGGGGTGCGAGGTAAACCAGGGTAGGCAGAATTTGAGCAAGATCCAATATCGGAGTTACTGCTTTCAACGCGCGATCTGAAAGACCCGCCCAGATTCCAACAGGAATTCCTATTAACAGCGACATAATCACAGCAGCCAATGTCATTGCAAGAGTGTCCATGGAGTCAGTCCAGAGTCCGAGCGCGCCACAGGCGAAAACCAAAATTACTGCTGCAATTGCCATTCGTAAATGTGAGACTGCATAGACCACGAATCCAATGACAGCAATAACACCGAGCCATCCAAGTAGGGGAATACTTGAGTCCCCGGCGGGGATAGCGATTATTTCTCGGATGCCCGTTACGAATCCATCTATAAATTCACGGATCGGATTAAAGAAGTATTTAAAACTCGCGCCGTCACTTCTATTGGCTCGAATTGATGCAGCAACATTGCCAGCCCACGTGGTTACCCCAGTATCTTCTGGCACAGCTAAAACTAGTGTTGCCTGCCCTTGGAAAATTTTGGCAAGCACAACCCAAGCCGCAAACAGCATTGCAATTAACCAACCACGTTTAAGTTTTTTTGGTTTTGCAATAAACATTGTTTCCTTCGTGTTACTCATCCGTGGCTGCCGCCTCCAACAAGTAGCAAGAAATCACGTGGGGTAATGAAACCCAGCGTCGTATTGCCTTCAACAACTGCAACTGGTCCATCAGCGTCCAAGATCGCAGCAGTTGCATCACGGATTATGGTTGTGGCCGGGATGCTTCGACCACTTGCAGTTTCGTTACTGGCAAGAGGTCGAGCGATAGTTCGCACTGTCAATACGTGTGATTTAGGTACATCGCGCGTGAAGTCAGCAACGTAGTCATCGGCTGGATTGGCAATAAGTTCTTCGGCTGTTCCCATTTGAACTACGGCGCCATCGCGCATGATTGCAATGCGATCTCCAACACGCAGCGCCTCAGCTAAATCGTGAGTAATGAAAACCATGGTCTTGCCAAGTTCTTCATGTAGGCGCATAACTTCAGCTTGCATATCACGCCTAATGAGTGGATCTAAGGCTGAAAAGGGTTCATCCAAGAACATAACGTCTGGATCCACAGCAAGGGCGCGCGCTAACCCAACACGTTGCTGCATACCACCAGAAAGTTGCTCTGGGTAGGCCTGCGCAAAACCCTGCAATCCAACAAGCTCAATCACTTCATTTGCGCGGGCATGGCGCGCTTCCTTGCTCACGCCATTTACTTCAAGTGCGAACGCGATGTTGTCAATAACTCTGCGGTGCGGCAGCAAACCGAAGTTTTGAAAAACCATAGAAAATTTAGTTCTGCGCAGTTCGCGAAGCCGCGCATCGGATGCCTTGAGTACGTCTTCACCATTCATTACAACGCTGCCTGAAGTGGGTTCAATCAAACGAGTTAGACAACGTACCAAAGTTGACTTACCCGATCCGGAAAGCCCCATAACTACGAAAACTTCACCAGGCGCGACTTCAAAGGACACATCTCGAACAGCAGCAGTATTTCCAGTCTTCTCGCGCAGCTCAGCTCGCGGCAAGGCAGCGTCGGGACTACCAACAATCTTTTCGGGATTAGGTCCGAATACTTGCCATAGATTATTTACTGAGATCGCACTATTGCTTTCAGACATCTACTTTCCCTTTCGTTGGTACAAACCATTGTGATGGTGCCGGGGCTAGATTTTGCCAAATATGTTTATGTTCTAAATACTCTGCAAGTCCAGCTTCGCCAAGTTCACGGCCGTTTCCTGATTGCTTGAACCCACCCCATTCGGCTTGGGCAACATATGGGTGATAGTCATTTATCCAGATCGTGCCATGGCGCAATTGCCTGGCAACGCGCTGTGCTTTGTCAGAATCGCTTGTCCAAACTGCGCCTGCAAGACCGAAGATAGTGTCATTGCCAAGCTTGATTGCCTCGTCTTCAGTATCGAAAACTTCGACCGTCAAAATTGGACCAAAGGATTCATCTTGCACGCAATGCATTTCAGTGGTGCAGTTATCCAGCACGGTCGGCCGGTAGAAGAAGCCGTTCTCAAACTGGGCACCTTCGGGACGCATTCCTCCTGCGCGCAAAATAGCACCTTCGGAAAGCGCATCGGCAACATAACGTTCAACTTTGTCGCGGTGAGCTGCGCTTATCAAAGAGCCAGTCTCGGCATCGGGATCAGTTGCCCCACCAAGTCGAATTAGATCTGCGCGCCGCGCAATTTCGGTTACTACTTGCTCATGAATCTTGCGCTCTACCAGCAAGCGCGCTCCAGCAGAGCAAACTTGCCCAGAGTGCAAAAACACAGCCGTTAGCGCATTGTCGATAGCAGCATCAAGATCTGCATCAGCAAAAATAATATTTGGGTTCTTGCCACCAAGTTCTAGAGCCACTCGCTTAACAGTTTCTGCAGCATTGATCATCAAACGTTTTCCAGTTGCCAAACTGCCGGTAAAGGAAACCATGTCAACACCAGGATGAGTGCTCATTGGACCACCGGCCACTGCGCCAGATCCAAGAACTAGATTTGCCACTCCTGTTGGTAAACCAGCTTCACTAAACACATCCATCATCATTGAAGTAGTAGAAGGTGTTAACTCACTTGGCTTAATGACAAAAGTGCAACCAGCTGCAATTGCTGGCGCCATTTTCCATGACGCCTGGAGTAGGGGATAGTTCCAGGGCGTAATCATCGCGATCACGCCTATGGGTTCGGAAGTCATGGTGCTTCGAACGTTTTGCCTTCCTGGATCAACTTCGCGGTCATGATTTTGTGGCGCAAGAGTTGAAAAATATTTGAACACTGAAATCACATCTGCAATGTCGTATTGCGCCTCAACAAGCCGCTTTGCGGTATCTTCAGATTCCGCTTTGGCGAATAACTCTTTGTCACGTTCGAGAATGTCAGCTACGCGTTCCAAGATTTTCCCGCGTTGTTCACCAGTAAATGAACCCCAATGGCCTGAGTCAAAAGCATGACGGGCTGCATCTATGGCAGCGACAGTGTCTGAGGCGCCGGCTTCATGAAAGGTGGCCACTAAGTGAGCATCTGCTGGATGCAAAACATTTCTGATCTCACCTGAGGAACTACCCTGTCGTTTGCCATTGATGAAGAGTTCAGTCATATGTTCATAAGCCATAGTTGAAAACCTTACTCACGCCAATAATTAGGATTGCCAGAGAGTTTAGCCGCACTGGCTTTCACTATTTGGCCTAATGAATCAAAATCTTTTGGCTTTAGTCGACTCGCAGGACCAGAGATAACCAGAGCTGCCGCAACTTCGTCATGCACATCCCGAATGGGCGCTGCAACCGCAACAAAATCAGCTTCCATTTCCTGATAAGCAACGGCGTAACCAAGTTCGCGAACCTGCGCCAATTCCTTTTCTAATGCCTCGCCAGAAGTTATGGTGTTGGGCGCTAACTTTCCCCAGGAATCGGGTCTGGCGGCTATCCGAGATGGCTTATCAAGCCAGGCAGTGAGTACCTTGCCAGTTGCAGTGCAGTGGGTTGGCACACTTTGCCCGAGCCAACTGCGCATCGAAACCATGGATGGTCCCATAACTTGATCAACATAAAGAACGCGATTGTTATCGAGCACTGCAATGTTTACGGTCTCGCCAACTTGTATTGCCAGGGCCCTGGTTACCGCCCGGGAACCGGAGACAACATCGAGGGAACTTGTAACTGCGCCAGCCAGGCGCACTAAACCAAGACCCAATCGGTAGCGCCCGCGATCTGAAACTTGTTCAACTAGACCATGCGCTAAGAGCGATGACATTAACCGAGATGCTGTTGATTTATGAACAGCTAAATCGGCAGCGATTTGAGTTACGCCAGACTCACCGCGTTGGGCAAGGATTTCCAGGATGGCAATTGCCCGATCTACTGATTGAACTGAGCCAGATTCGGCTATATGCGTGTTGCCCATGGCGCAACATTATGCGTCATGGGCAACACTTGTCTTGAAAATAGCGAATTAGTTAGAACAGTCCGACTACTTCGCCGTTTACTAGCTTGATCGAGTTTGCGGCTGGAACCCTTGGCAATCCCGGCATTGTCATAATGTCTCCAGTCACAACAACTATGAACTCGGCGCCAGCGCTGAGACGGATTTCCCGAATCGTGATGGTGTGACCGGAAGGCGCCCCCTTGGCAGCGGGATCAGTTGAGAAAGAATATTGCGTCTTAGCCATGCAAATCGGAAAGTGGCCGTAGCCAGCATCTTCAAATACCTGGAACTGATCGATAACACTCTTATCTGCCACTACTTCAGCTGCGTCGTAAATTTGCGTTGCGATAGTTCCGACTTTGTCCCAAAGTGACATTGCATCTGGATAAAGCGGCTTAAAGGCAGCACTGCCACTTTCCACAAGTTCAACAACTTTCTGAGCCAGAACTTTGGTGCCCTTACTACCTTCAGCCCAGTGTGTGCAGCGAATTGCATCTACGCCCATATCTGCGCAGTACTTTTGCACGGCAGCAAATTCAGCATCAGTATCTGTCGTGAAGTTATTTACACCGACTACAACTGGAACGCCAAACTTTTGAACGTTACGGATGTGACGACCCAGGTTTACAAGTCCTGCCTCAACAGCAGCGACATTCTCTTTACCTAAGTCATCCTTAGCAACTCCGCCATGCATTTTTAACGCGCGAACTGTTGCAACAATTACTGCAGCTGACGGTTCAAGTCCAGCTTTACGACATTTAATGTCGAAGAACTTTTCAGCGCCAAGGTCAGCGCCGAATCCAGCTTCAGTTACTACATATTCACCGAGCTTCAAAGCTGTGTGGGTAGCAAGCACGGTATTGCAACCGTGAGCGATGTTTGCAAATGGTCCACCATGAACAAATGCTGGATTGTTCTCAAGAGTCTGAACCAAGTTCGGCATCAGAGCATCTTTAAGTAGTACTGTCATGGCGCCATTTGCATTTAGTTGAGCGGCGGTAATCGCAACTTTGTCACGCGTGTAACCAACAACGATGTTTCCAAGTCGGCGCTCCAGGTCGTCCAAGTCCATAGCAAGACACAAAATGGCCATAACTTCACTCGCAACTGTAATGTCAAAGCCGGCTTCCCGCGGGTAACCATTGCCTGGGCCTCCGAGAGCAGCAGTAATCTCGCGAAGTGCACGATCATTCATATCTATTACGCGTTTCCAAGCAATTCGGCGCACATCAATACCAAGTTCGTTACCCCAATAGATGTGGTTATCCAACATGGCAGAAAGTAAGTTATGGGCAGCGCCAATCGCGTGGAAGTCGCCAGTGAAGTGCAAGTTGATATCTTCCATTGGCACTACCTGAGCGAAACCGCCACCGGCCGCGCCACCCTTCATGCCAAAGCAAGGTCCAAGTGATGGCTCGCGCAAACAAACAATTGCCTTTTTGCCAATTGCATTTAGCCCATCGCCCAGACCAACTGTTGTTGTGGTCTTACCTTCGCCAGCCGGGGTGGGCGTCATGGCAGTTACTAAAATTAGTTTGCCAGTTGGCCGATTTTTCAAGGATGAGATGAATTCCATGTTGATCTTGGCTTTTGTTGGACCATAGCTCAGAACTGCATCTGCCGGAATACCGATTTTTTCTGCAACCGAAACAATTGATTCAGTTGTAGCTGCCCGAGCAATATCGATATCTGATTTCATACCAATAACTCCTTTTTACGCTTGTCTACCCACTCGTCAAGCTCTTCTTTAATGGCCGAGTCCATTTCTGGCGCAACATAGTCTTCAACCATCTTGTGCGCTATTTTATTGGCTCTAACATCTGTTGTCTCGGATCCGATTCGCTTCCAGCGATCAAAGTTGTCTGCAGATGACAGGAACGGCCGATAGAAACAATCACGGAAACGATCCATAGTGTGAGCAGTTCCAAGAAAATGCCCACCATGTCCAGCTTCTTCGTGCGAGCCAAAGGCAAGTGATGCCTCATCAATTTCAAATGGCGTGAATTCTGCCTGCATCATCTGAAGTAATTCAACGTCCATAACAAATTTTTCATACGATGCAACTAAGCCACCTTCAAGCCAGCCAGCTGTGTGCATGACAAAGTTTGTGCCGGCAAGGAAAGTTGCATGCATTGTCATCAACGATTGGTATCCAGCTTGGGCATCCATAGTCTGCGCTGCATTCAGCGCGCCACCACCGCGAAATGGTAGTCCAAAGTGACGGGCAACTTGTCCAGTGCACAGCAGTCCCATTGCAGATTCCGGAGTACCGAACATTGGTGAGCCTGACTGCATGTCAATGTTTGAAAGGAACGACCCAAACACTGCAGGGCAACCTGGGCGAACTAGTTGCGCAAGCGCGATGCCGCTTAAAGCTTCAGCAATTTGCTGCACCAAAGATGCTGGAATCGTAACTGGGCTCATTGCGCCCATTAGCAAGAACGGAGTTAGCACACATGGTTGACCCGCTTCGCTGTATTCAAATAAAGAATCCAACATGCGATCATCCCAACGAAGTGGCGAGTTGCAGTTGATCAGGGAAATAATTGCAGGAGTTTTTTCGATGCTTTCACGAGACCCAAATACAATTTCGGTCATTTTGATGACATCTCTTGCGTTTGGACCAGTAACAACATTTCCCATGTATGCCTTGTCACTCAAAGTTTGTAAGGAATAGGTCATGTCAATGTGACGGGTGTCTAAATGTGCATCGTTTGGTTCAACAACAACCGCGCTTGAGACGTCTAAGTCTTCAAACATGTAGGTAAGTTTTGTAAAATTCTGAAAATCATCTAGCGTGCCATCGCGGCGCACACCCAGATCTCTAACGAATGGGGGGCCATAGACACCACCAAAAACCATATTGTCGCCACCGATGATTACGTTGTTTTTTGGATTGCGAGCTTGCAGCGTGAATTCCTTAGGGGCTTTAGCAACTTGAGCCAAGATCCACTCAGGATCAAACTTCACATTGTTGCCTTCAACTTTTTGACCCGCGGCCCGGAACATTTCCAGGGCGCGATCATGCATAAACTCGATTCCCATTTCGGAAACAATTCGGCGCCATCCCTTATCGAGGACAGCCATCGCATCCTGCGAAAGGATTTCATAACGTGGGCTCTTATTTTGGAACATTTCTGGCTCCTGCTGTGCGCGCTATCAGTTTTGATAACAAGTTGAAAAGATTCACCAAATGGACTTGACGAATACCGCACACAATACCGTACTATGTGGAACATAGGTTCCAGATTGTGAAACTTCCTTGAAGTCCTTGCAACCTGGAATTAGTACAAATTTAGCCCAAGTTTATAAAGCATATAGAAGGAGGCGAGATGAGCGAGAAGTTTGCCTTAGATATGCAAGAAAAGCCGGTAACTGGAACGCAATCTATTGATCGCGCCTGCGACCTGCTAATTCGAGTTATTAACTCCGAAGATCCTGTGACATTGAGCGAGCTAGTCTCCACAACTGGCTTAGCTAAGGGAACTACCTCGCGAATCCTCAGCGCCCTTGAGCGCAGTGGTTTACTAGCCCGAAGTGTGATTGGCGGATTTGAATCAGGACCAGTGCTTAATCAATACGCAGTTCGCGGCGGCGCCTACACAGCTTTGATCGGTTCCCTTACGCCAGCAATGGAGCGCATTGCCGACATAACGCACGAAACGGTCAGCTTGGCTGTAACTGGACACACTGGAATCGACAATATTGCTCAGGTCGAGGGTTCATATCTATTAGGAAGCCGCAACTGGGTAGGCGAGAGTGTGCCATCTCATTGTTCAGCTGCCGGGAAAGTCCTAATTGCTTTTGGCGGCGCATCTGCGCCGAGCACATTGGCGCCACGAACCACTGAAACCATTACTGACTTTGCAACTTTGGATGCCCACATTCGAAAAGCGCGAGAAGTTGGCTACGCCGTAATTCGAAATGAACTTGAGCAAGGCTTGATATCAGTTGCGATTCCAGTTCTTGACGCCTCCAACAAGGCAATCGCGGCTTTGTCAGTTAGCGGACCTGCTGAGAGAATTACCCCAGGCGATGAATTACACATTGCACAACTTATGCGTAGAGAACTTAACCAAGTACAAGGCTTAAAACAAGAAGGAGCAGCATGACTCACGATGAAATCCTGAAGGAAATGTATGAGCGCACTATGGAAGGCAATGCACCACGTGTGCTTGAGCTAACTCACATGGGCTTGGACTCAGGACTAACACCGGACTCAATTCTTTTTGATGCTTTAATTCCTTCCCTCGAAGAAGTTGGTGCGCGCTTTGAGCGTGGCGACTATTTCGTACCTGAAATGTTGATTGCAGGTCGCGCAATGAGTGGCGCTTTAGATGTGCTTCGCCCACTATTGGCGGATACCGGCGCCGAAACCGTCGGCACATTCCTTATGGGAACTGTTAAGGGAGATGTTCACGACATCGGTAAGAATTTAGTTAACATCATGCTGGAAGGCGCTGGCTTTCAAGTTATTGATATCGGCGTTCAGTGCGCACCTGAAAAATTTATTGATGCAATCAAGGAACATCAACCAGATGTTGTTGGCATGTCAGCATTTCTAACCACCACGATGCCAATGTTTAAAGTCAACATCCATGAAATTACCAAAGCGGGTATGCGCGATGACGTAATAATCATGGTTGGCGGTGCACCGGTGACTCAAGAATATGCCGATGTGGTGGGGGCGGATGGTTACGCTTCTGATGCCTCGATGGCTGTCCGTAAGGCCAAGGAATTAATTGCAATTAAGCGTGGCAAGTAGCAAAATTCATGACGACTTTTATTGCAACTATTGAACACGTAGTCAAAGGCCCGGTTTGGGGCTGCCAAGATTGTGGTCAATGCGTGCTGCACTCAACTGGAATGACTTGTCCAATGAACTGCCCGAAGACATTGCGCAATGGCCCTTGTGGTGGTGTGCGAGAAAATGGTCATTGCGAAGTAAATCCAGAAATGAAATGTGTTTGGCTTAAGGCTTATGACCGCACGCAAGGTTGGCCATTGCCCTTAGCTTGGAAAGAGGAATACAACCATTTACGTCCACCGGTTGATAATCGACTAAAGGGAACCTCGTCGTGGAAAAACTTTTTCACTAAGCGGGATCGCTGGACGCCAGCTGGTTGGAAGAACACCACGGATGAATCAATCGAAGTGGGTCACAACTGATGTCAACACTTGAGCATAAATTAACTAAAACTACCGAAACTGTATTCACTGCTGAATTTCACTCACTTGATGGAAATGGTCTAGAAAAGGCAAAGAAGTATGCCGACCGATTAAGCGGTTGGTTTGATGGCGTAAATGCCACGGATAACACGGCAGCACATGCACATGTTTCTAACGTTGCTACTGCCATAGCCATGAAACAACTTGGTCTGGAACCAATTTTGCAAGTAGTTTGCCGTGACAAGAATCGCTTAGCTCAACAAGCGGACATCATGGGCGCAAGCATGTTTGGCGTTGAAAACTTCTTGGCGCTAACTGGTGACGATGTAACGGCTGGAGATGAAACAGAAGCTCGTCGGGTATTTGATTTAGACGGACCACAGCTAGTGCGCTTAATGAGCACAATTAAGCGTGGTGAATACATGTCGGGCCGCAAAATTGATCCTGCGCCGCACATGTTCATTGGCGCTGTTGAAAATCCTGGCGCGCCGCCATTTGAATATCGCGTTCAACGGGTTGCCAAGAAATATGCCTCAGGTGCTAAGTTTCTACAACTTCAAATTTGCTACCATCAAGATCGCTTAGAAAAGTTCTGTGCTGGTGTTCGCGATGCAGGTTTAGCTGGCAAGATCGCGATAATTCCAACCATTGTTTTGATCAAAGGTGCCAGGCCATTGAATTTCATGCACAATAACGTGGCAGGAATTGATGTTCCGGCGGATCAGATTGCGCGCGTTGAAAAAGCAGCGGATCCGGCAGAAGAAGCATATTTACAAACTTTAGAATTTGCCCAACATGCTTTGGCTCAGCCAGCTGTGCGGGGTCTGCACATAACAGACTTCAGAAATGATGAGACACTTGAACGACTAATGACAGACCTTGGCAGAGTTCGCCAATCAATTACAAGCGAAGTAAAGGACAACCATGCATACAGTGCTTAGTAGCCCAACCAAGACGGTAACAATCGGTCATGATGTTCCGTTTGTAATTATTGGTGAGCGCCTAAACCCCACTGGACGCAAACTTTTCCAAGAAAAACTTCGTGCCAATGATCTTTCAACTATCAACATTGACGTAGCTGACCAAGTTGCTGGTGGCTGCGACATGCTCGATGTGAACATGGGCGTTCCACTAACAGATGAACCAGCACTATTGGCGAACGCGATCAAACTCGTCCAGTCACTAACTGACTTACCGATTTGCATTGATTCATCGGTCATCGAAGCGCTGGAAGCAGGACTTGCCGTCTATGAAGGCAAAGCCCTAGTTAACTCAATGACTGGTGAAGATGAGCGAATGGATTTGATACTTCCGTTAGTTAAGAAATATGACGCGGCGATTCTTGCTCTTCCTAATGATGAAATTGAAATTCCTATGCTGGCAAAAGACCGCATGGTAATTGTTGAAAAGATTGTGCGTCGGGTTGAAAAAGAAGGCATCTCGCTAGAGAACTTGCTAATTGATCCACTTGCCATGCCAGTTGGCGCAGATCCAGAAAATGCAAAGCACACACTCGAGACCATTTACTTAATTAAAGAAAAGTATGGTCTTAACATGTCACTCGGTGCCTCAAATGTTTCCTTTGGCTTACCAAACCGGCATGCCCTAAATGGTGCTTTTATGCCGATGGCAATGGCGATGGGTTTAACATCGGCAATTATGGATGGTCGCACTCCTGAAGTTGTACAAGCAGTGCGCGCTTCGGACCTAGTTTTGGGACTAGATCAATGGGGCGCTAATTGGATTAGTAACTTCCGAGCAAACAAAGAAGCGCAATAACCGATAAGAATTAGCTGAAAGTAAAACCAGTGCCAGAAAACGAAAGCTCCTCGCCGCAGACGACAGTCAGTGGACTTGGTCGCGTCCAATTGCAGTTCAGTCCAAGTGGAACTGATGTTCGTGTGCCCCCTGGAGTAACTGTTTTTGACGCAGCTTCGTGGAATGGTTTAGCAATTGACTCCACATGTGGTGGCCATGGAACTTGCAAAAAATGCAAGATTCAAATTCTTGAAGGCGAAGTTCCGGTTTCTCGACTAGACATCCGAGCCTTTAGTTCAGAACAGCTTGCAGATGGCTGGCGCTTGGCATGTGTTGCTCGCGCAAACGGAAATCTAAAAGTTGAAGTCCCGCCGCTATCCACGCGGCCAAAAGCTGCAACGGTGGGAGTAGGTCGACAGGTTATTTTGCGTCCTGCTGTGCAAAAACGATATGTCGAACTTGTTGAGCCAACTTTGCACGATCAACGTCCTGACATTGATCGACTGCGAGATGCCATGGATGATTTAGAGTTCCAAGCTGATTTATCAGTTCTAAAAACCCTGCCAACTATCTTGCGCAAAAATGATTTTAAAGTTACTGCAGTAGTCGTAGATGAGGCGCTGATTGCAGTGGAGCCAGGTGATACTTCGGCGCAGAACTACGCAATTGCCTTTGATCTTGGGACCACCACTGTCGTAGCGACTTTGCTTGATCTAATGACAGGCACTCCGCTGGCAGTTAAGTCAATGCTTAACAAGCAACAGCCATTTGGTGCCGACGTAATTTCGCGAATTTCTGCAACGATGATGGATCCACTGGCTGCTGGTCTAATGCAAAGCGCTGGACTAGCCACACTTAATGAACTTATTGCTGAAGTATGCACTGAAGCGGGCATCTCAAAAGATCAGGTTTACGAAACAGCGATTGCTGGTAACGCGACTATGGTCGAAATTTTGCTTGGCGTAGATCCAGAACCTGTAGGCGTTGCGCCGTTTATCACTGCGGCGCAAAAGTGGCCAGTGTTTACTGCTGCTGAAGTGGGAATTGAAATACTTCCTTCCGCTCGCGTCTTTCTATTCCCAGCATTCGGTGCCTACGTTGGTGGTGACATTGTTGCGGGCGTGCTTGCTACTGGTATGGATCGCGACAAGCGAGTGCGCTTACTTATTGACGTAGGCACTAACTGCGAGATCGTGCTATCAAACGGCGACACGATTTTAACAACGGCTGCCCCAGCGGGACCAGCTTTTGAAGCCGCTTCAATTGCCTGTGGCATGCGCGCTGCCGATGGCGCCATAGAAGTAGTGCAAGTAACTGATGAAGGTATCAAACTTGGGGTGATTGGCGATACGGAACCAGTTGGAATTTGCGGATCAGGTCTAGTAGATGCGGTTTACGTACTTCATAAAGCAAAACTGATCGATGATTCTGGCCGCTTTGTAACTGATGAGTTAGCTCTTGAAATTGCCCCACACTTAGCTTCGCGATTGCTCACTCGAGAAGCAGGGGATCGAATTTTTGTATTGCACTGGGACGGCGAGGAACCAACGGTTTACCTATCGCAGCGAGATGTTCGTGAACTGCAATTTGCAAAAGCTTCGATTGCAACGGGGTGGCGCCTGCTACTTGAAGAAGTTGGCTTAGTTGATGAGGATGTGCAGCAGGTGCTGCTCGCTGGATCTTTTGGATCGTATCTGTCGCCAGCATCGGCCATTGGCATCGGATTGGTTCCAAAACTTCCAGTTATGCGTATCGTCAGTGCTGGAAACGTTGCCGGCGAAGGCGCGAAGATGGTTTTGTTGTCGAGCACAGAACGAAGCGGCGCAACTACTTTGTTGGATGAAGTTGACTATGTTGAACTTTCTGATCGACCAGATTTCAACGACAAGTTTTTCTTGGAGTTGGCGCTTCCATCATGAGCATCGCAGTGATTGCATGTGGAGCACTTGCTGCCCACGTTCATGAAATAGCAGATCGTCGAAATTTGGACTTGCATGTTGAGCCGGTCAATCCGTTACTCCACAACCGCCCTGAAGGAATTGCGCCAGAAGTTGAAAAACTAATTCTGGAATTACAACCAATACATGATCAAGTTGCTATTGCCTACGCAGACTGTGGAACTTACGGTGCGATAGATCAACTTTGTGACAAGTACCAAGTCTCGCGCTTGTCTGGAGATCATTGCTATGACGTGTTTGCCACTGCGGAAAAAATGAAAGCTGAATTCGAAGCTGAGCCAGGTACTTATGTATTCACGGACTACCTAGTAAAGACTTTCAGGCGCAGCGTCATGGTGGAAATGGGACTGGAAAAATACCCAGAACTTCGGGATGACTACTTTCACTCCTACAAGCGAGTGCTTTGGCTATCACAGCGCCAAACCCCTGAATTAGAGGCTGCCGCCCAAGATGCAGCGCAACTAATCGGCCTGCCACTTGAAATTATGCATGTTGGAGATGCACACTTAGAAGAGCAGCTCCTTGCTTTGATTGGATCAAAAGTTGAGTAATTATTCCGAGGAAAGCATTCTGAATTACTTGGGACCTTACAAAGGCGAGGCGTCAGCGATTTTACGTTCTTTGCAGTTGGTGCAAGAACTTTTGGGTTACGTGCCAGATAGCGCCATTGATTTAGTCGCTAAAAATTCCAATGTTTCGCGCGCCGAAGTTTATGGCGTATTTACCTTCTACAGTGATTTCCGCTCAACACCTCCTGCCCAAGTTGTCGTTAAAGTGTGTGTCGCTGAGGCTTGCCAAGCATCTGGAAATGCCGAATTGATTTCACAATTACACGGCCAGGGCTATGACATTCACAGTGGAAAAATTAAAGATGATATTCAAATGGAACAAACTTTCTGCTTAGGAAATTGCGCACTTGGCCCAGCTGCCATGGTTAACGGTAAGCCGATTGGACGCGCAACTAGCGCGAGTATTTTGAAGACCGCTGTGGAACTTATTTCGTGATTAAAGTATTTGTTCCTTTGGATTCTGCTGCCTTATCAATGGGCGCAGACGAAGTGGCCATTGCAATTGTGCAAAGCGCCGCAAGCCAAGGCAAAGACATTACTTTGATCCGCACAGGATCCAGAGGAATGCTTTGGTTGGAACCATTAGTTGAGGTTGAAACTTCAGCTGGCCGCATTGGTTTCGCCAACATAAGCACCGAGGCAGTCCCTGAGTTAATCAAAAGTGGAGCGCTAGACACTGGATCCCATAAATCAAGTATTGGATTAGTCGAAGAACATGATTTCTTTAAGAATCAAAACCGAGTAACTTTCGCCCGCGTTGGAGTAATTGATCCACTTTCGATTTCAGATTACGAAAATCATGGCGGTCTTGTAGGACTGCGCAAGGCGCTGGAAATGTCTGCCGCTGAAGTAGTTTCACAAGTTACTGAATCCGGACTGCGTGGTCGTGGCGGCGCAGGATTCCCAGCTGGCATTAAATGGCAAACGGTACTTAACACGCAGTCAGATCAAAAATACATTTGTTGCAATGCCGATGAAGGTGACAGTGGGACATTCGCAGACAGAATGCTGATGGAAGGTGATCCATTTACTCTGATTGAAGGAATGATCATCTCTGGAATTGCAGTCGGTGCAACGCAAGGTCTGATTTATGTGCGCTCGGAATATCCTCATGCAATTGACATCTTGAATCGTGCGATTGCGATGGCAAACGAATATGGCTTACTTGGTTCAAACGTCTTGGGATCGAAATCTGCTTTTGCTCTTGAGGTTAGAGTTGGCGCAGGCAGTTACGTGTGTGGTGAAGAGACCGCAATGCTGGAAAGTCTGGAAGGCAAACGTGGCATGGTTCGTGCTAAGCCTCCGATCCCAGCGCTGGTTGGATTGTTTGGGAAACCAACAGTAATAAATAACGTGATGACTTTGTCTGCGGTTCCAATGATTTTGGCGCAAGGTGCTGCTGCGTATCAGGCACTAGGACATGAGCGCTCCCGCGGTACGCAAGTATTTCAACTCGCTGGAAACATAAAACGAGGTGGCGTAGTTGAAGTTGCTTTCGGAATCACTCTAGGTGAACTCGTAGATATCTACGGCGGTGGAACTAACAGTGGTAAGCCTGTTAAGACTGTGCAAATTGGTGGACCACTTGGGGCTTACTTAGGTACTGAATCTTGGGATGTTGCGATGGCTTATGAATCCCTTGCCCAAGCTGGTGGCATGCTGGGCCACGGCGGCATTGTGGTTTTTGACGATACGGCAAACATGGCAAAGCAAGCAAGGTTTGCTATGGAATTTTGCGCGGAAGAATCGTGTGGCAAATGCACTCCTTGTCGTATCGGGTCAACTCGTGGAGTTGAAGTTATTGATCGAATTGTTGCGGGCGAAGATCAAGAAAAAAACCTCGAATTACTTGAGGATCTGTGTGAAGTCATGACTGACGGTTCGCTTTGTGCAATGGGTGGACTCACTCCAATGCCAGTTCGCAGTGCACTCAAGTTATTTCCAGCTGATTTCGGGATCAAGACAGGAGCAAAGTTATGACAGTAGTTTCAGATCCACGCGGCACTATGCCAATGCGATCAGGAATTGGTGAAGCTGATTATGGAACACCCAAATCGGATTCAGATGTTCTGGTAAACGTCACTATTGATGGCCAGTCCCATTTAGTTCCGCTTGGAACGTCAATCATGCGAGCAGCCGGGGAAGCTGGTTGTGACATTCCAAAGCTTTGCGCCACTGATTCATTGCAACCATTTGGATCCTGCCGAATGTGCCTTGTCGAAATTGATGGTCGAAAAGGAACTCCAGCTTCCTGCACCACACCTGTCGAAGAAGGAATGGTAGTTCGCACTCAGACTGCAAAAGTTGCAAAACTTCGTAAAGGCATGATGGAGCTTTACATTTCAGATCACCCGCTCGATTGCCTCACTTGCTCAGCAAATGGCGATTGCGAACTCCAGGATATGGCTGGGGTATCAGGACTTCGCGAAGTTCGTTACGGCATAGGCAAAAATCATCTTGATGCACCAACGGATTCCTCGAATCCTTATTTCTCATTTGATGAGAGTAAATGCATTGTCTGTAATCGCTGCGTTCGCGCGTGCGACGAAGTACAAGGCACTCTTGCCCTAACTATTGAAGGACGTGGCTTTAATTCAAAGGTAAGTCCAGGTGGCTTGAACTTTTTATCTAGTGAATGTGTATCTTGTGGAGCTTGTGTGCAAGCTTGTCCGACTGCAACATTGCAAGAAAAATCTGTAATTGATTTAGGTATGCCAACTAGGACTGTTGAAACTACTTGTGCCTACTGTGGCGTCGGTTGCTCATTCAATGCTGAGCTACGCGGTGATGAATTGATTCGAATGGTTCCAACAAAAACCGGTGGAGCTAATGAAGGTCACAGTTGCGTAAAAGGTCGATTTGCTTGGGGATACGCCTCACACAGTGACCGCGTAACCACACCAATGATGCGCGAGAAAATTACCGATGAATGGCGCGTAGTTTCTTGGGATGAAGCGATCCAATTCACAGCCACAAAGTTCAAGGCAATTCAAGAAAAATATGGTGACAATAGCATCGGCGGTATTTCGTCATCACGTTGTACTAATGAGGAAATTTTCGTTGTCCAGAAAATGGTTCGTGCTGCTTTTGGCAATAACAACATTGATACTTGTGCGCGCGTGTGCCACTCACCAACGGGCTATGGCTTAAGTACCACGTTTGGCACCTCAGCTGGCACTCAAGACTTTAAATCAGTTGCTCACTCAGATGTGATCGTTGTGATTGGAGCAAATCCAACTGATGCGCATCCAGTATTTGCTTCGCGCATGAAGCGACGAATTCGGGCTGGGGCGAAGTTAATTGTGATTGATCCGCGCAAGATTGATCTCGTGGAATCTGCTCACATCAAAGCTGATTTCCACTTACCACTACAGCCCGGAACTAATGTGGCAGTAATCAACGCAATTGCACATGTAATTGCAACTGAAGGTTTAATTGATGAAGAATTCGTAGCGCAGCGCTGCGATCCAGGTCAGTTCAAGCGCTGGCGCGCATTTATTGAACTTCCCGAAAACAGCCCAGAAGTAGTTTCCGCGCAATCTGGAGTTCCGGCGCAATTGATTCGCGAAGCTGCTCGGATGTATGCCGCTGGTAATAACGCAGCAATTTATTACGGTCTGGGCGTCACTGAGCATTCCCAGGGTTCAACCATGGTTATGGGTATGGCCAACTTAGCCATGGCAACTGGAAACATTGGGCGCGAAGGAGTTGGCATCATTCCATTGCGCGGCCAAAACAATGTGCAAGGCGCTTGCGATATGGGTTCTTTCCCGCACGAACTTTCGGGTTATCGACATGTTTCTGACAATGCAGTCCGTGAACAATTCGAAATGTTGTGGGACGTAAAGCTGTTACCAGATCCTGGAATGCGCATCCCAAATATGTTTGACAACGCTATTTCCGGAGAATTCCGCGGCGTATTTGTGCATGGCGAAGATATTGCGCAATCGGATCCAAACGTTAAACATGTTCACCGGGCTCTTGAATCGATGGATCTTGTCGTCGTGCAAGATTTATTCCTGAACGAAACCTCAAAGTTTGCGCATGTTTTCTTGCCAGGAACTTCCTTCTTAGAAAAAGATGGCACCTTTACTAACGCTGAGCGTCGTATTAATCGAGTCCGTCCAGTTATGGCGGCTCGCAACGGTAAGCAAGAGTGGCAGATTGTTTGTGAAATCGCGCAAGCCATGGGTTATGACATGCACTACGACAATGCTGCACAGATTATGGATGAGATTGCGCAAATCACTCCAACTTTTAAGGGCGTGAGTTTTGCCATGCTTGACCAGGTTGGTAGCGTGCAATGGCCATGCAATGACGCCGCTCCAACTGGCACACCAATTATGCACATTGATAATTTCGTTCGTGGCCAAGGTCAGTTCATGGAAACGCCTTTTGTTCCTACCGAAGAACGTTCAAATCGTAAGTTCCCACTTTTACTTACTACTGGTCGAATCTTGAGCCAGTACAACGTAGGCGCGCAAACTCGTCGTACTAAGAACACCACATGGCACACGCAAGATTTACTCGAGATTCATGAGGCGGACGCAGCTATGCGAGGGATCGTGGATGGGCAGAAAATCGCAATCACAAGTCGCATTGGCGAAACGATTTTGACTGCTCATGTTACCCAGCGAGTCCCAGCAGGTGTGGTTCACACAACTTTTCACCACCCGCAAAGTGGTGCAAATGTTATTACGACAGAATTCTCGGATTGGGCAACCAATTGTCCTGAGTATAAAGTGACGGCTGTTGAAATTCGTCCCGCAGAATCTAGTGCGCCTGCAACCAATACCCTCGATGAAGTGCTGACAAAGGTCTAGTAATGGATGTCACAATACTAACTCGAATGGCCGAGCAAATTGAACTTAATATTCCTGTCCATGAAGACACTTACCTAAGAATTTCAGAGCACTTAGTGAAATTCTGGACACCACAAATGCGCACAGATTTTTATCAGCAAGTAACGAAAAACCGAAAAGATTTCAGCGCAACATTAAATAAAGTTGTTGATGAACTTCGAGCGAAAGCTAATGCTTAATTAATTCGCCAAGGCAATGGCAAGATTCGAATTAAAGTTCCAGCAGGATTTTCGCCAGGAGAAATTACCGCTAAACCCTCCGCATGAGAGAGTCCACGTAACATAGCGGAACCTCGGAATTCGGTAAGTTGCGCTTTGCCGGAACTAAGCACTATCGGCACCACGCGCGTTCTTTCACATGGATAATCCAGTTCAAGTTGCGTTTTTGTCATGCGGTAATTTTCTTGCCCGGTAAGCCCGCGAAGTGCTGGGGCAACAATCGTTAAAAAACTAACCAGGGCAGCAAGTGGATTACCGGGAAGGCCAGCAACTAACTGGCCGCTGGGTAATCTTGCGAGCAGGCTGGGATGTCCAGGTCGCATGAAAATTTCATCGATGATGTTAGTGGCTTTTAATTCCATAAGCGCCGTTCGCAAATAGTCGCGCTCACCATGAGCGCTGCCGCCAGTTACCACAATAATTTCGCCTGTACTTTCAGAAATTAAATTCTTAAGCTGAGCCAGATCATCAGGACAGTTAATGCTAGAACTCACATTTGCACCAAGATATTCAACCCAGGAAGAAACTTGGATAGTAAGCGAATCGCGAATCTGACCAAGTTCAGGCGTGCCACTTGAGACAAGTTCACTTCCAGTCACGATTATCGCTACCGCTGGCTTTTCATAGACTAAAACCTCATCGATTTGAGAACTAGTGGCCAGACCCATTACGGCAGGAGTTAGGAGCGTTCCTGCGGCAGCAATAATTTCGCCGGCTTCAGCTTCGTCGCCAGGTGTGCGAATGTGCTGGCCGAGTGTGAATGAATTTTTACTAGCTACTGATCCATCGAACAGACTTGCTAATTCGCTAGGAATCACAAACGAACAGTGCGGCGGTAAATGTGCACCTGTACTTACTTTCAGTGCGCACCCAGAATCCAAGTAGGGCAAATAGCTCCCAGCATGTAGTTCTCCGACGATGTTCCATGGCCCAGGTCCAAATACTGCGTAGCCATCCATCATCGAAGTGTGAGCCGGTGGCAATGAGATTTGGGAAACTAGAGATTCAGCTAAAACTTGATTTAGTGCCTGTGCCAAGGGAATCGAGATTGCAGACTTAGTAACCACAGATTGGCTGCTTAGGGCAACCGCTGAATCCCAATCCACATTGTGATTATTGTCCCCAGTCATAGACATAATCTACCGAACCCATGCCATGCTTTAGACCTGATGAACAACGTTGACTCAATAATTGTTGCTGGTGGTAGCGCCTCGCGACTGAGCGGAATCGATAAGGCGTTGTTGCCATTTGGGTCAGCCGGCAACACATTGCTAGTTGATGCAGTAGCCGCTTGTCCAGGCCGAGTTCTCGTTGTGGGTTTACCTCGCGACATTGCCGTGGCAGTAATCGCGCGCGTGACATGGGTTTCTGATTTAAATCCAGGCGGTGGTCCAGCTGCGGGAATCTGGTCAGGCCTAGAACACGTGAACACAGAATATGTTTTTATTTCAGCTGGTGATCAAACTCTGGACTCAGAAACAGTGACGGCAATTATCGAAGCAGCCGCAGGAAATGACGGCGCTTGGGCTATTCGCGAAGATGGCCTAGGGCAACCACTTTGTGCCTGTGTCAGAACGCAATCACTTAGGGAAATGCTTGCACCCACGCAAGGGATAAACCTTTCACCACTTCGGTTACTTTCGACTTTGAATATGGTCGGCGTTAGTGTGAAGCCAGGACAGGTTACAGATTTTGATACTTGGGCAGATGTAACTAGAGCGGTTAAGCGGAGTGAAGCAATGGATCAGATTACGCAAATGTGGTTAGCTCGGGTTGCTGCGATATTAGAAGTGGATCAACATGGACTCCCAGTTGCGCAACTTCTTGACTTAACCCGCGAAGTTGCCCACGGCGTCGAACGTAAGTCCGCCCCGCTAACTACTTATCTTCTCGGTTACGCCGCAGGGAAAAAGTCTTTAACATCAGCCGAAGTTACCGATCTACTTAGCCACGTTTCCAAAGCAGTGCAGGAATGGGAAAGCGTTGAATAGCGACGAACCAATTTCAGCAACGCAACGTATTCAGGTTTCTAAAACTGACAGCGATGCGAGCGTAAGCGATCATGTCGTTGGGGAAGAGCCGCTTGAAATTCGGATTGACGGCGGGGCAGGGTTACAACAACTTGCAATCACAATGCGAACACCAGGTGCGGACATCGAATTAGGTGCAGGTTTTTTGTGGTCTGAAGGTTTACTAAGAAACCGAGAAGATTTAATTGGAATCACAACGTGTAAAGACAAAGAACTATCGCCACGAGAACAAGAAAATGTAATTGTCGCAAGAGTTGTGGCCGATGCGCCCGCAGTCACGCGAACAATGGAGCGAAGATTCACCATTTCAAGTGCTTGTGGTGTTTGTGGTTCAACACATATTCATGATCTGCGTGAGCGTGGATGTAAAAATGTGTCTGCACCTGGATTAAGTGACGATGAACTAGCAAAGCTTCCCGAGCTAATGCGTCCTAAGCAAAAAATATTTGATAAAACCGGTGGCCTCCATGCTGCTGGATTATTTGATCCGTCCGGAAGTTTAATTGTTGTTCGTGAAGATGTTGGTCGCCATAATGCAGTGGACAAAGTTATTGGTTACGCCTTAATGCATGACATGTTGCCGCTAGCTGGGCATTCATTGGCAATTTCTGGCCGTGGTGGTTTTGAAATAATTCAAAAAGCAATCGCAGCTCAAATCTCAGCAGTGGTGGCAGTGTCGGCGCCTACTTCATTAGCTGTTGAAACCGCGCGCGAATTTGGTTTGACCCTACTTGGCTTTACTCGAAATGGGTCAGCGACAAAATATTCTCCTTATTCGCAATAAAGGATCCCTCAGCAGGTGCATTTTCCAATGCACTCACAATCATCACAAACTAACTCGCCAGACCAGGCCTCTCGGCCTTCCATGATGGCAAAACCGGCAATAACTAAACTGGCAACACTGTCTAGCCACGCCCATCCAAATAAATAAAACGAAACCAAGCCAGCCAAGGTTGAAACAGATAGCCAGGCGCATAGTCGTGTCTCTTTCGCATCTGCGATTAGGAGTATAGATCCGATCTGCTTTCCGGTTTTCAATTTTAGATTTGCTAAAAATGGCATTATCAGTACCGAAAGCAAGGTGAGCGCAATTCCTACTTCACTGACTTCGGGTGTACTGCCATAAACGAGATTTCTAACACTTGAAACGCTGACATAAATAGCCAATACGAAAAAAGTAACGCCAATTAATTTAAGCGCCCTGCGCTCTTTTGTCTCATCAAATTCACCTCCATAAAATTGAGCTCGAAGTCGTGTTAATACAAGTGCAGCAGCGAAAACTTCGATTCCAGAGTCGACGCCAAATCCAATGAGTGAGACGTAACTTGCAATTAATCCAGCAGTAATTGCTATTACGCCTTCAAAGACGTTGTAAAAAATTGTGAATTGCTCTAAGCGAATGCCGCGGACTTGAAGTCTGGCGTCACTTTTTGCAATTGTGGCCATGTCACAAAATCTAGCAGTGCAGGGGCGCTGAAGTGATCAGCTATCCCATGGGGTGAGTGACGGGACTTAAACCCGCGGCGTCCTGCCGCGTTCGCTCGCAGAACGCGCGGGTTTTTACTTGGGGTGAGTGACGGGACTTGAACCCGCGGCGTCCTGGACCACAACCAGGTGCTCTACCAGCTGAGCTACACCCACCATGTTGCTTCAGATTTCTCTGTCGACAACAAATCCCATTCTATTCAGGGAAGTTGCATGGGGCTAATTTGGTGTGTGACGAGCTGCTATCTCTTTTGCTTTTGATCCATCAGGTCCAGGCAGTTCCACGAATACGGCTTCGCGATAGTACTTCAACTCGTTTATCGAGTCCAAGATGTCACCGAGTGCTCGGTGGTTACCAGTTTTTGGAGGGCTAGCAAAGTAAGCCTTGGGATACCAACGTCGAGCCAATTCTTTAACGCTGGAAACGTCAATGATTCGATAATGCAAATAAGAATCTATCCGCGGCATATCGCGTTGTAAGAAAATTCGATCCACGTGAACACTGGATCCGGCAAGCGGTGCTTTACTTGCCTCAGGAATGTGGGAAGTGATGTAGTCAAAGAGCAATTCTTCAGCAGCGTCTAGCGTCACACCGTTTGGAATTTCTGGCAATAGACCAGATTCAGTGTGCATATTAACGACGAAGGGATCCATCGCTTCTAGGCGTTCGGCTGGGGCTTGGATAACAATGTTTAAACCTTCAGTTACCGGCTCAAGTTGGGCATTAGTAATGACACAGGCAATTTCAACTAACAAATCATTTTTAAAATCTAAGCCAGTCATTTCGCAGTCAATCCAAACGATGCGGTCAGATTCGATGTTTTCACCCATTCCCCAAGGGTATTGGAGAGTAAATTGGGAAGTCGCCTGCGGGGGCAAAGTAAGTAAATGTCATAGAGTCGGATACATGAAAGGTACTGCCAAATTTATGATGCGCGCTGCTATCGCGCTAATGCTTGCCGCGCTTGGATGTGTTGTTGCCTTCGCAGCGATTGGCTCATCTGTGGCAGAAGACGGAAGGCTCGTTGAACCCTTTTTTCTGATTCCGATTGCATGGTTACTGGCTCTAACAGGCGCAATACTGGCAATTGCAACGTTTATCGTTAGACGCACTAAGTAACGTACTGCAACATAATCGTGATTCACAAAGGTTAAACTAAGAACATGACACGTTATGGCACCATGTTTGGACCGAATATTACGTTCTTAGGCGTCGACGAGTGTGATGTTAACTCTCCCGAGACTTACGCAGATGCTGATGTAGTCATTGTTGGTGCACCTTTTGACGGTGGCACAAGTTATCGATCAGGCGCTCGGTTTGGTCCAAAGGCAATGCGCGAAACCTGCTATTCCGAGCATGATGGTTCGCGGCCCAGTATGGCAATGCGGGTTGATGGTTTAAAGGACCTTCGCGTATATGACATGGGCGATGTCGAAATGTTCTCGGGTGACGCTGCTAAATCATGTGCGAGCTTGGAAAAAGTTATTGAAACTATCGCAGCCTCAGGTGCTATTCCATTAGTACTCGGCGGCGACCATACTGTGACCTGGCCAAACGTGACTGGTGTGGCTCGCGGGGCCGACATGTGGGGACGTATTGGCGTAATTCATTTTGATGCGCACGCAGACACCGGCGACATCCAGTTCGGATCTTTGATTGGGCATGGCCAGCCAATGCGATTGCTTCTGGAGAGCGGCGCGGTTCGCGGCGATCGTTTCATCCAAGTTGGACTTCGAGGATATTGGCCACCACCAGAAACTTTGGACTGGATGGCTACTCAAGGTATGCGCGCATATGAGATGACTGAGATTACTCATCGCGGCCTAAAGGAATGCATTGATGAAGCAATTTCGATCGCACTCACAGATTGCGATGCGATTTACTTGAGCGTTGACATCGATGTTGTTGACCCTGGCTCAGCACCAGGAACTGGCACGCCAGAACCAGGTGGCTTAAGTTCGCGCGATTTGCTCGACACTGTCCGGCGCATGGCCTATGAACTTCCAATCGTTGGTGTTGATGTAGTCGAAGTTAGCCCGCCTTATGATCACGCCGACATCACTGCCATTTTGGGTAATCGCGTAGTGCTTGAAGTGCTTTCTGGAATGGCTCGCCGACGTAAAGATGCCCGCGATGGCACTACTTGGAATCCGGGTCAACCATTACTTGATGGTCGCTAGCGCTATAGTTCTAGTATAGTAACATTTGACGTTATTAACGCTAGGCGTTATTATAAAAAAGTGATCACTTCTTTTGCTGACAAAGGAACAGAATTGGTCGCAACTGGTTATCGAGTGGCTAGATACGCATTCATTGAGTCAACACTTCGCCGCAAGCTTGCGTTACTGGAGATTGCAGGACAACTTAGTGACTTAAGAGTGCCTCCAGGGAATCATCTAGAAAAACTCAAGGGTGACTGGGCTGGGTTTCACAGCATTCGAGTAAATGATCAGTGGCGCCTTTGCTTTAAGTGGACCAGCCAGGGGCCAGCAGAAGTCCAGCTAGTGGACTATCACAGATAAGGATCGCAAATGCCTAAGACAAAAGTTAGATTGAATCCGGTTACGCCGGGGGAACTGCTCTGGGAAGAGTTCTTGGTTCCGATGGACATTAGTAGGTATCGCCTTGCTAAAGACATCGGCGTGCCGGCGCAACGAATTGGTGACATCGTAATGGGCAAGCGAGCTATAACAGCTGACACAGATTTACGGTTATGTAAATATTTTGGGCTTAGCGATGGATTTTGGCTTCGCGCACAAGCAAGTTGCGATTTAGAGGTTGCTCGAAGTGCGATCGAACTCGAACTTGCCAGGATATTGCCAATTAAAGCGTCAGCCAAGTGATAAAAAACTTTGAGCAGGCCACTAGATAGTTCCCTTATCAAGGCCACTTAGAACTTCTTGCGCTCGAACTTTAAGTTCTGGTAAATCACTTAAGCGTTTTAAGCCAGCAACTTGTTGAGACATGCGATGGTTCTTTGCGAATTCTTCTTTATGGCGGTCCAGAAAATCCCAGTACAAAGTGGTGAATGGGCAGGCAGTTTCGCCAACCCGAAGCTTCGGATCATATTCACAGCCTTTGCAGAACTGCGTCATGCGAGAAATGTATGCGCCACCGGCCGCATAAGGCTTAGTCATTAATTGACCACCATCAGCGTGCAGCCCCATGCCAATTATGTTTGGAACCATAACCCACTCAGTGGCATCGATAAATTGCTCACGCATCCAGTCCAAGAATTCAATTGGATTAACACCTGTCACCAGTGCGAGATTGCTCAGAATCATTAGCCGGGGAATGTGATGAGTCCATGCCCTGGTCTCTATGCCCGAGACGATACCTTGCATACACTTCATTTTCGTTTTCGAGGAATCTTGAAATAGTGGCAGTAGCTTGCGCTGCGCAGTAAGACCATTTCTAAATTTGTAGTCAGCGCCTAAGTGCCAATACATACCATTTAAGTATTCGCGCCAGCCAATAATTTGACGCACGAAAGCTTCAACTGAAGCGATCGGGGCTTGGCCGGCTTCGTATTTCACAAGCGCAGCAGAAATAACTTCAGAAGCGTGAAGTAAGCCATTATTTAAATATGGACTGAGCAGTGAATGATGCAGGGCCCAACTATCGTTACTTACTGCGTCTTCGTATGGACCAAAATTTGTCAGATTATGCTCGATGAAATGATCGAGTTGAGCTAGTGCGCCCGCCCTGGTGGTTGCCCAAGTCTTAGTTGGATTCAAGCCGAGCTCAGCACACACTTCAAGATCTATTTCATCGCGCTCATGTTCTAAATATTCTGGCCAGGTGTAGTTCTTTGGGGGAGGCAGGCGATTCTCTTTGTCAAAGTTCCAAACCCCAGTTTCTGGCTTTCCGTTTTCAACCATGATCCCCAAGCGCAGGCGCTGTGCTCGGTAAAAGGTTTCCATTAAGAAAGTTTTTTGCTTACCTGCCCATAACTCAAAGTCCACGCGCGAAGTTAGAAAGAAATCATTTGGCAGGAAGCCGACACCAAATTCTGCGAGCTGGGCAAATTGCACAAACGATGAAGGTTCCGCTGAAAAAATTGGCAGTGTTCCGAACTCGGTCTGTGCCATTTTTAGGCCATCGATTGTGGTTGGCGCTTTGAGGTATCTGACTTTATAGCCCGCTGCAGTAAGTTCATTAGCAAAATGTCTGGCCGATGAAATTAAGAAAAACAATCTTTCTTTGTGCCACGGGCGACCTGTTGTCATGCGAGAACTTTCCACAATCACTATTTGGTCAGTTGCTGGATCGGCTGTTTTTAAAACCCCGTAATCACGATTTAGATGATCAAAGGGAATATAAAGAATTCGTTTCATGCTCATTTCGCCGACTTGCATTTCTGGGAGCAAAATTTAACATCTTCCCAATCCTGTTCCCATTTCTTTCGCCACTCAAAATCCAGCCCGCAACCCAAACAAGTCTTGGGAGCATGACCATTTTTTGTTTTAGCTACGCGGGGCATGGCTCTAAATATAGGTTCAAACGTTAGTTGCTGCAGTAGTGATGGTGGTACGCCCGAGAGGACTCGAACCTCCAACCGACAGGGTAGAAACCTGGTGCTCTATCCATTGAGCTACGGGCGCATCGCCAGCAAGAAAACCTGCAAGCCTCATAATTCTATCTGCGGTAATTCGGCAGTGTTGGGCACGCGTTAGACTCGAGCACATGGCTGAGTTCATTTATACCCTTTCAAAAGCACGTAAAGCCCACGGCGATAAGGTCATTTTGGATGACGTAACGCTGTCATTCCTGCCTGGCGCAAAGATTGGTGTAGTTGGACCAAACGGTGCTGGTAAGTCCACATTGTTAAAGATCATGTCGGGCGAGCAGCAAGTATCAAATGGTGATGCCATGCTCGCAGCCGGTTACACAGTTGGCATGTTGGCCCAAGAACCCCAGCTTGATGATTCCAAAAATGTTTTAGAAAATGTGCAAGAAGGTGTTGCCGAGACCATGGCAATGCTGGCTCGATTCAATGAAGTCTCTGCTCAAATGGCAGATCCAGATGCTGACTTTGATGCTCTGATGGCCGAGATGGGAACTTTGCAAGAAGCCATCGATCATAAAAATGCTTGGGATTTAGATAACCAACTTGAGCAAGCCATGGACGCTCTGCGCTGCCCACCAAGTGACGCTGATGTGAGCGTACTTTCTGGTGGTGAGCGCCGCCGCGTTGCACTTTGCAAACTACTTTTACAACAGCCAGATTTATTACTTCTTGATGAGCCAACTAACCACTTGGACGCCGAGAGTGTTAATTGGCTAGAACAGCACCTTGAGAAATACCCAGGAACTGTTATCGCAATTACCCACGATCGATACTTCCTAGACAACGTGGCGCAATGGATTTTAGAGCTTGACCGTGGTCGCGCATTCCCATATGAAGGTAACTACTCGACTTACTTGGAAAAGAAGCAGGCTCGCCTGAAAGTTGAAGGTGCAAAAGACGCCAAACTTTCCCGCAGGTTGCAAGAAGAACTTGAATGGGTTCGATCCAATGCCAAGGCTCGTCAGACTAAGAGCCGGGCACGTTTGGATCGTTATGAAGAGATGGCCATTGAAGCTGAAAAGACTCGCAAGATGGACTTTGAAGAAATTCAAATTCCACCGGGTCCACGACTTGGAAGTATTGTTATCGAATCCGATCACTTGTCGAAGGGATTTGGCGATCGCATCCTGATGGATGATCTCTCATTCACACTTCCACGTAACGGCATCATCGGTGTGATCGGACCTAACGGTGTTGGTAAGACCACGCTGTTTCGCATGATTGTTGCTGCTGCCGAAGCTGATACTTCTGATGATTCAACACAGGCAGATTCTGGTTCACTTAAGGTTGGCGAGACTGTGAAACTTTCCTACGTCGACCAAAGTCGTTCCGGTTTAGATCCCGCAAAGAATGTTTGGGAAGTTGTTTCCGACGGCCTGGACTGGATCAAAGTGGGCGCAGTTGAAATGCCATCACGTGCTTACATCGGTGCATTTGGATTTAAGGGACCAGATCAGCAAAAGCCTTCTGGAGTACTTTCGGGTGGTGAACGTAACCGCCTCAACTTGGCACTGACTTTGAAGCAAGGTGGCAACGTACTTCTCCTCGATGAGCCAACTAACGATCTAGATGTGGAAACGCTTGGCTCATTGGAAAATGCGTTACTGGAATTTCCGGGCTGCGCCGTGATCACCTCGCATGATCGCTGGTTCCTGGACCGAATTGCCACTCATATATTGGCTTACGAAGGCGACTCGCAATGGTTCTGGTTTGAAGGAAACTTCGAGTCATATGAAAAGAACAAGATTGATCGCTTGGGCGCCGATGCTGCGCGTCCGCATCGTGCCACTTACCGCAAACTAACTCGTAGCTAAAATCTTTCAAATTTGGAATCTTCCAATTTTTGAATCTTTAGACATCTATCGTTTAGGCCTTGTTTAAGTTTCGTTAGTTTTCTTGTGTCAGATTTGAGTCATGAAAGATGTTATGACACGAAGTCAGATAAAACCTTGGATTACTCGAAACATTGCGCTCGTTGCGCACGATAATCAAAAAGAAGAATTGCTCGACTGGTGTAAGAAAAACCGCGGCTTACTTTCTCGTCATAATTTATTCGCCACTGGCACAACTGGCGCACTGCTAGCTGATTGCTTAGATCTGCCCGTGCATCGGTTTTTAAGTGGTCCACTTGGCGGCGATCAACAAATTGGTGCCGCAATTGCTGAAGGCAAAATTGATATCCTAGTTTTCTTTTGGGATCCACTAGAGCCACAACCACATGATCCAGATGTAAAAGCCCTCTTACGCATTGCAACACTTTGGAATGCTGGAATTGCAGTAAACCGTACAACGGCAGACATGTTAATAACCTCTGCGCTTTTTGAAGCAGATTATCCAACTAAGCGACCAAACTTTATTGGTGGCACTGAGCTAAGCAGTTTCGCACAAGTTAATTAATAGCTGTAATCAGAGACGATACGCTTAAGTACTCATTACCTACCAAGGCAGGTTTCTTAGGTGGCAATTCTTACCGTTCCGGTTCACTTGCGCTGGGGTGACATGGATGTGTTCGAGCACATAAACAATGTTGCTTACGTTGGTTACCTTGAAGATGCTCGTGTTTCCTTACTAGCAAATGCTGGCTTTGCCCCAGAACTAGATGGCATTAGACAGTTTGTTGTCCGCCATGAAATTGACTATTTGAAACCACTGACTTTTAGGGCAGAACCGATGCAGATGCAGGTCTGGATTGAATCGATAGGAAACAGTTCTTACGTAATCGGGTACTGCCTGCTCGACGAAGAAGCTGAATACATGCGAGCAAAAACTACGATGGTTTGCATGAAGATGGAAAGTGGACTACCTGGTCGTATTCCATCGCAACTGAAGCAAACTTATGAAAAGTTAATGCGCGACTAATCTTGTTTGCTCGCGCTGGGCAAGTGTTGGAATCTTTCGAAGCAAGAATAGCGAAGCCATGGCGATCAAACACAGGACTGCAGCAACGTACCAGGCTACTTCGTAGTCGCCATTAGTTTCGCGGATCCACCCAGCAAATGACGCAGCGATGGCAGCGCCCAACATGTGGAATGCAAAAATCCAGCCATAAACCACGACAGAGCGGGCAACGCCAAAATACTCGCGGCACAACTGAACAGTAGGTGGAACGGTTGCAATCCAATCAAGACCATAAAAAACTATGAAGAAAATCAGTGGTGGATTAACATCTGGCCCGAGCACCACGGGAATAGTCAATAAAGCTAAGCCGCGCATTCCATAAAAGAAAACTAGTAGCCAAATAGAACTTACTTTGTCAGTTAAATATCCCGAACCTATAGTTCCGATCAAATCAAAAATTCCCACTATGGCAAGTAGTGAGGCGGCTGTGCTGACTGGCATTCCGTGATCATGCGCGGCGGGAATGAAATGGGTTCCGATAAGGCCGTTAGTTGACCAGCCACACACAAAGAACGTAAATGCTAAAACCCAAAACGCTGGATGACGCATCGAGGTAAGTAAGACCTCAATAGCACCGCGCGCAGTTGCCGGGGCGGCTGGCCCAAGATCAACTTCTTGCGTGGCGCCATAGGGCAATAGACCAAGATCTGATGGCCGATCTCGCAAGAAAATAAATACCACCGGAGCAAGCACCGCGCTACAAGCAGCAACGGTAAGTGATGCGCTTCGCCAACCCGAGCTCTCAATCATAAAAGTAAGAAGTGGCAGAAATATCATGGAGCCAGTTGCGTAACCTGCAGAAAATAACCCTGTGACCAGGCCACGACGCTTAACAAACCAACGGTTTGCAACCGCTGCACCGAAAATTAGCGCCAGGCAACCAGTACCAAACCCAACAAATACTCCCCAGAGTAAAACCAGTTGCCAACTTTGGGTCATCAAAGTAGTTAGGAATAGCCCAGTTGAAACCAGAAGTAGCGCTGCGCAAACTACTCGTCGCATGGAAAAGCGTTCAATCAAAGTGGCGGCAAAAGGGGCGGTAAATCCATAAACAAGTAGGTGCAGTGCTACCGCCCCGGAAGTCAAACTTCTAGACCAACCAAACTCAGACTCAAGGGGCAGCAGCATCACGCCAGTAGTTGAGCGAAATGCAGCCGCTGAGACAAGAGTTAGAAATGTTATTGCGACGATCCACCAAGCGCGATGCATTCGAGTCAGTGCTGAGGCCATACCCGCACACTATCGGTATTGGATTACGGTTACTGAATTACTCGCTATTTACCAGACTGTTAGCAGCTGCTACCAAATAATTCCATAATTCCTCACGTGCATGTACTGGCATTTCAAGTTGCGCAAGGGACGCTTGCATGTGGTCTAACCAGCGATCACGAGCATCAGCATTTATCACGAAAGGCATGTGGCGCATTCGCAATCGGGGATGACCACGTTCGCTTTGATAAGTCGTTGGGCCACCCCAATATTGTTGTAAAAATAATGCGAGATGGCGACGAGCTTGCACTAAATCATGACCTTGATACATAAGGCTTAGAACTTCATCAGTTTCGATACCTTGGTAAAAGCCATCAACAAGTTTTAAAAAGAATTCCTCGCCGCCAACTAGCTCAAATAAAGTGCGTTCCACTTGTCTAGTTTGCCCTAACTGACAAGTAGTTTTTTAGCATCTAATTGCGCCGCCGCTTTGGTGATGTTTCGGGTCATCGAGCCAAATACAAATCCATGGAATGGCCAAACAGACCACCAATATGCATGGCCTGCCAATCCCTTGGGATGGTAGATAGCGTGCTGGTGGTACATAGTTTCGCCAGCATCATTTTTTTCTACTCGTAATTCCAACCAAGCAAGTCCTGGCATGTGCATTTCTGCCCGCAGCCGCAGCAGTTCACCTGGAAGACATTCTTCTACTCGCCAGAAATCCAAAATCTCGCCAGCTAGTAATCTGTGGGGATCGCGCCGGCCACGACGTATTCCAGGGCCACCAAAAAAGCGATCAATTACCCCGCGGGTTTCCCAGGCCAATGGGAAAGAATACCAACCGTTTTCGCCGCCGATTCCTTCAATAATTTTCCAAAGCGATTCAGGCGAGGAGTTGGAAACAACGTAGCGATCATCAGTGTAGAGCGAGCCACCAGCCCACTCTGGATCTGTTGGAAGGGGCTCGCTTGGCTCTCCAGCCATTGATGCGGAGGACCAGCGCGATGTGACATTTGCTTGCCGAATTCTAGTAAGAGCGATAGCAACAGAATCTGCAAATCCCAGCAAGCCCTCGGGCGGATCAGGTATGTATTGCTTGATGTCATGCTCGGCGCAGATAACTTCAGTTTTCAAGCTATCCACAAGTGGGCGAGCAATCTTTTTTGGAACTGGCGTGACGAGCCCAATCCAACGCGCAGATAGACCAGGGGAAAGTAAGTTGATTGGCAAAATAAGGCGTTTACGTAAACCGGCAACTTTGGCGTAGCCGTGCATCATTTTTTGGTAAGTCATGATGTCAGGGCCACCAATATCAAAAGTTCGATTAATTCCTTCCGGCATGTTGCGAGCCTCTACTAGGTAGCGAAGGACGTCTCTAATTGCAATCGGTTGGATTTTTGTTCGCACCCAACGAGGGGTGATCATGGCTGGCAAGATTTCAGTGAGGTACCGCAGCATTTCGAAAGAAAGACTTCCTGAGCCAATAATCACCGCAGCGCCAAATGCGATTGTTGGGACGCCTGAGTTCAAGAGAATGTTGCCCACTTCAGCGCGGGAGCGTAAATGCGGGGAAAGTTTTGGATCATTTTGTAGCCCACCGAGATAGATGATTCGCCCGACATTATTACTTTTGGCTGCTTGCGCAAAAACTGTTGCTGTGTGACGTTCGTTTTCCTCAAGGTCACCAACGCTTCCAATGGCATGAATCAAGTAGTAAGCAACATCGACATCTTTCAAAGCTTCGGCACATGTGGTCGGATCATCAGCATCGCCGGAAATGATTTCAACTTGGTCAAACCAAGGGTGTTGGGCTATTCGTTCAGGGTGTCGGACCAAAACTCGGACAGTTACGCCCTCTTCGAGCAATCTTGGAATTAAGCGTCCGCCGATGTAGCCAGTAGCACCCGTAACCAAGCAACGTTGTGTCATACCTAATTGTTACGCATTTGGATTCCAGGCGCATGCTGGGTATCGCTGATTGACCTGTTAGTCCCTGCGATTGTGGTTGGCCACGTTTAAAATTTCGCCATTTCGGATGTACCAAAGACGACCATCGCTGTCGAGGACTTTAGTTACCCGAAGCGCAACGTCTACGACCTTGCCACGAATCGTGCCAATTTCCACTTCATCACCTAACCCGAATTGATCTTCCAGAATCAAGAAAATTCCAGAGATGTAATCCTTAACTAAGGCTTGCGCGCCAAAGCCCAAAGCAACACCCAGAATTCCAGCAGAGGCCAGTAATGGCCCGACATTGATTCCGGCAATCGCCAAAATGGTAATTATGGCGATGATCCAAATCGTGGTGCTAATTGTGCCGTGAAGAAGTCGGCTTACTGTGGCAGCCCGTTGATCTGATCTGGAGCTAGAACTAAGAGCGTGTTTAGTGAGCCGATCCACAGCTCGCAATAAGACCACTCTTGCTACCAAGCCAAAGATAATGACAATTGCCACTTTTACTGGCTGACCTAAAAACCAAGCTAAAACTTCTTTTGCGTCCATCTATTCATTGTGTCCTATGCCACGCGCAATTCCACGGATGTGCAGCGAAATTGAAATTGACTTGTCGTAAAGTAAAGGGGTGATTACTGCTACTCGCCGCATCTGGGCAACTATTACCGCAACTGCAATTCTGAGTGCGACCGCAATTTATCCGGTCCTAGCTGAGAGCACAAAACGTGATGATGGTGATGAACCTGGGGAGCCGATGGGAACTCTTAACGCGATCCTTTGGTTTGTAGTGTTGCCACTGGCCATCACCGGGATTATTACGTTATTAACTCTTGGACCCAGTTGGACCAGTTCAGCTAAAAATTCAACTCGTGATGGTTACTTAGATGACCCAACTCTTAGTGAAAACCAAATTCCACCAACGCAACGTTCGCAAATTACTTACTAGTTTCTATTTAGCGCCGTCGCGTGCCTGACAGCGCAGTGACCTATCAACGTTGTCCCTTAATTCGCGCACTAACCTAATCGCGCCAACATCAGTTGAGCTCGCAATAAAAGCATCGGCCATTGCCATGATCTCGGGGGAGCCCAGCAGCGATGGGAAAAGTCCAAGTGTCAAAGTCTGAGAAATTTCATTAGTTCGAGTTTCCCAAATGCCCGCTAAGGAATCGAAGTACTTATCAACAAATGGAATTAGCAGTTCACGTTGATCAGGTTGCGAGAACCCGCCAACAGTTGCCTCAAGTAGCGCATTAGCTAAGCCATCATTTTCAACAACCGCGTTCCAGGCTTCCAGTTTTGCAGCTGCCGTTGGAATTCCTGCTTTAGCAGAAGCAGCTTGGCGCTGACCACCGGCAGTGTTGTCGCGAGCTAGTTCGTCATCGATGGCTGTCGTTGGTAGGCCACCAAGTGCAACGAGTCGGCCAACAAGTGACCAGCGAAGATCAGTATCCACTTCGAGTCCAGCTGGAACATTTGAACCGTCCAGCCAGCCAGCGAGTAACTCAACATGTTGCGGGGTGCGAGCTAAGCCAGCGATGTTCTTAACGAAAGCGAGCTGATGATCGCCGCCAGCATCTGCTTTAGCGAGCGCAATTAGAAGTGAGGCAAGCAGCGCGTCACGATTTGCTGCTCGGTTTGCAGGATTAGCAAATTGCTCGATTGCGGATCGCGCTTGTAGTAATAACTGTTGGGCAACGCCAATCTCAATCTCACCTAAGTCCGTGTTTAGAACCATGCGCAAATAATCACTCGCGCTCATTTCAGCATCGCGCGTCATGTCCCAGGAAGCTCCCCAGATAAGTGCGCGAGCCACGCCATCTTCGATGTCGCGCAATCCTGTTGCGGAAGTCTTCGCCGAGTTGTCATCAAGCCGGATTTTTACGAAAGTGTAATCGCCATCATTTAACAGCATTAAATCTGCAACTGGTTGCCCAACAAGTTCTGGTACGTCGGTACGAGCACCATCGACATCGATTTCGATTCGCTGATCTCGTTTTATTTTGGAATCAATCCGGTTGTAAAGTCCAATACCAATGTGGTGCGGGCGAAGTAGCTGATCCACACCTATCGGGGAAACTGGCGGTTCCTGCACAATTGTGACTGACTTGTACTTGCCATCTTGGACCACTATCTCGGGGCGAAGTGTGTTTACGCCAGCAGTTTGCAACCAACGTTGCGTCCAATCCTTAAGTGAACGCCCACACGCTTGTTCAAGTTCCACGAGTAAATCTTGTAGCTCAGTGTTACCCCAGGCATGCTTCTTGAAGTAAGCGCGAATGCCAGCAAAGAATGCATCCTCACCAACCCAAGCAACCAGTTGGCGAAGCGCCGATGCACCCTTTGCATAAGTAATGCCATCAAAGTTAACTTCCACAGCGTCCAAGTCAAACATGTCAGCAACAATTGGGTGCGTCGTTGGTAACTGGTCTTGCCGGTAACCCCAAGACTTGCGCTGATTTACGAAGTTAACCCAAGCTTCGGTGTATTGCGTTGCTTCTACGGACGCGTGATGCGCAGCCCACTCAGCAAAACTTTCATTTAGCCACAGGTCATCCCACCACTTCATGGTGACTAAGTCGCCAAACCACATGTGAGCCATTTCGTGCAGCACCGTGTTGGCGCGCTGTTCGTAGGTGGCGCGCGTTACTTTACTGCGAAATACATAGCTTTCATGATGAGTAACGCAAGCCGCATTCTCCATTGCGCCAGCATTAAATTCTGGGACAAATAATTGGTCATACTTTTCAAACGGATAACCGTAATCAAAAGCTTCTTCAAAGTACTTGAAACCCTGCTTAGTAACGGTGAATAAATCTTCTGGATCTAAATACTCTGCTAAGGAATTGCGACAAAACAGACCAAGTGGGTAAGTGCCGAATTTACCTTTAAATTCATCGCGCACTTCGTAATACGGACCAGCAACTATTGCCGTGATGTAAGTGGACATTTTTGCACTTGGCGCAAATGTCCAACGCTCAATGCCATCTCGAACTGACTCTGGCATCGGTGTCGCCGAATTACTCGTTACTTTCCAATGGTCAGGAGCAGTAATGGTGAAAGCAAAAGTTGCCTTTATGTCCGGCTGGTCAAAGCAAGCAAATACTCGGCGGGCATCAGCAATTTCAAACTGGGTGTAAAGGTAAACCTCATCGTCAACGGGATCTATGAATCTGTGCATACCTTCGCCCGTGTTCATGTATGCAGCTTCGGCTTCGACTATCAAAACGTTGTGGGACTTTAGGTTATGCAGCGGAATTCGGAAACCATCATGAGTTCCGATATCTAGGGATTCGCCGTTTAGTTCAATTAGCTGAACTTTTGGCGCAATGAAATCAATCCAAGTCGAATTATTTTCCCGAGCAGTGAAGTGCACCGTGGTCTTGCTGGTGAAAGTGTCATCGCGAGTCGTTAGGTCTAATTCAATTTCGTAAGTTTGAGCCTGTACTACAGCCGAGCGTTCGCTGGCTTCTAGTCTTGTGATGTTCGTACCTGACACAGGCGTACTCCTTGTGAATCAAACTGGTGGCTGTGTCTAGTTTGACACTTAAAAGCCGGCTGGCAACATGTGGGTCTAATCTGAAGGCATGACACAAACGAAAACAGCTGCTGATTTCTGGTTCGATCCGATTTGTCCCTGGGCTTGGATTTCCTCGCGCTGGATGTTAGAGGTTGAACAGGTGCGTCCAGTAACTACAAACTGGCACGTTATGTCACTGGCAGTACTAAACGAGGGCCGCGAATTACCTGAGAAGTACGTTGATTTAATGAAGCGCGCTTGGGCTCCGGTTCGGGTGGTAATTGCTGCGCAACAACGGCACGGCCTGAATATTACAGGTCCGCTTTACAGCGCGATGGGAACTCGCATTCATAATCAAGGTCGTGGTGATGACTACATACCTGTGATTACCGAGTCGTTAGCAGAGTGTGGCCTGGATGCAGATTTGATTTCAGCCGCGAATTCCACTGAATTCGATGAAGCTTTAAATGTTAGCCATCATGCAGGAATGGATCCGGTTGGCATGGATGTCGGTACACCCGTTATTCATGTAAATGACACGGCATTCTTTGGACCAGTTATTTCGCCCACACCTCGCGGCGAGGCGGCCGGAAAATTGTGGGACGGCGTTTTGCTAGTTTCAGCAACTGACGGCTTCTTTGAGTTAAAGCGCACTCGTACCCGCGATCCAATTTTCGATTAGTCGCCAATTTTTACCTCTGAACTGGAAAGATAAACCCATGCGCGTTCATTTAGCCACCGATCATGCCGGCTTGGAATTTAAAGATGCATTGACTAAGTATTTAGCCAGCAAAGGTTACGAAGTAGTTGACCACGGCGCCTATGTTTATGACGCAGAAGATGACTATCCAGCGTTTTGTATTGCAGCGGCGCAAGCAGTTGCTGCTGAGCCAGGTTCCCTTGGGGTAGTTTTTGGTGGCTCCGGCAACGGCGAACAAATCGCAGCTAACAAAGTTAAGGGCGTGCGCGCGGCGCTGGCTTGGAGCATCGCAACAGCGCAGTTAGCTAAAGAACATAACAATGCAAACGTGGTTGGGATAGGCGCCCGGCAACACACCCAAACTGAAGCGTTTGAAATTATTGATGCGTTTTTAGAAACCCCGTTTAGTGATGCGCAGCGCCATGTGCGTCGCATTGGGCAGATTGCAGACTACGAAAACCGATAACTAGTGATTACAAGTGCAGGGCTTGGTTAAATCACCATTGCATCGCAAGCAAACAGGCATTGAAGGCGCTACATCCATTGCTGGGCTGCGCTTAAAAAATCCTGAAGGTTTCAGCATGAAACCAATTCGCTCAACTGGCATAACTGGCCAGTCTTCAAGTCTTGGAATGTGATTAACACCAAACACGTACCACATAACAACGTCTTCATTAACAAGATTTCGATTCTGCTTAGTCCACCTTGGAAGACCATCCCCACCTGCATGTTGAAATGGATATTCACCTGCAGGGTATCTTTCCTGGCGGCGGTTAGGGGTCACCCAGAGATGTTGGAACATAAAGCCCGCCCTCTTACCAATAACAGAATCAGGAGAGGCGAGCGGAAAAGTGTTTCCCTCGGGAACTAATTTGAAACCGACAGATTTATTCATGTGATTCTTTTTATTTGGATTAACAATCTTCCAATAGCGACTGGTCATCAAGTTCAGCATTCGTCCCGACATGTTTTCCGCTTCAATCGGAGTCTCTTGAGTTATGTAAGCGCCACCATGAATATTTTCTGGTCCCATTTTTTTTGCAACTGAGTCAACTTCAATGACGGAGTTCTTTTCACCGTCAACATCTAAGTCCAGGCGCGCACAAAAAGTATGTTGATGATATGGAGCCCACAGGCCAGGTTCCATTTCGGTGGCTGAAGGATGATCAACTCCAGGAGTGTCTGCAAGCGTTAAGACAATTCCTGTTAACTTAGCTTCAAATTCAATGGACCCATCCTGATAGAAGTACCAGAAATATCCATATTCGTAATTGTTAATGGTCACGATTGACGAAACAACAAAGCGTCGACCTCTTCGCACTTCCACATGCCCATCAATATCGACATGCTTCCACAAAATTCCATGGTCTTCTTCGTGCATGCAAATTGCATTTTTAATTTCGCGAACATCTCCCTCAGGAGTTAGCAGGTGAACATCCTTATATGTAATTTCCCCGAGGCAGTCGCAGCCAAGTGTTAAAGAGTTGGTGTAACTACCAAGTCCGAATTCTCCGGTGTCGAAAGCGTTCTTGCGGTAGGTGCCTTGACTTGGATCACCATAGGGAATGACCAGTTCGGCAATAGACATTCGGTAACCGATTCTTCGTTCAATTCCGTTGTCATCAAATCGAACATCGTGAATAACCAAACCCTCACGATGATCCCAACCAACTCGAAAGTTCCAACGCTCCCAATTAATTTTCCAGCCCTGCACCTCACTGGAAGCGCCATCCTTTTGGATGATCTGTAAATCTTTTAGCGTTAAATTGGCACCTGTTTGTGATGCTCGGTAGTCACCAGGCGTCATAGGGATTGGAGTGACACCACTGTCTTCAATAGCAACCACTTCTTCAGCTTCCAAATCAACAATTGCGTAAAGCCCATTGATTGGGTGCGCATACACATTTGATTCTGGTGTTGGACGCAACCACATTGGTGTCCAAACAAGCCGTTTGCCATTGTCGAGATGCTGTGGAATTTGCGCTCCAATTGGCCAAGTCTCCACATAGACCTGCGTGTCTGGGTCGGTGATGCCTCGCAACTTCAAAGCCTCACGAACACGAGTGTCTCTTAGAACTGCTTTTACTGCCAGCGCAGACTCAGTTAAGACAACGGGCGCTTTCGCCCCATCGATCAACGTCCAACTAATGGCGCAGCCAGTTGTCGTAAGCACTCCTTCAAAAACCTGCGAAGTTGGCCTGTGTAGGAATGAGATACGCACTGTTCTCACAAACTCAGATTTTGGTGTCCAGTCAAGGACTGCCGCCTTGGTTGGCTCAGCGAGTTGGCAGGTAAGTAAAAAGTAAGTTGAGTCAATGCCCCAAAGATTTCGGGCATGTTGCATGACACTTTCGAGTTCAACTTTTGACAGCGGATCCAGTGGATGCGCAAACAAGGTGGCCATCCATGAAGCCTATTAAAACTGCAAGGTCGGTGTACTTGAAATTCTTCGAGAACTTGGAGCGGGTGACCGGGATCGAACCGGCATGGCCAGCTTGGAAGGCTGGGGCTCTACCATTGAGCTACACCCGCGAGCCAACCTTTTTCCGGTTGGACGCGAATTTAGACTATCGCATCATTTCTACTACAATCGAACAGCAAGATCGGGGCGTAGCGTAGTGGCTAGCGCGCCTGCTTTGGGAGCAGGAGACCGAGAGTTCGAGTCTCTCCGCCCCGACTCGTAGTTGCGGAGTCCGCCTTATTTATTTAGGGCGGGCTCTACACATCTAACGCGTTATAAGTAGGAGAACCGTGAAGAGCGCCGTAGAAAATATTTCCCCATCCCGCGTGAAGATCACTGTCGAGATGCCATTTGCTGAACTTCAGCCAAACCTGGATTCGGCTTACCAACGCATTGGTGCGCAAGTGAGTATTCCGGGTTTCCGCAAGGGAAAAATCCCCACCCGCATAATTGATCAGCGCGTTGGACGAGTGGCAGTTCTGGAAGAAGCAGTAAACGATGCAATTCCATCTGGCCTAGCTCAGGCATTAATTGAAAATGAAATTGTGCAACTGGGTCGCCCAGAAGTTGATGTGACAACGCTAGATGAAGAGGTCGGTTTAATTTTCACAGCTGAACTTGATATCAGCCCAGAATTTGAACTACCTAAATTTAAAGAACTTAAAGTTGTCGTCGATAATGCAGAAGTAACTACTGACCAAGTTGAGGAACAGCTAACTGCGCTACGTGGACGCTTTGGTGCATTAAAAGATGTACAGCGTGCTGCCAAAGATGGCGACGTTTTGTTAGTTGATCTGCGCGGTGATCATGAAGGCCAAGAAGTAGAAGAACTCTCAGCAACTGCGTTTAGCTATGAACTTGGTTCTGACGATATGGTGCCTGGATTTGATGACGCAGTTCGTGGCGCCAAAGCAGATGAAGTTCGTCACTTCTTATTTACACCTACTGCCGGGCAGTGGACTGATAAGGGAATCACTGTGGAAGTAAAAGTATTGGGAGTGCGCGAGCGCGAACTTCCCGCCGCTGACGATGAATTTGCGCAACTTGCCAGTGAGTTCGACACTATTGGTGAACTGCGCGAAGACATTCGCACTCGCCTAGGTCGGGTTCGCCTAGTTGAACAGGCTTACCAAGCGCGCGACCTAACCCACGATGCGCTAATGGAAGCAGTAAAGCTCGATCTTCCAGATCGCACTATCCAGGACGAGATTGCCGCACACTTTGAAGATGGTCACGGCGATGATGCGCATCGTATGGAATATGAAACAACTACTCGAAGTGGACTTAAATCACGTTTGATTTTAGACAAGATTGCCCAGACCGAAGATCTCCAAGTTAATGATGCCGAGCTTTCCCAGTGGCTGATCCAAGAAGCCCAGCGTTACAACATGGCGCCAGATCAGTTTGCTGATCAGCTAGTGAAGTCCGGTCAGGTTCAGGGCGCAGTTTCTGAGGTTCGCCGCGCTAAGGCGCTTGCTCATGTCCTGGAAAGTGTCGCAGTTGTAGATAAGTCCGGTAACAAGGTCGATTTAGAGTCAGTACTTCGTGGCGAAGAATCAGCTGAAGACTTCGCGGTGGACTTTGACGCCAGTTCGGATACTGAAAACTTTGAGGCCGACGAATAGTCGTACTTGTTGGTAGTTCCAGCACGCTAGGAGCGAACAAGGCCATGTCGCCCATGCCAATGTCAGGCTGACCCCTTATTGTTTAGGAGTTAGCAAAACATTTAGGAGTAATTGTGAGCGGCATCGAGATCCCAGGGTTAAATCTCCCGGAAGCACGCACCCCGTCCCCAACTGGACAGCAATTTGGCGATTCGGTCTACCAGCGCCTGTTGCAAGATCGCATTATTTTCCTAGGCACCCAAGTTGCTGATGACATGGCAAATGCCATTTGTGCTCAGATTTTACTTTTGGCTGCTGATGACCCGGAAAAGGATATTTTCCTTTACATAAATTCTCCTGGTGGCTCAATCAGCGCGGGTATGGCAATTTATGACACCATGCAGTTTGTTAAAAATGATGTAGCAACAGTGGCAATGGGACTTGCTGCCTCTATGGGTCAGTTCCTGTTATGTGCTGGCGCATCGGGCAAGCGTTACTCGCTGCCGCACGCCCGCATCATGATGCACCAACCCTCCGGTGGTATCGGTGGAACTGCAGCTGATATCAAGATCCAAGCCGAACAAATGAAATTTACTAAGGCAAAGATGGCAGAACTTATTGCCGAACATACTGGTCAGTCAATGCAAACAGTTACTGATGATTCTGATCGTGACCGATGGTTCACTGCAGAAGAAGCAAAAGATTATGGTTTCGTCGATCACGTTGTGCGCAGTGCGCGCGATGTGGCCGGCGAAGGCGGAACGGCATAAGGGAGATACTCATGGATTACTCACCACAATCGCGTTACATTCTGCCGAACTACATTGAGCGCACACCGCAAGGTATCCGGGAATACAACCCTTATGGCAAGTTATTCGAAGAGCGCATTATTTTCCTAGGTGTGCAAATTGATGACGCTTCTGCTGATGACGTTATGGCGCAGCTTTTGGTTTTGGAATCACTTGATCCAGAGCGCGACATTCAGATGTACATCAATTCACCAGGTGGTTCTTACACTGCGATGACTGCAATTTATGACACTATGCAATTCGTGAAATGCAACGTGCAAACCGTATGTCTTGGCCAAGCAGCTTCGGCCGCTTCAGTAATTCTTGCTGCTGGCGCGCCAGGAAAGCGTTTTGCTCTGCCACATGCGCGCATTCTGATTCATCAGCCATACACCGAAGGTGGCGGCCAAGGTTCAGACATTGAGATTCAAGCTAATGAAATCTTGCGCATGCGCGATGAGATGGAAGGCATTTTCTCGCACCATACTGGGCGCTCTGTTGATGAGATCCGCATAGACATGGATCGGGACAAAATCCTTACCGCCCCACAGGCAAAGGAATACGGAATCATCGATCAGGTACTAACTTCGCGGGTTCCACTGAATAAATAGCCTTCTTTTGGCGTGTACGCCAAGAGAAAACGCTTGATTCAAGGTACTTTGGAGGAACGCTCGAAGTATCTGTCCACACTTATTCCCCCGGGAGGTGACCACTATGGCTCGTATTGGCGAAAGTGGCGACCTGTTGAAGTGTTCGTTCTGTGGCAAAAGCCAGAAGCAGGTCAAGAAATTGATCGCTGGCCCAGCCGTATACATCTGTGACGAATGCATTGACTTGTGCAATGAAATCATTGAAGAAGAATTAGGCGAGTCGGTAAACCTCGGTTGGGATGAACTTCCTAAGCCGCGCGAGATATTTGCATTCCTTGATCAGTATGTAATCGGTCAAGAAGTTGCCAAGAAGTCGCTTTCAGTTGCTGTCTATAACCATTACAAGCGAGTACAAGCTGGCGCGAATGAATCCACGCGCGAAGAAAGCGTTGAACTTGCTAAGTCAAATATTTTGTTACTTGGCCCAACAGGTTCAGGTAAGACGCTGCTCGCGCAGACTTTAGCTCGCATGCTAAATGTTCCGTTTGCTATTGCAGATGCCACCGCACTTACTGAGGCTGGTTATGTCGGGGAAGATGTGGAAAACATCTTGCTGAAACTAATTCAGGCTGCAGATTACGACGTAAAAAAAGCGGAAACTGGAATCATATACATTGATGAAATCGACAAGGTAGCTCGCAAGAGCGAAAACCCTTCGATCACTCGCGACGTTTCAGGTGAAGGTGTCCAGCAAGCTCTTTTGAAAATTCTGGAAGGTACAACTGCCTCAGTTCCGCCACAAGGTGGGCGCAAGCATCCGCATCAGGAATTTATTCAAATTGATACCAGCAACGTCTTGTTTATTGTTGGTGGCGCATTTGCCGGCTTAGATCAAATTATTCGTCAGCGAATTGGCAAGAAAGCGCTGGGCTTCACGGCCAACATTGAGCAAAAGGAAATTAACGAACAAGATATCTTCTCGCAGGTTATGCCAGAAGATATGTTGAAGTTCGGCATGATTCCAGAATTCATTGGTCGCTTGCCAGTATTCACTTCCGTTGCCCAGCTCGACAAAGAAGCGCTTGTGGCTGTTTTAACGCAACCAAAGAACGCTTTAGTTCGGCAGTACCAAAAACTATTTGACTTAGATGGCGTGGAGCTTGAATTCACACCTGATGCACTTGAGGCAGTTGCGGAACAAGCAATTCTGCGTGGCACAGGTGCTCGTGGATTGCGCGCGATCATGGAAGAAGTTTTGTTAACGGTTATGTACGACGTACCTAGCCGCGATGACGTAGCTCGAGTAGTCATTAACCGGGAAGTTGTCCTAAAGAACGTTAATCCAACTCTGATTCCGCGGGATGCACCAGTTGCAAAACGAATTCCAAAGGAAAAGTCAGCTTAGTTTTAACTTTCGCTTGTTGGCGCGAGTTCGATCGCCAAAGAAATTTGGCCCGCGGCTTCTGCATAAGTAAAGTCACTTTGAACTCGGCCCGCAGTCTTCAAATCTGCGGCAACAAGTTTTGCTTTTGCTAGAACTTGCGCCGGCGCACTAATAGTTGCCTTAGTAATCTCCGCTTTCATGGAAACTTTGGCTTCACTTTTGGACTTTCGAAGCTGGAGCAAAATCTCGCCAGAAACTCCAAGCAAAGATGAATCGCCATTAAAAGCCCGTAGTGCTTCTGAAGTTGGCCAAGGCGACTTGTGAACTGATTCCTCGTGAGTCCAAGACCAAACTTCTTCCGTTACAAATGGCAAGAACGGCGCAAAGAGTTTGATCAAGGTGTCCAAAGTAATGGTCAGGGCCGCACGAGCAGATTGCGCTGCGACTTCGCCAGCTAGCCCATAAGAACGGTCCTTAACTAACTCAAGATGATCATCAGTGAATTCCCAGAAGAATTTTTCTGCTGCTTCCATGGCCTTGGTGTAATTAAATGCTTCAAATGCCTTGGTCGCCTCATCGACAACATCAGCAAGGGCAGCCAGGAGCGCTTTATCTATTGGTTCGGTAATCGCCTCGGGGGCTGCGCTACCTTGGGTTAAAACAAATTTACTTGCATTGAGAATTTTGGTTGCTAAGCGACGACCAATTTTCATTTGGCCTACATCAAAAGCAGTATCTGTTCCAGGACGACCGCTGGCAGCCCAATAGCGCACACCATCGCTGCCATGTTCATCCAGTAAATCTAGGGGAGTAACAACATTGCCTTTGGACTTGGACATTTTCTTACGATCTGGATCTAAGATCCAACCAGAAATTAAGGCATGCTTCCAAGGCAAAACTTTCTCCTCAAGGTGCGCGCGAACAACTGTGCTAAACAACCAAGTGCGAATAATTTCATGGGCTTGTGGGCGAACATCAAATGGCCAAACTCGACTCCACAAGTCCTCATCAAATCCCCAGCCACCTGCAATTTGTGGTGTCAGCGATGAGGTTGCCCAAGTGTCCATAACATCAGGGTCACCCATAAATCCACCGGGAACTCCACGCTGCGCTTCGGTATAGCCAGCGGGAACATCTGTCGAAGGATCAATGGGAAGCGCGGCAACATCTGGAACCAGAATTTTGTCCCACATTGGATTTCCATCAGCAGCTAGGCCGTACCAAACGGGAACTGGCACACCAAAAAATCGTTGTCGTGAAATTAGCCAGTCGCCATTAAGTCCTTCAACCCAGTTTTCGTAACGCACTTTCATGTGATCTGGGTGCCACTTAATGCTGCGACCGCGATCCACTAACTCAGTTCGCAACGGTGCATCACGGCCACCATTGCGGATGTACCACTGTCGAGTCGTCACGATTTCAAGGGGCTTATCGCCTTTTTCAAAGAATTTAACGGGATGAACTATTGCGCGAATTTCGCCGTGTAGATCCCCAGATTCCTTAAGCAGTTCTGCCATCTTTTCCTTGGCGGAGTGCGCAGTTAGGCCAGCAATTGCGGAATAAGCATTCTGACCGAGTTCACCAGAAATCCAGTCTGGAATTTCCGAAATGATTCGACCATCCCAGCCAATTATTGGCCGAGTTGGTAGTTGAAGTTCGCGCCACCAGGTCACGTCAGTGGTATCACCAAAAGTACAAATCATTGCAATTCCAGATCCCTTTTCTGGATCTGCGAGCGTGTGGGCAACTACTGGAACTTCCACTCCAAAAATTGGTGAAGTGACAGTGGTTCCAAATAGTGGCTTGTAACGATCATCATCGGGATGAGCAACTAGAGCAACACAGGCTGGAAGTAATTCCGGGCGAGTTGTCTCAATAAATATTGGCTCGCCATCTGGCTTATGGAATGAAATGCGATGGTAGGCACCTGGGCGCTCCCGATCTTCCAATTCAGCTTGCGCAACGGCAGTTCTAAAAGTTACATCCCAGAGCGTAGGTGCTTCACTTTGATAAGCCTCGTTGCGCTCAAGATTATTTAGGAACATGCGCTGGGAAACACTACGCGCACGTGCATCAATGGTTTGGTAGGTAAGTTTCCAATCGACGCTAGTTCCGAGTCGGCGCCAAAGTTCTTCAAAAGCTTTTTCATCTTCAATTGTTAATTGGACACAAAGTTCCACAAAGTTTCGGCGGGAAATCGGTAACTGATCTTTACCTGGTTCTGCTGGGGGCGCGAAGTTTGGATCATAGGGAAGTGATGGATCACATCGCACGCCAAAGTAATTCTGAACTCGACGTTCAGTTGGCAAGCCGTTGTCATCCCATCCCATTGGGTAAAAAACCGACTTACCATTCATTCGCTGATAACGAGCTACACAATCTATATGCGTGTAGGAGAACACATGGCCCACGTGAAGTGAGCCACTAACAGTTGGCGGCGGTGTATCAATACTAAAAACGTTTTCGCGAGTTGCGCTGCGGTCAAAGGAGTAGGTGCCAGCTTCGTCCCAGGCCTGCATCCACTTTGATTCCAAGCCGTCGAGTGTTGGCTTTTCCGGCATTCGTTGCGCGCTCATGAACCCTAATCTTAGACAATCGCAGCCACTTAGAATGAATCTATGACTTTGCCAGATCACCAAGAGCTTGCGCGCGTGGTGGAGGTCTTGGAATCTCGTTGGCCGGAGACCAAAATCGAACCAAGTTTGGATCGAATTAGCCATTTAATGACACTTTTAGGCGATCCACAGTTCGCTTATCCAGTTATTCACGTGACTGGAACAAATGGTAAAACTTCAACAGCGCGCATGATTGAATCTTTACTCAGAGCACTCGGACTGCGAACTGGATTAGTAACTAGTCCACACTTGCACCAAGTCAGTGAACGTATCCGACTTAATGGCGACCCGATTCCAGCAGCTAAGTTTGTGGAAATTTATGACGAGTTAGAGCCTTACTTAGCAATTGTGGACAGTGAAAGTTTGGCTAACGGTGGTCCAGCAATGTCTTACTTCGAAGTGCTAACCGGAATGGCGTTTGCGGCATTTGCAGATGCACCGGTTGATGTCGCAGTTGTTGAAGTTGGTATGGGTGGAACTTGGGATGCCACTAACGTCGTGTCGCCGCTAGTGAGTGTTGTCATGCCAATTGGCTTGGATCACGCAGAGTATCTGGGTGACACTGTGGAATTAGTTGCGACTGAAAAATCCGGAATCATTAAAACTGGATCCATTGCAGTTCTTTCCTACCAAGATCCAATTCCTGCTGAAATTCTTTTAAAGCGCGCAGTGCTTGTTGACGCTGCAGTTGCTCGCCAGGGTGTTGAATTCAGCGTCCGAGATCGCGCCTTGGCAATCGGTGGACAAGCCCTAAACCTAGATGGCTTGAACGGAAGTTACGAAGAAATTCTGTTACCACTTTTTGGGGCGCATCAAGCTGCTAATGCCTCAGTCGCGCTAGCTGCTGTTGAAGCATTCTTTGGTGGCACAGTTACTTTGGACATTGACGCAGTGCGCGAGGGTCTAGGAAGTGTTACTTCACCTGGTCGCATGGAAATTGTGCGGCGCAGCCCGACAGTAATTGTTGATGCAGCTCACAATCCGCATGGCGCAACTAGTTTGGCTACTGCGCTGGAGGAATCATTTACTTTTGAACAAATCATCGGAGTAGTTTCGGTAATGGCCGACAAAGACGTTGTTGGTTTGCTGCAGGCACTTGAACCAGTGTTCAATGAAATTGTTGTGACTTGGAATGGCGCAGCCAGAGCCATGTCCGCAACTGATCTTGCCCAAATCGCAAATCAGGTTTTTGGTGAGGATCGGGTGCACGAGGAAGTAAATCTTGCAAGCGCAATAGCTAAAGCAATTACGATTGCAGATGAAGCGGGAATGAATGGCGTTGGCGTAGTTGTTACTGGCTCAGTTGTTACCGCAGCCGCTGGTCGCGCACTAATGGGAAGGGTGGGAACCTGATGAAAGTAATGGGTAGCGCAATCCTATTTTTTGAAGCAATCGTGCTTGGCCTCTCGATTCCGATTTCAGTAGTTATTTATGAAACTTCTAAGTCACTGACACTATGGGTGACTTTTTTGCTGATGTTGCTTTGCATTCTGGCTATTGGCGGCGTAAGACATGATCGTCGCAGCGCGATAACTACTGGACTGGTAGTTCAGATCGCCATCATAATTGCTGGATATTGGGTAGGACCACTTGTGTTCCCAGGCATTCTTTTCCTATTGGTTTGGGGGCTAGCCATAGTGCTGAGCAAAAAAGTTGATGAGGCAAAAATCGCGCAGGCAGAGGCAACCCAAGAAACCCTTTAAGATTAAGAATATGTCTGAACGTACTCTTGTCCTTGTAAAGCCAGATGGCGTTGCACGCGGTCTAATCGGTGAGGTTATCTCGCGTATTGAGCGAAAGGGTTTCAAAATCCTCGCACTTGAAATGCGAACAATTTCCCGCGCTACCGCCGAAGCTCACTACGGCGAGCATGCAACTAAGCCATTCTTTAAAGACCTAGTTGACTTTATCTCTGGCGCACCGCTGGTTGCTGCTGTCATCGAAGGCGATGATGCTATTGCGGCATGGCGAACCATGATGGGCGCAACTAATCCAGTTAATGCTGCGATGGGCACCATTCGCGGAGACTTAGCAACACAAACTCAATTAAATGTTTCGCACGGTTCAGATTCACTTGAGTCGGCAGCGCGCGAAATCTCACTATTCTTTCCAAATCTGTAAAGGGTTAACCATGACCGTCCAGTCTGTATTTCCGGCACTGGAACAGTTATTGCCTCGGGTGCAAAAACCTGTTCAATATGTTGGCGGCGAACTAAACGCTGTAATCAAGGCATGGGATGACACCGTAGTTCGTTGGTGCTTGATGTATCCCGATGCTTACGAAGTTGGAATTCCAAATCAAGGCGTACAAATACTTTATGAAGTTCTAAATGAACGCGCCGATACTTTGTGTGAGCGCACTTATGCAGTCTGGCCAGACCTAGAAAAGTTAATGCGCGAAAATGATGTGCCACAATTCACGGTTGACGCGCATCGACCAGTTGGCGCATTTGATGCACTTGGCGTTTCATTCTCAACAGAACTTGGCTACACCAACATGCTTACTGCAATAGATCTTGCTGGCATTCCACTGCATGCCGTTGATCGGGATGAGACACATCCACTGGTTATTGCGGGTGGACATGCAGCATTTAATCCAGAAGCCATTTCTACATTTATTGACGGCGCAGTTCTTGGCGATGGCGAGCAAGCAGTTCTTGCAATCACCGACATCATCGCGGCATTTAAGAATGAAGGCAATCCTGGTGGGCGCGAAGAATTATTGTTGCGCCTTTCCAAGTCTGGCGTGATGTATGTTCCAGCTTTTTATGATGTTGAATATTTAGAAGATGGTCGCATTCGTCGCGTGGCGCCAAACCGACCAGGTGTGCCATGGCGCGTTGCCAAGCACACTGTGATGAATCTTGACGAGTGGCCATACCCAAAGGCGCCGCTTGTTCCAATTGCCGAAAGTGTTCACGAACGGATGAGCGTGGAAATATTTCGTGGCTGCACCCGTGGCTGCCGGTTCTGTCAGGCGGGAATGATTACTCGCCCAGTGCGGGAACGTTCCATGACGAGTATTGCCGAGATGGTTGCAAATGGCCTAGAAAAGACTGGCTATGAAGAAATCGGCTTGCTTTCGCTATCAAGTGCCGACCACAGCGAGATTGCAGAATTAGCAAAGGGTCTAGCGGATCGCTATGAAAATACCCAAACCTCACTTTCCTTACCAAGTACTCGAGTTGATGCCTTCAACATTGATCTGGCTAATGAACTTTCCCGCAATGGCCGGCGAAGTGGACTTACTTTTGCTCCCGAAGGTGGCAGCGAGCGAATTCGGCGCGTAATCAACAAAATGGTTACTGAAGAGGACATGATCCGCACTGTTACTGCGGCTTATGCTTCCGGTTGGCGCCAAGTAAAGCTGTACTTTATGTGCGGCTTGCCAACTGAAGAAGACGAAGATGTATTGCAGATCGCCCGCCTTGCTCACGAAGTAATTAAAGCTGGTCGCGAAGCATCTGGTCGTAATGACATTCGCTGCACGGTATCCATCGGCGGCTTTGTACCCAAACCACACACTCCTTTCCAATGGGCTGCGCAACTAGATCACGAAACCACTGATGCAAGACTTTATAAGTTGCGAGATGCAATCCGTCAGGACAAGACATTTGGCAAATCCATTGGGGTTCGTTATCACGATGGAAAGCCTGGGGTAGTTGAAGGCTTGTTGTCACGCGGTGATCGCCGAGTTGCAAAAGTAATTGAACAAGTTTGGCGTGATGGTCAACGCTTTGATGGCTGGAGTGAGCACTTCTCTTACGACAAGTGGATGGCTGCGGCGGAAATTGCCTTTGCTGACGAAGCAGTGGACGTTAATTGGTACACCATTCGCGAGCGAGAACTTTCTGAAGTACTTCCTTGGGATCATTTAGATTCTGGTCTTGATAAAGAATGGCTTTGGGATGATTGGCAAGATGCCCTCTCTGAAGTCGAAGTTGATGACTGCCGCTGGGTGCCATGTTTTGATTGTGGTGTTTGCGATCACATGGGTACTGAAATTCAGGTTGGTCCAACTAATGCCGTGATGTTGCCTATGCCAACGATTCCATCTCGGGTGGCTGTTAATAGTGGCACGTGATCGCGATCCTGGTCGTGAGAACATCCCTGCAATACAGAAATTACGAATTCAACATGCCAAACGGGATCGACTGCGATTCACATCGCATCGAGATTTTCAACGGGCATTTGAGCGCGCTTTAAAACGTGCCGGCGTGCCAATGGCTTACAGCGCTGGATTCTCGCCACATCCAAAAATTTCATATGCCAATGCGGCGCCAACTGGTGTTGCTAGTGAAGCTGAGTACGTAGAAATTGGCGTAGTCGCGTTGGTTGATCCAGAAAAACTTAGAGTCGTATTAGATGAGGTATTGCCACCTGGCCTGGATATTTTGGATGTTGTAGAAGCCCGAACCCCAGACTTTGTGGCGCGCCTGGAAGCTAGCCACTGGAAAATCGAATTGCCTGGCACCTCCCAAGCGACTTTGGATCATGCCCTAAAGCTGTTCTTGGAGGCTCCGGAGGTGTTAGTAGAACGCATGTCAAAGTCCGGAATTCGCACATTTGACGCCCGAACTGCGGTGATTCGAGCAAATGTGGAGATGGGCTCGGACTGTGCCATACTTCAAGTAGTCGTTCGGCATGGCTTGCCAACCGTTCGACCCGACGATGTTCTGGCAGCTCTGAAAAAAGTTGCGGACTTCGCCCAGGAGATCCCGCCTCGGGTAACTCGACTGGCGCAGGGTCCTTTGCTTGAAGATGGTTGGTCCGTAGGTGATCCTTTCGCTTTGGACCGTGAAGCCACACAAGCTTGAGCCCGGCATCGTCACTACATAGGCTTATGCGCCCTAGGGCGTGAGTGAACGCAAGATCGGTGCTACGGCATAGGTAATGCGTGCGATAGGAGACGACTTTCATGTCGGGAAACGATATAACACCAGAAGCAAAACCACGTCGACGTGCTGCCGGACGCCCTGCTGGTCCGCCGGCAGATCTGCCAGTTAGCAAAGCAACACCTGAAAAGGCGCCTGCAAAATCAGCAGCAGCAAAGAAAAAAGCCCCAGCTGTTAAAAAAGTGCCAATTTCGGTGCCGGTTTTTCAAGCTGCCCCAGTTACCCAAGTTGGTCCGGCAAAGAAAAAAGTGGCAGCCAAGCAAGTAAACCAGGATGAAGTATTTTCGGTAGCGGCAAAAGGTCAAGCTAAGAAACGCCCGGCCAAGAAATCCGCTGCCTCAGGTGATGCGCAATCATCTGAAGTAAGCACTAGCGAGAGCGCAGAAACAGGTGAAGAGCGTACCGGCGGCAGTAACCGTAACCGTAACCGCAACCGACGTGGCGGCAAAAATAAGAGTCGCGCAAAAACTGGTGGCAAAGTTGATGACAATGAGAATGATATTGACGGCGAATCCGATGAAGCAGCATCAGATACCGATGATGATTCAACGCAACCAGCTTCTGCTCGTAAGCGCAGTCGCACTCGTACGCGTGATGGTTCCGAAGGTGAATCCGGCTCGACTCGCTTAGACGCTAAGCGCGCTCGTCGTCGTGATGGTCGCGATACCGGACGTCGACGCGCACCAATTTTGACAGAATCAGAATTTCTTGCCCGTCGGGAAAATGTCGAACGCGTTATGGTTGTGCGCCAACAAGGTACACGTACTCAGATCGCAGTTTTGGAAGACGGCATTGTTGTCGAGCATTACATCAATCAATCCAGCAGTGGCTCATTAGTTGGCAACGTGTACTTAGGTCGTGTCCAAAACGTTTTGCCAGGTATGGAAGCAGCCTTCGTTGACATCGGCAAGGGTCGAAACGCAGTTCTTTATGCCGGTGAAGTGAACTGGGATGCAGCTGGCCTTGATGGTCAGCCAAAGAAAATTGAAACTGCATTAAAATCTGGCGATCCAGTTTTGGTGCAAGTTACCAAGGATCCAGTCGGTCAAAAGGGTGCTCGCTTAACTAGTCAGATCTCATTACCAGGTCGTTTCTTGGTTTATGTTCCAAACAATCCAATGACTGGTATCTCGCGCAAACTTCCAGACCGGGAGCGCTCACGACTAAAAACAATCTTGAAGGCAGTAGTTCCAGAAGATGGCGGCGTAATAGTTCGCACCGCAGCCGAAGGAGCAAGTGAAGAAGAGTTGGGCCGTGACGTAGCCAGATTAGCTGCGCAGTGGCTAGACATTGAAGCGAAGTCAAAAACCGCTTCACCACCAACCATGCTTTACGGTGAGCCAGACATTTCAATCAAGGTTGTTCGCGACATATTTAATGAAGACGTCAAGAAACTGATTGTCTCTGGCGCAGAGGCTTGGGAGACGGTAGAACAATATGTTTCCTATGTTGCCCCAGATCTTGCGGATCGCCTAGAAAAGTATGTTGGTACCTCAGACGTTTTCACTGAGCACCAAATTGACGAACAAATCGCAAAGGCACTTGATCGCAAGGTCTACTTACCTTCTGGCGGTTCCTTAGTTATTGATCGCACCGAGGCTATGACAGTTGTCGATGTGAACACTGGAAAATTCATTGGTTCGGGTGGAAACCTGGAGCAGACGGTAACGAAAAACAACTTGGAAGCAGCTGAGGAAATAGTTCGTCAGCTTCGACTGCGCGATATCGGTGGCATCATCGTAATTGACTTCATCGACATGGTGCTAGAAAGCAACCGCGATCAAGTTATTCGCAGATTAATTGAGTGCTTAGGCCGAGACCGCACTAAGCATCAAGTTGCCGAAGTAACTTCACTTGGCCTGGTTCAAATGACCCGCAAGCGAATTGGCGCAGGACTACTTGAGGTATTCAGCGAATCATGTGATCACTGCCAAGGTCGGGGCGCGGTAGTGAACATGGCTGGTCACGATCCTGAAAAAACTCCTAAAAATAAGGGAAAACAGGGAAATCATGACCATTCGCAAGACAATTCCGCACAACTAAGTTCCGATTCCAACCCAGAAGAGCCTGTCTCGGTTTGACCCTAAGGCCCTTGAGTCCGTAACCTTATGAGGCTTAAGACTTAGGGTTTTCGCCCCAAACAAGCATTAGTTCAAGGAGATACCTCGTGTACGCGATCGTTCGTGCTGGTGGCCGCCAGGAGAAAGTTGCCGTTGGCGACCTAATTACCCTTGACCGTGTTCAAGCTAAACGCGGGGAGACCGTGGTACTTCCGACTGTCTTGATCGTTGATGGCAGCAAGGTCAATTCAGATGCCAAGGGCATCACCGTTACTGCGGAAGTTATTGACCATAACCGTGGACCAAAAATTGAAATTCTTCGTTACAAGAACAAAACCGGTTACCGTCGTCGTCAAGGTCACCGCTCAGATTTAACGGAAGTTCAGATTATTTCGATCGGTAGCGAAAAAATTGCTGCTGGCGATAAAGCAACTGCAAAGGTAAAGCCTGTTGTTGCAAAGAAAGCCGCTCCAGTCAAAAAAGCTGCTGCTGCCCCGGTTGTAAAAGAAGCGAGCGCTGCTGTTGCTAAGCCAGCATCTTCAAGTTCCGATGCCAAGGCGACTAAAGCGCCTGCATCGGCAGCCAAGAAGGCTGCGCCAGCAAAGAAAGCTGCTCCTGCTAAGAAGGCTCCTGCTAAGAAGGCCGCTCCTGCAAAGAAGGCGCCAGCAAAGAAAGCTGCGCCAGCTAAAAAGGCTGCTCCAAAGAAGAAAGAGAAGTAGGTATAACTCATGGCTCATAAAAAGGGTGCCTCCAGTACCAGAAACGGTCGCGACTCAAACGCGCAGCGTTTAGGCGTAAAGCGTTTCGGTGGTCAAGTAGTTAATGCTGGCGAAATCATTGTTCGTCAACGTGGCACACACTTTCACCCAGGTGAGAATGTAGGTCGCGGTGGAGATGACACATTATTCGCGCTAGCACCAGGAGCAGTTGAATTCGGCAACCGTCGTGGTCGTCGTGTAATCAACATCGTTCCAGTGCAGGGTGTAGCGGTCGCTAATTAATCCCGCAAGAATTTTTTAGTTAAGCGGGCCCGCTCGGGCCCGCTTTTCGTTTGAAAGGAGAAATCATGACATCGTTTATCGATCAAGTGACTCTCCATGCTTCAGGTGGCAATGGTGGTCACGGTTGCGCTTCAGTTCATCGCGAAAAATTCAAACCATTAGGTGGACCTGACGGTGGCAATGGTGGCAATGGTGGCGACGTTGTTCTAGTTGTGGATCCATCTGTCACAACACTTCTGGATTTTCACCGCAGCCCTCACCGCAGTGCTGGCAACGGAAAGCCTGGTCATGGCGATCATCGCAATGGCGCGTTTGGCGAAGCCCTGGAACTCAGCGTTCCGGAAGGCACCGTTGTTTCGCTAGCTGATGGCACAGTCCTAACCGACATGCTTGGTATCGGAACTCGCTTTGTAATTGCTCAAGGTGGTCGTGGTGGACTTGGAAATGCCGCGCTTGCCTCAACTAAACGTAAAGCACCAGGGTTTGCTTTACTCGGTGAAAAAGGAATCACTCGCGACATAATTTTAGAACTTAAAACCGTTGCTGATGTAGGCCTAGTTGGTTATCCAAGTGCTGGAAAGTCATCGCTGATTGCTGCGATGTCTGCCGCTCGTCCAAAAATTGCTGACTACCCATTTACTACTTTGGAACCACATTTAGGTGTGGTGCGTTCTGGCGAAATGGTTTTCACAATGGCTGATGTGCCAGGACTTATCCCCGGGGCAAGTGAAGGAAAGGGTTTGGGACTTGAATTCCTTCGTCACATTGAAAGATGCGCAGCGCTTATTCATGTTCTGGATTGTGCAACGTTAGAACCAAATCGCGATCCACTCACCGACCTCAACGTAATTGAAAATGAACTCAAGCAATATGGAGGTCTAGAAGATCGGCCACGCGTTGTAGTTCTAAACAAGATTGACATTCCAGAGGGCCGGGAACTTGCTGAATTTGTTTTGCCTGATTTGCATGAACGTGGATATCAAACTTTCTTAGTTTCGGCTGTGAGTCATGAAGGTTTACGCGAACTTGGATTTGCGCTAGCAGAAATCGTAAAAGCCTCACGAGTTGATGCAATCACTGCCGCAGAAAATCGGCCACGCGTAATTGTGACTCCCAAGTCAGTTGATGACAGTGGATTTAGTGTTCGAGTTGAAAACGCCGGCGCTGATGAAGTTCGCTATCGGGTTCTTGGCGAGCGACCAGAGCGTTGGATTCATCAAACTGACTTTGCAAATGATGAAGCAGTTGGATATTTGGCGGATCGCTTAGCTCGCGCTGGCATTGAAATCGAATTATCAAAAGCTGGCGCAGTTGCTGGCGATACCGTTGTGATTGGTGATGGCCCAAGCGCCGTTGTATTTGACTGGGCTCCCACAGTTGGCGATCTGCATCAAGGTCCGCGCGGTACAGATCAAAGACTTTACGACAAGCGTCGGCTGTCCGCTGATGAGCGCCTTGCAATTCACCGGATTCGCCAATTTGGCACTGGTGAATTTAGCGAAACTACGACGCTAGGTGACGACGAAGAAGATTCACTTATTGCGCAGCCACTTGTTTTTGCTGACTATGTTCCCGAAGGCGATGACGATCTAGACGAAGGTTAGTTTGGCAATCGCCACTGCGGCGTGGACTGCGTGCCACCCATTGCTAGTTCAGCAGTAATTTTTCCAATTGTTGGAACAAATTTAAATCCATGGCCTGAACAAGGTGAACAAACAGTGATCGGACCACGCCGATCTAAAATAAAATCTTCTTCAGGGGTATTAGTAAATAAACAAGTCGTGGCAACTGCGGTTGCTAAATCCAAGCCGGGAAACCAGTGCGAAACATACTCTTTCATTTCACCAAGGTGCTTCTCGCTAATTGCAAAATCTCGATTATCTGGATCTATTGCGGCGCGATCACTCCAAGTTCCAATTTTTACTCCTTCACCTGGGGTATAAAGTCCGTACGCACTGGCTTCAAGTGGTGAGCCCCCACGACCATTAGCACCGTGATGCAGGAAGCTTGGCCACAGCGACTCTTCTTTCAAACTTGGTATTGGCTGGAAATGCGCTGGTTGACCGGCATCCACAATTAATTCTGGAAGTTTAACTAGATGACCAACAAGTTTGTTTACCCAACCTCCGGCAGCAACTACCAGCGAGGGTGTGCGCCAGGTTTGCGTTTGGGTTTCAATGATGGCGTGATCCCCGTCAAGGTGGACTGTAAGAACTGGGGTATTCAAATGCACATCAACGCCAAGTTCCCGGCTGCGTTCAATCAAGGTTGTTACCGTTTTATCGGCCAGGCAGCGCCCACCATCTGGACTATAGATCACATGATCTTCAAAGTTCATTCCAGGCCAGCGAGCGTGCGCTTCACTTGCATCCATTCGTTCGTAAGGATGGTTGTAACGATCTAGACTCACCCCGATTTCATCTATCGCTTCTTTATAGCCATGATCAAGTTGCCCATTTTGCTCAAGTAGGTGAGTTCCAGTGTCAGCTTCCAGTTCGCGCCAATCCACCAATGCCCGGGCAGCTAAGTCTGTGTAGAGCGCAGCGCGATAGGAGAGTCGGAAAATCCGACTGCCACCGTGGGAACTTCCTTTGTTGTGAGCGGCGCCAAACTGTTCAAGTAGCGCGACACTTCGCCCAGTATGTGCAAGTTGCCAGGCGGTAGCGCTGCCCATAGCACCAGCGCCGATAACAACATGGTCTATGTTTTGCAAGGCAGTGGTCCTTTAAATAGCAGGGGTTAGGTCAACAATAGTTGCAAGTATTCTTAAGGGTATGAGAGTTGGAATATTGGGCGGAACTTTTGATCCCATTCACATTGGCCACCTCATTGCTGCCAGCGCTGTTCACGAGGAACTGAACTTAGACACGGTTGTGTTCATGCCAGCTGGGGATCCTTGGCAAAAACGCGATCACGAAATCAGCCCAGCCCAGCAGCGCCTCGAGATGGTCTCAATTGCCATTAAGGATGACGCAAGATTCCAAGTCAGCGATATCGAAATTACCCGAAGCGGTCCAACTTATGCCATCGAATCAGTACGGCAATGGAAGCAAGAAAATCCGCAAGATGAATTGTTTTGGATAGTTGGCTCCGATGCCTTGGCTGGAATATCAACCTGGCACGAGTGGGAAGCATTTGTTCGCGAAGTCAGCGTTGTGGCAGTCAACCGAATAGGGCATAACGATGTTGTCCCATTTGAGTTCCTGTCAGTGAACATGCCAGAAGTGCGAATCTCGGCTACCCAATTACGGGATCGGTTCACTCGCGGTCTCGACACCAGATACTTAGTGCCACAGTCAGTGAGTGACTACATTTTGAAACAGGGCCTGTATCACGCGTGAATCGAATTCCAGCTTTACTTAAGTGGCTAACCAGCTCACTGCTTGCAATTGCACTGTTAACGGGTGTGTTTGTAATTCGGGGCGATGGCCAAGCAGTTCCATTGCCAGATCAAGTAACAGCCATACCTTTGGTACCCGAAGAAGTTGTTGAGCCATCACAAGAGGTTCATAATCTTATGTTTGCGCTAATTGGCTCAGATCAGAAAATCATCTCCGTGACCGTGATCCGCCAGTCACTTAATGGAGAAAAACTCTCGATCGTAAACATTGATCCAAAAACTTTGATAGTGCCGCCAGGGCAAGGTTTTGTTCCAATCAGTGACGCTGGATTGCAGGGTTCCTTCGATGGTGTCGATAAAGCAATCTCGGGAGCACTGGGCATTCCGATAGATGGTTCGATTTATTTGCAGCGACTGGCATACGCAGGATTAGTTGACAGCATCGGTGGAATCACCATCGTGTCAGACAATCTTTACCTAGTAAGTGAACCTGGGGAAGTGCCGCGCTATGTTCGCGCAGGGACTTCTTTGCTTGAAGGCAGTGATGCGGCAGGGTACGCGATGCTGCAATCTAAATTTGAATCAACGGATGAGTTTATGACCAGAGGTAATCAAGTACTACGAGCAGTATTTGAAAACTTACAGGGTGATCAAGAGCGAATCGATGAGGTCTTTTCAGCACTTGGATCAATTGCTCGGTCAAATGTTCCAACCGCGAGTATTGCGCAATTAATCATTGAGTTGCGAGCTGCCAATCTTTGGCCAAGTGCGGACATTTCCCGCTTACCCGTTAATTAAGTAGTCTTAAGTAAATCAAATAGAGAGTGTGGAATATCGTGGCTGCAACAGAGCATGCGCTAAAAATTGCAAAGATCGCAGCACAAGCAGCTTTCGACAAAAAAGCCGAGAACATTGTGCTTCTCGATGTCAGTGAACACTTAGTTATCACCGACGTATTCTTGATCGCCTCGGCTGATAATGAGCGACAAGTTAAGGCCATCATTGATGCGATTGAAGAGGCTCTGAGCGCAATTGGCGTAGAGCCAATTCGCCGAGAAGGGGATCGGGAAGGCCGATGGGTACTACTTGATTACTTCGAAATCGTGGTCCACGTGCAGCAAGATGAAGAGCGTAGCTTGTATGACCTTGAACGACTTTGGAGCGACTGTCCAAAAATTGCCTTGGAGCTGGTATGAGTGCACGCCGCCTAGTTCTTTGGCGCCACGGGCAAACTTTATGGAATGCGGACAATCGCCACCAAGGACAAATAGATATTCCACTTAATGAAGTTGGCCGAGAACAAGCGCGCCATGCTGCGCAAACTTTAGTTGCCATGAAACCAACGCACGTTATTGCTAGTGATTTAGAACGCGCGTTAGAGACTGGCCAGATACTTGCTGACCTTGCTGGAATTAAATTGAGCACAGATGAGCGCCTTCGCGAAACTTTTGCTGGCGAGTGGCAGGGTATGACGCGCGATGAAATTGTTGCAAAGTATCCAGAAGATTATGCGGCTTGGGGCGGTGACTCGGAAATACGTCCAGGTGGTGGGGAGACTCGCTGGGAAGTTTCGCAGCGGGTAGTCGCAGCTATCGAGGATGCACTGCTAAATATTCCTGATGGCGGAACTTTAGTTGTGGCATCACACGGTGGCGCACTTCGTTCGGCGCTGGGACGACTGCTTGGCTTAGATCCGCGGCAATGGACGATTCTTGGTGTGCTTGCTAACGCGCAGTGGTCGGTGCTTTCTGAACTCGATGAAAACATGCCAAAGTTACCTGACTTAAAATGGCGCCTGCAGGAATACAACGCAGGCTCTTTACCAGAACCTGCCATTGGTGACGATAAGTAAAGTCCACTAACATTGACTAGGTTCGGGGCTGTGGCGCAGCTGGTAGCGCACTTGCATGGCATGCAAGGGGTCAGGGGTTCGAATCCCCTCAGCTCCACCAACAAAACAAAAGACACCATCGGGTGTCTTTTGTTTTGTTAAGTGAGCCCGGGGGATTCGGGAAGAACGTAGCAACTCGGAAGCTATGCCCGAAATTGCCCGCTGCTGATTAGAACTTACTTAGGTGGATCTGTGATGATCAGGATTCGCAATGGGGTCGAGCCAGTGTTCACTAAATTGTGTCGTGATCCCGGTGGACTTAATACCGAATCACCTTCAGCAAGTACTTCAGTAACGCCATCAATTGTCATTTCGGCGCTTCCATGCAGGATGATATAAAGTTCGTCAATTGCGCCATATTCTGGTTCAGTATCGTCATGAATGTGTGAACCCTCGGTGCCACCGACTGGCAGCTCCCAGATTTCAACTTCTATATCCCATTTGAGCTTTCCGCCGAAATAGCGCTGCGCTAAAATGTCTCCAACGCCCTTATGGAGTGTTTCGTAAAAGAAAGTGTTTTGTCCGGCTCGCTCAATCATAGGTAACTGTATCATTTTCGATTTTCCAATTGACTATTATTGAGGAAACGAAGATATTTTGCTTATGGGACGCCAATTAAATTTTTTTGCATAGGTTAAGGTAAGTTTTGAGTGATAATTATGCGTAGACCAGGTTCAACTCCTGCGTTAAGCGATACGGTTAAGTAACAAACTTAGGAGCCCGGAATGATTGCAAAGAATTTTAAGTTACTGGCAGCGATTACTTTAGTAATTTCATTGGCCGGTTGTGGCTCCGAAACTACCGCCTCAAATCCTGAACCTGATGCTCAGACAACTTCAGTAAGTTCTTTTCCAGCGTCTGGATCCGGCGAATTGCACCTCTACAACTGGACTGACTATATAGACCCAGCTGAATTGGATAGATTCAGCGCCGAAACGGGTATAGAGGTAATTCTTGATACTTTTGACAGCAATGAAACGCTTTTAGCCAAACTGCAGTCGGGCTCAACTGGATATGACGTAATCGTGCCATCTGACTACATGGTGCAACAGATGATCGAATTAAATCTGCTACAAGACATTGGTGTTAAAGATTTCCCAAATGCGAAGAACATAAAGCCAGAGGCCGTGAACGTGCCCTTTGATGATGGGCGCAACTTCACCGCTCCGTACATGTATGGCACAACGGGAATCATTTGCAACCCTGTTGCAGAACCTAGGTGCAATGACATCAAGTCATGGAAAGACTTCTTTACTTTCGGTCTCGACAAAACTGATGCTATGAAGGATCAGGTTGAAATTGTTTCTTCCGCACTCCGGGCAACTGGTGTACCAGCTTCAGAACTATGCACCACCGACAAAGCTAAGTAT
>CAMBGF010000002.1 GCA_945866135.1 Bifidobacterium breve
GTACATCTTTGCAGGGAGTGTGGCGCCAGATGGAGAAAGGATCTGTAGCTTCATCGATAGCACATTGCCAGCACTGCTTAGGTCTCCAGTGATCTCAACAATGACGGTGTGAGCAACCGCGTCGGTTGCATCACTGTCCCAGTAGGTAAGCGCAGCATTAGGTGGATCGGCGCTAAAGGAGTCCTCACTTGTGTCGTCCCACAGCGCAACGAAGTCGGTGAGCGACAAGTCTTGTATGTCCCGAAAGGGGCGGTCGCTAAATCCCACGAGGCTTCCCACCGGCACGCTAAACACACCCGAGGACTGGTCAAAGTCGCTGGTTCCAGCTGACTGCAAAGAGTACAACCATGATTCCGTTGCGGCCTCTGCTGCTGAAGGAGTTTTATCTTTTGCATTGAACAAAAAGATTGAAAGCGCTACAACCGCAATCACAGTAATTATGGCCAATAGCGGTACCAAGAATTTACGCATAATCGAAGCTCTCTTTTCTTAGAATTATTCGCAACATACCAACATGTCAGGAGTAATACATCACTCAAAAGGCAATTAGGGCAAATGTCTAGGGTTACCCCTAGACAGGTACTAGGGGTACCCCTAGTTCTTAGTCGCTAGTCGTCGGTGTTTGGTGAAACCACACCAATCGTCATTGCTAGCTACGTATTGCTCTATCAACTGAACTACTAGAGGATATGCGCGCTCGAAGGGATTCGAACCCCTAACCTTCTGATCCGTAGTCAGATGCTCTATCCGTTGAGCTACGAGCGCGTGCGCACCGAAATGCGCTTGCCCAGTCTAGCCCACATCGCAGGTCTGCCAAAAATGGCAGATTAAGCCGAATAGTTAAATGTCTTCTAGTGCGTCGTGGATTGGGATTACTTGATCAAGGCCCGTAATTCCAAATACTTTAAGTACGCGTTCATTCGTAATAACTAAATCCAATTCGATATCAGCTTCTCGGCAACGTTTTAGGCCACGTACTATTACGCCCAAACCTGATGAGTCCATAAATGTCACATTAGATAGATCAATTGCAAGCCCTGCTGTGCCGGAATCAAGCGCGGCAATTATGGCGCCATCCAACTCGGGTGAGGTGGCGAGGTCAACTTCGCCTGATACCGAAATAACGTATCGAGTGACATCTGGTGTTAGATCGATCTGCATGAGCGTCCTTCTGGTGTTGTAGTAATAATCTACGGCATGGGTTCCATTGGCTGGGCAATGCCTGCTGTGGCACTGGCCACTAGATTGGGCAACAAAAATTTCATTGGAAAATAAGTGTTTGGCAAGGTTAACTCCACTTTGATTATCGATTCTGATGCCTGACAGCTCCTGGATGAACTCGGAAAATTCATTTTGAAATTTAGTGCGGTATCACACGCTTGGTTTTGATTAAATTCCAATTCAAGCGCGCCCGCCAAAGCACTTGCATCTGCTGTTGCGTTCAATCTATGTTGGGTGACTACTAACTGGCTCATAGTTGCCAAAATTGGTAGCACAGACAAAATTGCAAGTGCCAATGCGAGTAGCAAAATTGTTACCTGCCCGGAATCATTTGCTTCCAGTGGCTTGTTGTCTTGCATTAGCCAAACTCCTCAAAGACAGGTTCTAGCCGAGCCCACGCTGTTGCAGTCAATGTGAAGTCGTGGGAAAGAAGTGGTAGCCCAATACTTCTGGTGGTTGTAAGAATCACCTCAACAACGTCACCATTGGGCTTAGCAAATATTTGCGTTCCCACGGGCAGCGAATTGCGATAAGAATCTGGGAGTGGGTCCCCGCGTCCGATGATCCGGGCGGCCATCGCCGCACTACTCTCTAATTGAATTTGCGTCGTCGTTATACCAATTAGCGAAAAAACGATCGCAGCCACAAACAAAATTGCTGGCAGAACGATGGCAAACTCTGCTACTGCATACCCATGCGTGCGTTGGACTAGCTGCCTGCTCACACCTAATCCAACGCTTAGCATTCTCGACACGATTAGTTTGTGAAAAGAAAACTAAATGAACTCTGAATTATTTTCCAGATAAGTGCTTGGAATTCTGGACTCGTCAATAACTTGAGTAAAACACCACCTAAGCCTGCTGCTGCAATAGTGCCAACGGCATATTCAGCCGTCGTCATACCAATGTCGTTCCTTGTTGCGTTTAGTAATTTTTGTTTCACGAATTTCCCCATTCATGTTTGTGCGCAAGCGCGCTATCGAATTCTCCAGTCGATACGTACAACTGCGAAATAGTTTTCGCTGCGCTGTTGATTGCCGGTTACTGTGGATAGTTGAAAAAATTTGCTACTAAGCCTGCTACAAGTGGCAACACAGCAAGCAAAATGAATGCTGGTAAAAAGCAAAGCCCAAGAGGTAAAACGCTTTTCACGGCAACTGACTTGATTCGATTTAGTTTTGCCATGTCTAATGAAGTTTTAGTGGCTTGTTCAAGTTCAGCTAATTGATCATGAATTGGACTGCCAGTGATCAATGCTGCAATCAGCGAATCTGTTAGCCCAAGCCAGAGTGGGCTCCTGGAAGCTAGCGAATCCAGAGCAAGCGTTAAAGGTTTGCCTAATTTGAATTGAGCTAACACCGATTCAATATCTATGCGCGCAGTTGTTGGTAATTGTGGGCAGATAAAAGTTAGTCCATCCAAAATTGTCATCCCAATACCAAGACACATCCTAAGGAATTGCGTAGTTTCCATAACTCCTGCGATTGTCACAGTCTCGTTCGAGATCTTTTCCGTTTTGCTGGCTTCGATTTTTGAGCGATGTTTTATGCCCGGTAGCGGGAAGATTAAATAGCTTGCTAACCCCAGACTCAGCGCGGCCAAAGCAATCAACTTGGATCTCGCAGAGCATTTGCCAATAACCGCTGGACCCAGACCCAGCCCAATAGCTCCAGAGCAAGACCAGTGAATAGAGCGCCGCGTCCAAGGCCTGTTGTGAATAGCCAATTGATCGACTGTGAACCAAGCATCATGGCTAAGCCTGATCCAATTATTGGTAAACCGGCGAGCAACAAGACTGTAGCTTTCGTACTTGCTAACTCTGTTGTAAGCAATTGCTCCTGCGTTCGATTCCGAATCATAGTTGAAGCCAGGTTTGAAAGCGGCTGCGAAATACTTGCGCCAGATCTTGCGCTTGCTTGCATAAGTAAGGCGTAATCTGCCAGTGCCCGAAACTCGATTACATCAGCGTCACGTTTCATTGCTGCGTAAATGTCAGATCGAAATGAAAAACTCTTTCTGGTCTCAGGTAATAGCGCCTGGTTAATCCGACTTAGGGCAAATTGCAATGCCGCAATTTGAGTGGAACCAGATAACAGTTGGATTTTGATGCAGTTTATGAATTGCAATTTTTCATCAAAAGTCATTTGGATCTTCTTGTGCCTGCGAAACTTAGTCATCGCTACTTTGAAATTAGGTACTACGAATACATTCGGCAACGGCGCCATTGCTAAGTAACAGGCAAGCCAAGCACAAGTAGCGATCCAAAACGTTTTCATGCGACAGCTTGTATTTTTAGTTTGCTCGGCACTGCAGCATCTCTGGGTTCAACATATAAATCTTCCAGAATTACTTCGGTCGTAACAGTTCCATCGATAAGTTTCACAAATTTTGCAATGCTTGCTACCCCGCGAGGCCGCAGCTGCGCGTCATGCATTTGGATCACATAGTTAAACGCGCAATACATTTGGGCATGAATTGCTTGTCTCGGCAACCCTGCCAAAAGCCCTAGTGCTTCGATTCGAGTTGGGACACTCAATGCATCGTCTGCGTGGATTGTCGTGGCACTGCCATTGTGTCCAGTGTTTAGTGCCAACAAGAGGTCACTAATTTCAGTTCCCCTGACTTCACCAACAACAATTCGGTCTGGGCGCATGCGCAATGTTTGTCTTACCAAATCAGTCATAGTTACTTCGCCAAATCCCTCGCTGTTTGCAAGTCGGGACTGCACTTTAACTACGTGCGGATGATTTATATCCAATTCAGTTGAGTCTTCAATAACTACGATTCGATGACACTTATCAACGTGCGAGAGCATGGCTGCTAGCAAAGTAGTTTTACCGCTACCAGTACCACCACTAATAATGAAACTTTTTCGATCCGCAACAATTTGGGTGAGCTTGTCATAAATCGATTCTGAGAAAGCTCCTAGAACAAGTAGTTTTCCGAGTGTGTACTGCTGGTTCGATGGCACTCGAAATGACATTGCGATTCCGGCTACCGCAAGTGGGGGCAAAGCTGCATGAAATCGGATCCCATTTTCTAGTTGTAAGTCCACAAATGGGTGCGCATCATCCAAGCGACGATGTCCAAGAGCAGCTAAGTGACTGGCAAAATCTCGCGCTGCTTGCTCTGAAGGCCAAGCCACTTTAGTTTTTCGCAAGCCCTGCCCTTGATCAACCCACACCTGGTCAAAGCGATTAACTAAGACATCGGTGAGTCCTGGGAGCAGAAGCAAACCCTCTATGGGCCCAAGTCCGAAAATTTCAGACAAAACAATATCGATAAGTTCAACAAGATCGCCGTGCGAACTGGCTGGCAATAACTGTCGGACAATTTCGGTAACGGCTCTGACATCGGGTTTTATGCCTTGTTCAATACACCGAGCGCGAACTTGTTCGACTAGTTCATGCGACTTGTTGGATGTCATCAGTTTGTGCCAATCGCTGGGCGAGTGCATTCAAGCTTCGAGTGAAGCCACCTAAGTGAATTCCTGCGACCCCAAATCCTTGTTCAATTTGCTCGACTATACGCGGATCAGAATTTACTGATCCAGCTAATGGCACATCTAAAGACTGAGCAATTTTTAGTGCGTCAAGATTTGTGCCTGGTAAATTCCTAATGACGAGTTCCACATTTGAAACGTGTTTGGAGATGTGTGCAATTGCTATTTTTGTGCTGGCGCTTCCTCGCACAGTTGATGGCGTTACCACAAAAGCAACGTCACATTGTTGCAAGATTTCCACCGCGGTCACTTGATTAGTAAATCTTGGAAAATCTATGATGACCAGCCCAGAGACTCCTCGTAATTGTTGAATAATTGCCTCTGGCACAAACTTCTCAGGTGTCGATTTCGAATCATTGTGAGTGAGCAGTGCTACACCATCTCTTACCGGCAAGCCGCGCAGAATATCGCTGCCACTTATAGAACCAGTCAAAGAATGAAAATCTTGCCATCGCATACCTGGTTGGGTTTCAATTCCAAGCAGGATATCTAAACCAGCTGAACTTTCATCAAGATCAACAAGTACAACATCACTAAAGAGTTGTCGGGCATGAAATGCCAGTCCAGCCGAAAGCAGTGATGCGCCAGCTCCACCTGCTCCTGGAATAATTGCAACGCACAACCCCTTCTTGGTTACCGGCGCCGAAAGGTGTTCAACTAGCCAATCTCTGGAGTCTGGAATGACCGCTATGTGGTTTGCCAAAAGCTTTGTGGCGAATCGCCAAGTCTCTGGGCCAGTTGCCCCGATTACAACCAGCACAATCTCAGGATGATTTAAGTTCGCTTGCGCGCAATCAGAGGCGACAAAAACTCGATAAGCATTTGAAAGATCGGCTGCATTTGGTTCACTTTCAATCACCAACGGCGTTTGAGTAACAGCTGCAATTTTTTGAAATTCCGTAATTACTCGATCATCACGAGTTACCAGTAATGCATGCATCAAATCTCCATCTAGTCACGGAGCTAATTGCACCTGACTTTAAGATGATGTTGATACTTCTGGCCTTAAGAAAGATGAAAATTCATCCTGTGTGACTTTTTTGGCTGTGGAAAAGATTACTACTTAGCATCCGCTAGTTCGGCTAATTGCAATGCCATTTCAATTCCTTTGCGGATAGCTTCGCCCTGCCACTCGATCCACGCAGCCACACCAGCGGCAGTTCCAGATTGATATGAAGTCAGCGCTTTTACATATGCCGGTCGCCCTAAAAGAAACGCGCCATATTCGCTCATAACAAGTCCGTCCACATCAACCTCTCGAGCTGCCAAAATCAATCGAGTACTTGCCCGAGCTACCAAATAGGAGCCTTGGGTGAATGGTCTAAGTGTCGCTAGCTCAGCGTGCGCAATTGCTGCGATCAAAATTACTGGCGCTTTTGAATTGATAATCAGATCAACTAGCGCAGCAAGTCTTTCTTGTAGGACTTCGTGAGGTGGCACATTACCAATACGAAGTGGATCGTCAATTTCATTACTTGTTCGAGGTTGTCCACGATCACCGTCGTTAGAAGCAAAAGTGTGAAGTCGGGCTAAGACTTTTAGCGGTTCTGTCTTAAATGCCAAAGTTTGTAAATCTGCTTCAGCTGTCAGCAATAGTCCTTGTTCAGAAAGTGAACCCATTGGCGAAACTTCTGGCTCCATGGTTGGGTCTTTTGGCATCTGCGCGCCATCAAGTGCGGCAGTTGCAAACCCAGCGATTCTGCGGGTGTAAGGAGTAAGCGCTAATTGGTGCCGACGAACTGTGCGATTCCACATCAAGTCGTCAATGGCCTTTAAAGTTGTTTCACATTCTTTAGCAACGCCAGGCAACGCTAATAAGTTACTGAGTGGATCAATCTGATTGAGCGCCGACACTTTTGTTATTTGGAGCCGGGGCGCAGAGTTGTAAGAGTTTGGACGGTATCTGCGAGCGATTTTGCAGTGCGACTACCGAGCGTGATTTTTCTTATTTGTCGCCATGCTAAAAGTCCAAGAATCAAGGCGAGTGTTGCTAAACCCGCAACTACCAGAAGAAAACTGATCCAAAGTTCATAACCCAAAGTATTTAGGTAGTACGCGGCAGCAATGAAAATAAAAATTCCTGCCAGGTTCGCAATGGCAATTGCAGTTAAAAATAATCCTGAAGATTTAGCCATACGACCGACCGCTTCTTTAGCTTCCGCCTGCGCCAGTTCAATGTGGCTATTCACCAAAGAGGTCAGATCATCTTTGATCGAATTGATCATTGAAGTTAGGGTCGGTTCCTGCTGCTCACTCATAGATCTAGCGTAATGCAGACCAGCGCCCTAGAAAATCTATGTCACTATTGCGTTTTATAGCGCCCAATTGCCATCGAGCGAATTGAAATCGCCAAGACCGACACAATAATTGCGACCAAATTTGTAAATATGATTGCGAATTTGCTGGTCATCAATATCGCAGGATCAGCTATGAACGACACTTCCGCAATCAGCAGCGCGACGGTAAATCCGATACTTGCCAATGATCCAACGACAACGACATCCCACCAAGATAAATCAGGATTAAGCGTTCCCTTGGTAAACCGGGAAACCAGGAAGGCGCCTAAAGTGACACCAATTGGCTGACCAATAATGAGTCCACACAGCACACCCACTGTGAGCGGATCAGAAAGTGCCTCCCCCAATGTTGTGCCCAATACATTTACGCCGGCAGCCAGGAAAGCGAAAACCGGTACCGCAAATCCCGCAGACAATGGCCGCAGCGTAACTTCGGCTTTATCGCACGGTGATACTTGCTCGGCTTGCGTTTTGCGCACTCGCATTAGCAGGCCCATCGCAACGCCCGCAATAGTGGCGTGGATTCCACTTCGAAACATCGCGTACCAAATCACTATTGCAAGTGGGAGAAAAATAAATATTGACGTGACTTTTCGGTTCTGTAGTAAGGCAAATAAAAGCAACAAGGCTACGGCCAAACCAAACCACATTGCATAAAAACCGTGACCATAAAAAATTGCAATTACCAGAATTGCGCCTAGATCATTTACCACAGCAATCGTGAGCAAAAAAGAACGTAACTCAATCGGCAATCGATGGCCGGCAATTGCTAGTACTGCTAGCGCAAAGGCAACATCTGTTGAAATTGGCAGACCCCACGCAGCTTGCGCTGGAGTACCAAAATTAAAAGCCAAGAAAATTGCTGCTGCAGTGACCATGCCGCCTAAGGCAGCGCCAATCGGAACGGCAGCTATTCGCGGATTAGAAAGAGTGCCCAGCACAAATTCATGCTTTAGTTCACAGCCGATCACAAAGAAAAAAATGGCGAGCAAAAGATCTGCAGCCCAGACATTCAAAGTCAAATTCAAATTTAAAGCTTCTGGACCGAATTTAAAGTTGACTATGGCTTCATAGGAGTCAGACCAAGCAGAGTTCGCCCAAACTAGAGCGAATAATGCAGAGGCCATCAATAACAGGCCACCAACGGTTTCATTTTTAAGGGCGCGAGCTAACCAACGCTGTTCCGTTTCCGGAACTTCGCTAAACACGTCTACTTCGTGGCTCATGTCTTCGACTTTATCCTAAACAGGATTAGTCATCATCTGAAGTTGAACTCTTTAATCCCTCGCCAATTAGATTCATGATTGTTGGATCCGCAAGTGTCGTAACATCGCCCAAAGTTCGATTTTCAGCAACGTCGCGAAGTAATCTGCGCATAATTTTTCCGGATCGAGTTTTTGGCAGTTCCGCCACGATCAGAATTTGCCGTGGGCGCGCAATCGCGCCGATCTCTTTCGCCACGTGAGCTCGTAACTCTTTGGCGACACCTGGGCCATCTACTGAACCAGCTCGCAAAATTACAAATGCCACAATGCCTTGACCGGTTGTTTCATCAGCTGCGCCAACGACCGCTGCCTCTGCAACTGTTGGGTGCGAAACTAATGCAGACTCAACTTCGGTTGTTGAAATACGATGTCCCGAAATATTCATGACGTCATCAACGCGACCAAGTAGCCAAATCGCGCCATCTTCATCCCACTTGGCGCCATCGCCTGCAAAATATCGGGAATCAAAACGTGACCAATAAGTTTCTTTGTAACGCTCCATGTCGCCCCAGATACCACGCAGCATTGCTGGCCAAGGTTTTGTTAAAACTAAATAACCGCCACTGCCGTGGCCCACTGCAGTACCAGCATCATCAAGAATTTCAGCATTGATTCCGGGTATCGGCCCCATGGCTGAGCCCGGCTTTGTCGCGGTTACACCAGGCAGCGGACTGATCATGATTGCGCCAGTTTCGGTTTGCCACCAAGTATCGACAATCGGGCAATTATTTGAGCCAATAATTTCTCGGTACCACATCCAAGCTTCTGGATTAATTGGTTCACCAACACTGCCCAACAAGCGCAAACTTGATAAGTCGTGCGCTTGGGGAAATTCATCGCCCCACTTCATGAATGTACGAATTGCAGTTGGCGCAGTGTAAAGAATGGTTACGCCATACTTGGCAACAATTTCCCACCAGCGTCCTTTGTGCGGAGTATCTGGTGTGCCTTCATAAATAACTTGGGTAGCGCCATTTGCTAGTGGCCCGTACGCAACATAGGAATGGCCAGTTATCCAACCCACATCAGCAGTACACCAATACACATCAGTCTCGGGTTTGATGTCGAAAATTACGCGGTAGGTATATGCCACTTGAGTTAAGTAGCCACCGGTGGTGTGCAAAATACCTTTTGGTTTTCCTGTGGTACCAGATGTATAGAGAATAAAAAGTGGGTGTTCCGAATCAAAAAATTCTGGCGTATGTGAAGTTGATTGTTTAGAAACAATGTCATCCCACCAAACGTCACGTTCACTATTCCAATTGACTTCTTGCTCGGTTCGCTTAACAACCAACACTTTTTTAACACTCGGGATCGATGCGACAGCTTCATCCACTGCGCTCTTTAATCCAAATGGACTACCTTTTCTAAAGCCACCGTCAGCTGTGATAACTACGCTTGCTGATGCATCTTCGATTCGACTGCGTAATGACTCTGCGGAAAAACCTCCGAAGACTACTGAGTGCGGTGCGCCAATGCGCGTGCACGCCAGCATGGAGATAACAGCCTCTGGAATCATCGGCATATAAATTGCTACTCGATCGCCAGTTTTGATACCCAGTTCAGTTAAAGCATTTGCGGTTTGACTGACACGATCCAATAAGTCTTTGTATGTGATGGTCTGGGTATCACCGCGTTCGCCCTCAAAGTGAATTGCTACTCGCTGTCCGTTTCCTGCTGCAACGTGGCGATCAATGCAATTAACTGAAACATTTAGTTTCGCGCCTACGAACCATTTGGAAACTGGCGCGCCTGACCAATCCAAAACTTGGCTCCATGGCGTATCCCAGTCCAAATTTTTTGCTTGCTCATCCCAAAAGCTGTTTCGATCTGTTTGCGCTTGAGTGTAAAGATCTGATTTTCCATTTGCTTTTGACGCAAACTCAGGTGAAGGGACAAAAATTCGATCTTCGTGCGAAAGATTTTCTAAAGCTTCACCGCTCATTGAATTCGTGCCTTTCATTGAAATTCGTGGGTACTTTGTTATTAGTAACGATAGTTGTCGCACTTTCAAGTTAGGTCAAGTGACATCGCCTAAGTCTTGTTAACGATTACTTAGCGGACTCCGGAACACGCACCCGTACTTACGGCTGGCAGGTCTGAATAGACAGTACTTACTGCATTTACTGCGGCCATGAACTGCGATGCAGTTAACGCGTAGCCGGTTTGATCATCTACGGCTGAGGAGGCAAAAATCAGGCCTGCGACACTTCCATCTATTGCAAGCATCGGAGCGCCCGAGTCACCTTGCTTGATGTCTGCTGATATCGCATAAATTTCTCGAGTTACTGGGTTTTTGCCATAAATATCTGTGCCCGAAGTTTGCGAAACACTGCGAACCCGAGCAGGTATCAAAGCAAGTGGGCCACCGCCCGGAAAACCTGCCACTACAGCTGCGTCGCCCCTGGCAAGAGGCTCGCTAATACGTAATGCCACCGATGGAAAATCGGAGGTGCGAATCAATGCCACATCATTGGCTGGATCAAAGAAAATTACCGAGCCCTCGAATGCCTTACCTTTACCTTTAACGCGAACTGTTGGATTAGTTACCCCAGCAACTACATGCGCATTTGTAATTATGAGATCTTGCCCAACAACAAAACCAGATCCCGTTAACCGAGAGCTGCATTCCATCGCAGTGCCCTCAACTTTAACTACAGATTCCAGAGCTGCTGCGATAGCAGGCTGCGCTGTTGCAGAAACATCTGGTGGCTCAACCGCTGGTGCCAGAAGTGCTTCACTGATACTGCTGGGTAAATCAGAATTAGAAACATAAATTCGAACTGATTCAACGCCATCTCTGACTTGAACCGGCATGTATTGATCAAGTGCAACAATCACTTTTGATTCGGTCAGCATGTTTGTAAGGGAAGACATTGGTGCAGCCAATAATGTCGTTGCCATAAACCAGGCAACAATCGACCAAGCACTAATTGAAACAATGGCTCCAGTGGAATTATCTAGGAATCGAATTGGTGACCAACTGAAAATATTGCGAATTCGAACTCCGATGAAACTGCCTAATGCGCTACCAAATCCCATTCCAAGAAAAAGTGCAGCGGCGCTTAGCGCTGTGCGACTAAATGATGTTGTAGTCGAGGCGCCGGTAACAATTTCAATTAAGGATCGTCCAAGCCAAGCGCCGGCAAATAATCCAATAAGTGAAAGCACGCTGACTATTAAGCCCCGGCGCCAACCTGAACTGACGATAAAGATTCCAAAGGCCAGCAAAATAATATCTAAATAAAATGAATTCAACTTGTCACTTCCGTGTTGGGCGCCGGCGCCGGAAGTTCAACAATTTTTGATTCATCCCAGGCGGTCGCCCAGCCAGCGATATCCATTAATCGCGAAATTAGACCGCCAGTAAATCCCCAGATAAGCATGGATTCAACAGCAAAGCCCGGCCCAAATGAACCATTGCGATGTCGCACTCGCATTCGGTTTGCTGGATCAATCAAAGCATTTAAGGAAATGCGATGAACGGCTTGCACCTCATTAGTGTCAATGTCAATTAGTTCATGAGGTGTGTGCCACCAAGCCAAAACTGGGGTCACTTTGAAATTCGAGGGTGGAATCCAAAGCTGAGGTAACTCGCCCAAGATTTCTACACTGTTTGGATCCAAGCCAATTTCTTCGCGTGCTTCGCGCAATGCGGTTTGCGCTAGTGAGGAGTCACCTTCCTCAACTCGACCACCTGGAAATGCAGGTTGACCAGGATGGGCTTTTAAATGTGATGCGCGTTCAATAATTACAACTTCACCAAAATCCTCGCGTGGTCCGAATAACACCAATACTGCAGCCTCGCGGGTACTTTCATCTGGAACTTCGTGTCGAGATAAATCACTTGGGATTAATTGTGGCGCGCGAGCAATTAGCGTGCTCATCCATTCAGGTGTTGACATTTAGGCACCCGTCTTAATCAACTTGGCAGCTTCACTTGGGTCCCTCGGGCCCTCGCCAAATGATGGACACATACTTGCAAGTTCACAGGCGCCGCAGGCAGGTTTTCGAGAATGACAAACTCTGCGACCCAGAAAAATTAAACGATGATTTAACATGGTCCATTCTTGATCGGGGAAAATTTCCATAATATCAAATTCCACTTTTACTGGATCCGTATTTTTAGTCCAACCAAGTCGGCGCGAAATTCGTCCAACGTGGGTATCAACTGTTACACCTGGAATGTTAAATGCGTTACCTAAAACCACATTTGCAGTTTTGCGACCAACTCCGGGCAAAGTAATAAGTTCCTCGAGTGAGTTTGGGACTTCGCTATTAAAGTGTTCAATAATTGATGCTGCTAATCCTTTAATTGAAATCGCTTTGTTGTGATAAAAACCAGTGGATTTAATAATTTCTTCAATAGCAACAAGCGGCGCTGCAGCGATGTCTGTAACTTTTGGATATTTTTTGAATAGGACTGGCGTGACCATATTTACGCGCTTGTCAGTGCATTGCGCTGACAAGACAGTCGCTACCAAAAGTTGCAACGGGTTTTCATAATCTAATTCACATTTAGCATCGGGAAACATGTGTGCTAATTTTTCATTGATTTCTTCGGCGCGCGCCTTGAGTGCTTTCTTAGATTCTCGCAGTGCCATTACTTAAGACTAAATGGTGCGTTATCGAGCGCGTTTTGAAAGGCGTTCAAGGTCAAGTAGTTCAACTGAACGAGTCTCCAACTTAAGCCAGCCACGACTCACGAAATCAGCGAGTGCTTTATTAACGGTTTCTCTGGATGCGCCAACTAATTGGGCAAGCTCTTCTTGCGTTAAATCGTGGTTCACATAAATTCCAGCTTCGGTTTTCGAACCAAATTTTTCACCAAGCTCCAGCAGCGCTTTTGCGACTCTCCCCGGAACATCAGCAAATACCAAATCCGACATGGCTTCATTTGTCCGGCGCAACCGATGGGCTAAAGCTTGCAATAGTTTCTGAGCTACTTCTGGGCGACCTGCCAACCATGGATTCAAATCAGTGTGGCCTAGACCTAAAACCTTCGAATCAGTTACTGCTACAGCTGTAGCAGTGCGCGGTCCTGGATCAAAAAGTGAAAGTTCACCGAACATGTCCCCTGGTCCAAGCACCATAAGCACAGATTCGCGACCATCACCTGAGGCGTGGCTTAATTTAATTTTGCCTTCGGTAACTACGTAAAGTCGATCTCCTGAATCACCTTCTTGAAAAAGTGTGTTTCCCCGTTTGATGCTTTGCGGAACCATAGATTTTTGTAACGCAAGTGCAGCTTCTTCATCGAGGGCAGAAAAGAGCGGAGTTTTTTGCAGATTCTCATCAATCATGACTCTCTCCTTTTTGCTCTTTTCTGACGTCGTTGGCAGTACTAGCACTGCCTGAAACAATTTAGTCGCGTACTTCGACTATTACTTCTACTTCTACCGGAGTATTTAGCGGCAATGAGGCTACGCCCACTGCAGAGCGGGCATGCTTGCCAGCATCACCAAAAGCTTGAATAAATAAATCACTGGCGCCATTTATTACTACAGGTTGCTTTGTGAATTCTGGAGTACTTGCCACAAACCCAACAACTTTCACAACGCGAACGACTTTATCTAAATCGCCTATTAAGGACTTGATAGCTGCAATTGCGTTAACTGCGCATTGCGCTGCGCATTTACTTGCAGTCTCTTCGTCAACGTCCTTGCCTAACAGGCCTGTTGCGATTAGTTCACCAGCAACGAATGGTAGTTGGCCTGAAGTAAAAACGAGATTTCCAGTGCGGGCAGCTGGAACATAAGAAGCTACTGGTGGCACAACTTCTGGAATTGAAATTCCGAGTGCAGCTAACCGATCCTCAACAACGCTCATTATTTTCTCTAATCCTTTGGTCGCTTGAAGTAAGCCACAAGATTTTCGGAATTCATACCGGGAACGATTGCGACTAATTCCCAGCCGTCAAGTCCAAAGTTGTCAAGAATTGCTTTTGTATTGTGCACCAGCACGGGCGCAGTTAAATATTCCCATTTAGTCATATTTAGAGCATACGACAGTTACTGGCTAACAAAAAATGTCGGTTCAGCCGCCGTGAACAAAAGCCACTGGATCTAAGCGGTCGTAGTCTTGGCGGGCGCTCATTAAGAGTTCGCGCCAGGAAGTTACATTTGATCGACGGCGAAGTAGTGCGCGGCGTTCCCGCTCAGTCATGCCACCCCAGACACCAAATTCGATTTCGTTATCTAGTGCATCGGCTAGGCACTCAGTCTTAACGGAACAACCAGCACAGATAACCTTTACGCGATTTTGCGCCGCTCCTTGAGCAAACAATAAGTCTGGGTCAGTGTCTCGACAAGCCGCGCTCCGGCTCCATTCAGCGTTCCACATTAACGATTCGTATCCCCTCATACTTGGATCTACCTCGATCGAAATTACCTACGTAAAACAATTAGGTAAATACCGATTGCTTAACTATTGGGCTAATCGTCACCCATGTCAATACCTAAAATGAACTTTTTTGCTCTGGGATGCAACTGTTATCAATTAGATATATCCGCGTTACAGATAGGTAATTGGGCAAGTTACCATTGAGTGGTTATGGGGAATAATCGCTTGGGCACCGAACTTAATCGTTTTGGTCTTTTGACTAAAATGATCTCCTTCACCGCGCTTGCCGGAATCGTCACGGCGCTCATAGTTTTACCAGTTGCTGGCGGTATAGGTCTGGCTTCCCGAAATGGCGCGCAAGCTTTCAGCACTCTGCCCAATGACTTAACCCGAGTTCCATTGCCACAACAAAACACAATTTTGGATGCAAAAGGGGACGTACTTGCTGTGCTCTACGCGCAGAATCGAATTGAAGTACCGCTTGAACAGATTTCACCACTAATGCAACAGGCGATCATTGCGATCGAAGATCAGCGGTTTTTCAATCATGCTGGGGTTGATTTTCGCGCAACTATTAGAGCTTCCATTTCCACTGGTTCTGGTGGTCAAGTCCAAGGTGGTTCAACCATCACGCAACAGTACGTAAAGCAGATCTTGCTAACTGCTGCCACAACAAAAGAAGAACAACAAGCTGCGACTGCAGTCTCCATCAATCGCAAATTGCGGGAAGCACGATATGCAATTGGGCTTGAAAACAAACTTACGAAAAAAGAAATCCTTGCCGGATATTTAAACATTGCTTACTTTGGCGCAGGTTCCTATGGTGTGGAGATTGCATCCAAAAGATACTTTTCTAAAAGTGCCAGCGAATTAACACTTACCCAAGCTGCAACGCTGGCTGGTCTGGTGCAAAACCCTTCGCGTTACGATCCAACGCAATATCCAGAGCGCGCCCAAGCTCGCCGCGATTTAGTTTTAAAGGCCATGAAGAATTCTGGGTATATCACTTCAGAACAAGCTGATGCTGCTATTGCAGTTCCAGTTAGTTTGGACTTGAATCCAACTGAACTTCCTAACGGTTGCACTACCTCAGCTGCTCCATATTTCTGTGATTATGTTTTAACCGTTCTAAGAAACGATCCAATTTTTGGTGATACGCCACAAGTTCGGGAGACTGTTTTGAATCTTGGTGGTTTAACAATTAAAACTACTTTGGATCCAAAGGCACAAAAAGCATCCCAGACTGCGGTGGATGAAAAAATTCCGTTTGATGATCCCAGCGGTAAGGCTGCAGCAATCACGATGATGCGCCCTGGCACTGGTGAAATCACCGCGATGGCACAAAATCGTAAGTGGGGTCGCAGTGGCGCTGGGTACACGACGGTTAATTACAACACTCCAGTTGACTCCAATGGCACCGTTGGTTTTCAAGCTGGTTCGACATTTAAAGCCTTCACTATTGCTGCTGCATTTAAACAGGGCTGGGATCCATTCGAGGTAATAGGTGCTCCCGCAAAAAAGACATTTGAAAACTTTGTGGAATGTGAAACTGGCGACAAGTTTGCACCTTATGAAGTGCAGAACTCAACTTCATCGGGCGCATTTGATATCTTGAGCGCAGCTGCGTTTTCGGTAAATACTTATTTTGTTGGGCTAGAAGAAAGGCTCGGACTCTGTGATCCAATTGACATCGCAACCGCTGCCGGGGTCAAGCAAGGTAATGGCGAATTATTTGAAAAATATCCATGTTTCACACTTGGCTGTTTTGATGTGACTACCTTAAACATGACTGAAGGTATGGCAACTTTGGCTGCTCACGGTGTGCATTGTTCACCAATTGCAATATCGAAAATCACAGATCGATTTGGTGTCGAAATCGACGTACCATCTGCTGACTGCAAGCGAACTATTGATTTACAGGTTGCTGATAGCACCACTGCTGTATTAGCCGGTGTTATTGATGGACCAATTCCCGGTCGCACTGGTCGAGCTATGGACTTAGGCCGTCCAGCAGCGGGTAAAACTGGAACCACTGATAGTTCAGCTGCCGTTTGGTTCGTTGGTTACACCCCAGACATGGCTGCTTCGGTTTGGGTTGGCGACCCACGAGGTGGGCAGAAATATCCCATGAAGAACATAAATATTGGTGGCAGGTACTACTCCCAAGTTTTTGGTTCCACTATGCCTGGTCCCATATGGCGCGACTCACTTATCGGAGCTCTGGCTGGCACACCAAAAACTGCTTGGAACTTAACCACTCTCAATGGACTAAACGCGGGCGGCGTTGGTAACGAAATAACCATTTCAAAAGACGAGTGTTTCGGCCTAAAAGAACCAGAGCTGCTTATTTGCATAACTGAGAGAACTGCTAAGGAAAATGAAAAGGGGCTAGCCGATGGCACCTTGATTATTGACCCAGTCACTGGCGGAATAATTCCTAATCCTGTTGTTCCAGTTCCAGAGCTCGTGCCTTAGTTCAGGCAATAACTCTTTTCTGACAAGATGTAGTCATGACCACACTTAAGGAACAGCTTCATATAGATCTGACTGCTTCGATTCGTGCGAAAGATTCCCTAACTTCCGGCACATTGCGTATGGTGCTCGCCGCAATAACTAACGAAGAGGTATCTGGCAAAGAGGCGCGGGTGCTAACTGCGCAAGATTTCATAACTGTGCTTAATCGGGAAGCTAAGAAACGTAAAGAAGCTGCAACGGCGTACGATGCTGCAAAGCGACCAGAACTTGGTGACAAAGAGCGCGCCGAATTGGAAATAATTCAGACTTATTTACCTGCCGGACTTTCAGATTCCCAATTGGCAGAAATTATTGCCAGTGCAGTTCAACAGGCTGCTGCCGATGGCGCGACTGGACCAAGTGCTATGGGCGCAGTGATGAAGCTTGTATCACCACAAGTAGCTGGTCGCGCCGATGGCAGCCAAGTTGCTGCGGCCGTTAAATCTGCACTTTCCTAGTTCTAGTGCCATGCAATTAAAAAGCGGCGCTCCCAATAGTGTGAAGGAGTGAACTCCTCGCGCAAAACTAAGGTTGCACTTGGCCTTGGCGTGATGTACCTAGCTTGGGGAACTACTTACATTGGCATTGCTTTCACAATTGAAACAATGCCGCCTTTGATGTCTATGTCATTTCGATTCGCTGCAGCTAGTGCACTGTTAGTTTTGTTTATCGGTCTACGACACGGCTGGCAATCATTGCGCTTGACCAGAAGTCAACTGACCAGTTCGCTATTTCTCGGTGTGCTGATGTTGGGTGTGGGACTTGGCACTATGTCATTGGCTACCAGAGTGGTTCCCATTGGTGTGGCCTCGCTGATTGTGGCAGCAATGCCGATTTGGACTGCGCTATTTCGCACTCTTGATCGAGATCGACCGAAACTAATTTCGCTCGCTGGAATTATTGGTGGCTTAATTGGAATTGCAATCATTATGTTGCCTGGGCAAACCCAAGCTCGCCCAGGCGCTGGTGGCGAAAACGTCACACTCTGGATGTTTATTATTTTGTTTGGCAACTTGTGTTGGTCACTTGGCTCGTTCTTAGCGCCACGAATGGATACGCCAGAAAACTCACTTTTGCTAAGTACATATGAAATGGCTGGCGCCGCAGTTGCCTTGCTGATTGCTGGTTTAATTCACAACGAAAGTGTTGCCGATTTCTTTGATGCGAGTTACAGGTCTTGGGCAGGGTGGGTGTACTTAGTTGTAATTGGCTCACTCGTTGGTTACACGGTCTACACCTGGTTACTCGAGAATGCGCCAATCACATTGGTATCTACTTACGCATACATCAATCCAGTTGTCGCGGTAGCACTTGGAATAATAATTTTTAACGAAAAACTCACCGCCAATATAATCATCGGTGGCCTTATCGTAATTGCAAGTGTCGCCATTGTGGTGGCCGTTGAATCTGTTAAGAAACAAAATCCTTTGCAAATTCAATAATTCGCTCCAGGCCCTCGCGCTCGCCAATACTTATGCGCACGCCTTCGCCTGGGAAAGGTCGAATTGCCACGGCAATTCCTTCACTTTTTGTTACGAAATCCAGCGTGCGGTCCCCTAATGGCAACCAGACGAAATTTGCCTGACTTGCCGGTAACTCAAAACCAAGCTTGGTTAATTCACCTTCGAACCAGGTGCGCAGGGCAATAACTTGTTCGACACGTTCAAACAATTCGCTCTCATTTTCAAGGGAGACCACCGCAGCGGTTTGCGCAATGTTTGAAACTCCAAAAGGTACCGCAGTTTTTCGCACTGCCTCTGCGATGTGTTTGGGTCCAATGAAATACCCAACTCTTAATCCTGCTAGTCCGTAAGCTTTGGAAAAAGTTCGCAGTACACCAACATTTGTGTGGGCTTTCATAGTTGCAATTCCGTCAATGGCATTTGGGTCACAGTTAAATTCCACATACGCTTCATCAATTACAACTAAAATTTCGGTTGGCACTTGATCTAGAAATTTATTTATCTGTTGTTGTGTGACAATTCCACCAGTTGGGTTATTAGGAGTGCAGACAAAAATTACGCGTGTCTTTGGTGTTATCGCAGCTAACATCGCCGCCAAGTCATGTTGCCCGCTGGAAGTCAGCGGGACTGCGACATTAGTCGCACCAGCAATTGTGGTAATGATTGGGTAAGCCTCGAATGATCGCCAGGCATACATAACTTCATCACCAGCGCCGGCAATGGCTTGAATTATTTGTTGGCACACTCCCACTGATCCAGTACCAGTTGCAACTTCGTCGATGGAGACATCAAATTTTTCAGCTATCGCTTTAGTTAGTTCGCCGCAAAACGGATCAGGGTAGCGATTGATCTCTAGTGCTGCCTTAGTAATCGCAGCCAAAACACCTGGCAGCGGCGGATGCGCATTTTCATTGCTAGAAAGTTTGAAGGCTGCTAATCCATTTACGGAAGCAACTTTTTTACCTGCCTTATAGGTTGGCAGTTCGGCCATTTCTCGCCGCAGTTGTGGCTTGGGCGAATCACTCATTGTCCGAGCCTACGGGTAATCACAACAACTGATACATCGTCGCGCTGCCACGTGACGGAATCCTGGCGAGCAGTAGAAACTATTAAGTTTGTTAATTCCGTGGAATTCTGAGACTGATTTCCCGAGATCACTGATGAAACCAAGCCTTGGGTACCAAACTCTTCACCCTTGTTATCTTGGGTTTCCAGTAACCCATCGGAGGCAAGAACTATCCGATGTCCAGCGCCAAACATAAATTCTTTACTCGACCAATTACCGCCAAAGCCCCCAAGCATTGGGCCAGTTGGATTTAAGGCAGTTAACAAATAATTGTCATCAATCCAAAACCCCGCTGGATGCCCAGCATTAACCCACTGAGCTGGCAAACGTATGTCATTTGGAATGTTGATGATTACTGCCGTGGCAAGCAGTGCGTCAACATCAGAGAGTCCAGCAGAGACTCGTTCCATAACGATCTCCGGCGAGAAACCAGCCGAAAGAGCGGCAGTCATGATCGCCTTGATCTGCAATCCCACAACGCCAGCTTCTGGGCCATGCCCTGTTACATCCACAATGGCAATGGCAAAACCTTGTGGCGTGCGAATGACATCCCACCAGTCCCCTGCAATGGCGCCGGAGGCCGGCATTGTTTGTCCAAAAATATCTAGGCCAGCACTTAGTGAATCCAGAAGTGTCGGTGAAAGAGCGTTACGCATCGAAAGTACAAGCGGTGCATCTTGTTCTAGACCTTGCCAAGCCGCGCGCGCTAAATCAATTTGGGAAACTAAATTGATTCGCATTGACTCAGCATCAGAGGCAGCCATTCTAATTTCGGGAGGATTGGCCACTTCAATTACTTGATGTATCGTGCCGCTGGCCACTAGCCGTAACTCAGTTCGCATTTCATCTAACGGAGCAAGTACCCAGCGCTCCAAAAAAATCCATCCTAAAAATAATAAAGTCAAGCTAAGTAGCAGAGAGACACTTAAAGCTGTAGAAAGTTGGTTAGCAACTTCATCCAATTTCATATTGTTTGCAAGTGTTAGTGAAAGTTCGGATCGAGCTTGCAGGTAAACCAGGCGTTCCCAAATTGCGGCCCCAATCAGTGTCACGGCAAAAATGACTATGGCTAATTGCAGTCGGCGGCGAAGCGTCATATCTAAAAGTGTAGAGGCTTGTTATCAGGCTTGAACAAGTTCGCTTAACGCTTGTCGAAATAGCGAAGAGTGTAAGTCCACCTGCTCTTGCGAAGTAGTTGGGCACATTAATGCCATGTTATGAAACGGTGTCATTAAAACTCCCCGGTTACACATAAACAAATGCATAAACTCATCCAACTCGTCATCGCCCGCGTGCATAGCTTGCGTTCCAGTGTTTGGCGCCGGGTAGGTGAAGCGGTATTCGGCCCGCGCACCTAATTGCGAAATTGACCACGGCACATCGTATTCATCAAGTGCCGCATTTACTTGATCGGTATAGCTGGTGGCAAGTTGAATCATGTGTTCAAATGCCTGTTCCGTTAAAACTTCACCCAGTGTTGCTCGCATTGCTGCAAGTGACAATGCGTTTCCGGCAAGTGTTCCGCCGATGCCACCGACATCAAGTAAGTCTGCTTCAGTGTGGGAATTAATTAGATCTACAACATTTTGGGTAAAACCATATGCGCCAGATGGAATACCTGCGCCGATACTTTTACCGATGATGAAAATATCGGGATCCAATTTGTCGCGTAAAGTCATGCCACCATAGCCAGCTGAGATGGTGTGGGTTTCATCGATCATCAAAAGTGCGCCGTACTTTGTAGCAAGTTCGCGCATACCCTTGAGATAACCCGGTTCCGGCAAAACGATCCCGATATTTGTAAGCGCTGGCTCTGTCAAAATGGCAGCTACGTCGCCGTGTTTTAATGCAGCTTCCAGCGCAGGTAAGTCATTGAACTCGACGACTCGAGTAGTTTGCTCAATTGGAACAGGTGGCGCCACATTGCCCGGTCTTGAAACGGTATTGCCGTTAGCGTCCAGAACTCCAAAGGTTTCATCTACTGATCCGTGATAGCAATATGAGAAAACTAGAATTTTGCTTTTGCCTGTTGCAAGTCTGGCAAGACGAATTGCCCATCTGTTGGAGTCAGTTGCCGAAACTGTAAAAGACCAAAGTGGCACGCCAAATCGTCTCGTCAGCTCTGCCCCGACCCACTGCGCATCTTCGGTAGGCATCATGGTTGTGATGCCGCCAAGATCTTGGATCCGATCAATGATTGCTTTGATGCTGGCATCCGGTGAGTGTCCAGTCATCGCTGCCGTGTCACCTAGGGCAAAATCAATGTACTCATGGCCGTCAACATCGGTAATGATGTTTCCTTTTGCGCCTTGCAAGTACAGCGGAAAACCACCGACCCATTTGTTCATCCATGGCATTGGTACGCCGCCAAACAAATTTTTCGCGCCGTTATAAAGATCCAAAGATTTCTGATTGCGATCGCGATATGTCTCACGCTCGCGTTCTAGCAAGTTGGCTAAATTAATGCGATCTATTTGGGTCGATCTGTTGGACATGATCCGCTTCTTTCAAAGACAAGAAATATAATTTACGAAGTAGCCATGTCAACAAAACGACTGTAATGGCCTTGGAATGCAACGGTAACAGTTCCAGTTGGACCATTTCGGTGCTTAGCCAAAATAAAATCTGCTTCGCCGGCGCGTGGTGACTCGCGTTCGTAAACATCCTCACGATGTAACAAAATCACCATGTCGGCATCTTGTTCCAGCGACCCGGATTCACGCAAGTCCGAAAGCATCGGGCGCTTATCTTGGCGCTGCTCTGGACCACGATTCAACTGGCTAATTGCTATAACTGGAATTGCAAGTTCCTTTGCTAATAATTTAAGTGAGCGAGAAAACTCAGAAACTTCAACTTGGCGACTTTCAACTTTTTTGCCAGAGGACATGAGTTGTAAATAATCGATGATAAGGATCTTTAAATCAAAGCGCTGCTTTAGTCGACGCGCTTTTGCGCGGATTTCCATCATTGTCATATTTGGCGAATCATCGATAAACAATGGTGCATCATTTACTTGCCCCATTTTGTTTGCAAGTCTTCCCCAATCAGCTTCACTGAGTGTGCCAGCGCGCATGTGGTTCAACCCAACTTGAGCCTCAGCCGATAGCAGCCGCATCACAATTTCGTTGCGACTCATTTCAAGTGAAAAAATTGCGGAAGTTAAATTATGTTTAATGCTTGCCGAACGTGCAAGATCTAGCCCAAGCGTTGATTTACCAATAGCCGGGCGCGCGGCAACAATAACTAATTGGCCAGCATGAAGTCCGTGTGTAATATCATCAAGTTGTTGGAAGCCAGTTGGCACTCCAACTAGTCGGCCACCGCGACCTTCAATAGCTTCAATTTCGGAAAGTGTGTGCGGCATGATTTCTGAAAGTGGCGCATAATCTTCTGAAGTGCGTCGGCCCGTCACGTCGTAAACTTCAGCTTGCGCGCGATCAACAAGTTGATCAACTTCCGCATCTCCGGCATAACCCATCTGCGCAATCCGTGTGCCGGCGTCAACTAAGCGTCGCAAAATTGCGCGCTCAGTAACAATGCGCGCGTAATAGGAACCGTTTGCCGCCGTTGGAACGCTGGCAACAAGTGTGTGTAAGTAGCCGGCGCCACCAACATTTCCAAGTGCGCTGGCCTTGCTCAAATAGTTGGCTACGGTGATTGCATCTGCGGGTTCGCCGCGGCCGTAAATATCTAAAATGGCTCCGTATATCGTGGCATGCGCTGGCTTATAGAAATCAATTTCGCGCAGAGTTTCAATAACCTCGGCAATTGCATCTTTACTGAGCAGCATCGCGCCGAGCACACTTTGCTCAGCAACTATGTCCTGGGGTGGGGTGAGCGCGCCTTCTTCTTCGTAATTGCGGGGAAATTCCGCGACGCTCATGTGTCCACCTTTAGCTACTTTTTTCTGAGTTATCTTTACGCGATTTGCCTGGTTGAGTGGAAATTCGCATTTTCCCTGAGTTAACAGTTGTTCTTGACTATATGGCGAGGTCCTGACAGAAACAATGTCCCCTGTGGATAACTTAGTGGACAATATGGGGAAAACCGCCGAATCAATGGGTATTTCACTGGGGATATCTTGTGGGTTCTGCTTTATTTTGGTGCTAAATACTGCCTTTTATCAGGGTTTTTGTTGTCCCCTGGCTGTGTGCAGAAAGTATTTTCAAACTTTTTTTCGCGACTGAGCAATCTCGGATTTTGCCAGCTCAAATCATCCGAAAAACTAAAAAATAAAAGTGGAGGTAAATCTTTCTACCTCCACTTAGTTGTGGAGAATAGGGGACTCGAACCCCTAACCCCTGCCTTGCAAAGGCAGTGCTCTACCAATTGAGCTAATTCCCCGGTGCGCTTAAACAGTAAAACAAAATCTACTCTGAAGTAGCCTGTGTCCACAATTCTTGCTCGGCCTTGCTGCTTTCATTTTGTTGGTAGATCACGTAACCAGCCACTGCCAACAATGCTAACGAAAGTAATTTCTTCATTACGAATCCTTTCCACCCTCTTGTTTTCCATCTTGCGTGGGCCCAGGTGGACTTGAACCACCGACCTCTTCGTTATCAGCGAAGCGCTCTAACCAAGCTGAGCTATAGGCCCCAATTTTGTTGCATTTTGCGTTCTTTTGCACCTAACTAACGGCACAAGTTAAGAGGTTACCCCAAAGCTGGCTATGACCCAAAATGCCCGTTACTGACTGCGGTCGGTGAGCGTCCATTCCCGCCCGCCAGTGAATCCAACACTGAGGTTGTAAAGCACCGCATACAAAGCAGAAAGCACGCTGAGTAACACTATTTCAATAGCTGAAATCACCATAGTTAAACCAATTAAGCGCCCCAGTGAAAGAAAACTTACACTGGCGCCATCGCTGCCAGCCGCGTCATTCCAAAGTCCAGATACAGCTTCAAAGACTCCAGCAGCCGAAAGCGCTCCCCACAGCACAATTACCGCAACGAGCAAAACTCCGGCAATAGTTACCCCAAGCATGAATGCACTTTTGGCAGCTGACCAAGGATCAATGTGAGTCAGATGCAGACGCACAGACCTCGAGCTTGTTGCTTGGCCAGATGTAATTGGCATCTCTTGGGCTGAGAACGTGCCGGCTGATTCTTGCGAGCTTTTTCCTTTGAGCGGATTTGCAAAATAGTGGCGCTTAGTTGGCTGGTCATCGTTGGATCCGAAATCTTCTTCAGACATTTAAACCTCTTCCTCTTGCGTCAATGCATCTGCTGCTGCGTCTAGGTTTAGATCTTGTTCTGCAACATTAACTGGGATTTCTACATTTTCCAGCGCCGCCATTGCAGCAGCCGTGCTGCGCGCTACTGCAACAACCTGATCATCATCGCCAACTTTCATAAACGAAACGCCCATGGTGTCGCGGCCAGCTGCGCGGATCTCATCCACACGGGTGCGGATCACAACGCCATTGCTGGCAATCGCAAAAATTTCATCTTCCGCTGCGCAAATTAGGGCGCCCGCTAGGCCGCCACGTTTTTCAACTAAGCGCATAGCGCGTACGCCCTGGGTGCCACGGCCCTTTGCATTCCATTCTTCAATCGAAGTCCGCTTAGCCCAGCCACCTTCAGTAACAGTAACTACGAATGAATCAGGTGTGGCCACTTCCATTTTTAACAGGTAATCATCATTGGTTTTAAATCGAATTCCAATTACACCGCCTGCGGTTCTACCCATAGGGCGAAGTGTCGCATCGTCAGCGTGACAGCGTACTGAGTAGCCCATCTTGGAAACCAACAGCAAGTCATCTTCGTCGTTAACCAGTTGGGCAGAAACCACACCATCTTCATCACGAAGTGTGATTGCAACTAAACCAGTGCTACGCGAGGAGTCGTAGTCAATTAAGCGCGACTTTTTAACAACACCACTTCGTGTTGCAAGAATCAAATACTTTGCTTGCTCGTAATCTCTTAGATCCAGAACTTCAACTACGTGCTCTTCAGGAGCGAGTGAAAGTAAGTTCGCAACATGTTGCCCGCGTGCATCGCGACCAGTATCCGTTAATTCATATGCCTTGACGCGGAACACTCGACCACGGTCGGTAAAGAACAAAATCCAGTGATGTGTTGTAGTTACAAAGAAGTTTGTGATGACATCGTCTTGCTTGAGCGCTGCGCCCTTTACGCCACGGCCACCACGTTTTTGGGAACGATACAACGCCGCTTTAGTTCGCTTGATGTAGCCATCAGCGGATAGCGTAACCACGATCGGTTCGATCGCAATTAAATCTTCATGTGTTACATCATTTTCATCCGCCACAATTGTGGTGCGTCGCTCGTCACCAAACTTGTTTACGATTTCTGCAAGCTCTTCACTTACTATGCTGCGCTGGCGGGTTTCATTAGCCAAAATATCTTGGTAATCCGCAATCTCTGCCATCAGTTTGTCGTGTTGTGATTGCAGTTCGTTTCGTTCCAGGGCGGCTAATTTACGTAGCTGCATATCCAAAATGGCTTGCGCTTGGATTTCGTCGATGTCCAAAAGTTTTATTAAGCCAGCTTGCGCTACTGAGGCAGATTCAGAGGCTCGAATTAATGCAATCACTTCATCAATGCGGTCGATTGCCTTTAACAGACCGATCAGAATATGAACGCGCTCTTGCGCAATTCGCAGGCGATAGGCAGTGCGTCGCTGAATTACTTCAACTTGATGCGCGATCCAATTAAGTACAAATGCATCAAGGGTTAGCGTACGCGGCACACTATCAACAAGTGCCAGCATATTTGCGCCAAAGTTATCTTGCAGTTGCGTGAACTTGAACAAGTTGTTGAGTACAACCTTTGGCACAGCGTCGCGTTTAAGCACCACGACGATTCGCATACCGGTGCGTGATGAACTTTCATCAATTAAATCCGCGATGCCTGTGACTTTTCCTTGCTCAACAAGTTCGGCGATGCGCTCCAGCAAGTTGTCTGGGTTTACTTGGTAAGGCAATTGCGTTATTACGATGATCGTGCGGCCGCGCTTATCTTCGGTTATTTCAGTAACGGCTCGCATCGTAATTGAACCGCGGCCAGTTCGATATGCATCTTGAATTCCCCGGCGGCCAACAATTTGACCACCCGTTGGAAAATCTGGACCTGTGATGCGCTCCAATAAAGCTTCCAGGAGTTCATCGCGAGTGGCATCTGGATGCTCAAGCGACCACTGCACACCAGCTGCAACCTCGGTTAAATTGTGTGGCGGGATGTTGGTTGCCATGCCTACGGCAATACCGGATGAACCGTTAACTAATAAGTTCGGAAAGCGAGCCGGCAAAACTGTTGGCTCAAGATTTTTGCCATCGTAGTTAGGAACAAAATTGACGGTGTCCTGATCAATGTCGCGCACCATTTCCATGGCGAGTGCGGCCATGCGGCATTCGGTGTAACGCGAAGCAGCCGCAGAATCATTGCCTGGGGAACCAAAATTTCCTTGGCCTTGAACTAGTGGGTAACGAAGTGACCAGGATTGAGTTAGTCGCACTAAAGTGTCGTAAATTGCACTGTCACCATGCGGGTGATATTGACCCATGACTTCGCCGACTACGCGCGCGCTTTTATTAAATGCCCGATCTGGTCGGTAGCCACCGTCATACATTGCGTAAATAACTCGGCGATGCACTGGCTTCAAACCATCACGAACATCTGGCAACGCCCGCGAAACAATAACGCTCATTGCATAGTCAAGATACGACCGCTGCATTTCCACATTAAGGTCGACAATTTCGACTTGATCGTAAGTTGCGCCGTTGATATCAGTCATTAGATGTCCAGGAACCGCACGTCATGTGCATTACGTTGAATAAAATTGCGTCGACTTTCGACGTCTTCACCCATCAAAGTGGAGAAAAGTTGATCTGCTTGGGCAGCATCGTCAACTGAAACTTGAAGTAGTACTCGAGTAGCCGGGTTCATAGTGGTTTCCCAAAGTTCGTCAGCGTTCATTTCGCCAAGTCCTTTGTAGCGTTGGACGTCTTCAGTCTTCAATTTTTTACCCGCAGTCAAACCTGCCGCAATTAATTCATCGCGCTGGCGATCTGAGTATGCATATCCCGGGATTTCGCGAGACCATTTAACTTTATAAAGTGGTGGTTGCGCTAAATAAACAAAGCCCCCGTCAACAAGTGGGCGCATGTAGCGGAATAAAAACGTAAGTAGCAAAGTACGAATATGTTGACCGTCGACATCTGCATCTGCCATCAAGATTAATTTGTGGTACCGCAACTTATTTATGTCGAATTCATCTTGGATACCAGTACCAAATGCCGAAATAATTGCTTGAACTTCAGTGTTAGCTAACACTCGATCTATTCTTGTTTTTTCAACATTCAGAATTTTTCCGCGGATTGGTAAAATCGCTTGGGTTCGAGGATCGCGACCTTGGCCAGCTGAGCCACCAGCTGAGTCGCCTTCAACAATATAAACTTCACATTCAGCCGGCTGGTTACTCGAACAATCTTTTAATTTTCCTGGCAGGCTGCTGCTACCAAGTAATCCTTTTCGGTTGCGTGCTAAATCGCGAGCTTTGCGAGCGGCAAGACGAGCTGTGGCTGCTTGTAAAGACTTGCGAGCAATATCTTTTCCTTGTGCTGGATTTTTTTCAAACCAAGCTGCTAACTCTTCGTTAACAACTTTCTGAACAAAAGTTTTTGCTTCCGTGTTTCCAAGTTTTGTCTTAGTTTGGCCTTCAAATTGCGGTTCGAGCAATTTGATCGAGACTATGGCAGTTAGGCCCTCACGCACATCTTCACCAGAGAGGTTAGTGTCCTTTTCTTTTAAGATGTTCCATTCCCGCGCGAACTTATTAACGAGCGAAGTAAGCGCGGTACGAAAACCCTCTTCGTGCGTACCGCCCTCAACTGTGTTAATTGTGTTGGCAAATGTATAAACCGACTCGGAATAAGTTGAGTTCCACTGCATAGCAACTTCAAGACTTAGTCCACGCTTATTGTCTTCTAAGAAAAATTCCACAATATCGTTGTGAATCGGAGTCTTACGGGTATTTAGATATTTAACGAAATCGGTGATTCCGCCTTCGTACATATACGAAACGTTGCGCGGTCCAGCTTCTTTTGGTTCACCAGTTTCTTCGTCTAAAATCACACCAGTTGCTGGGCGTTCATCGGACAAGGTCAGTGTGAGACCTCGATTTAGAAATGCCATTTCTTGGAAACGTCGCGACAAAGTTTCAAAATCATAAACTGTGGTTTCAAATATGTCGCCGTCCGCCCAAAAAGTAACTGTGGTTCCAGTCGTGCTAACTTTTCCACCTTTTTTTAGCGGGGCTACAGGCACGCCATATTTATAAGACTGAGTGTGTATGAATCCTTCGCGGCGAACTTCAACATCAACATCTCTAGAAAGTGCGTTCACTACAGATACGCCAACACCATGGAGGCCACCTGAAACTGCATATCCGCCGCCGCCAAATTTTCCACCGGCGTGCAAAACGGTCAAGACAACTTCAACAGCTGGTTTTCCTTCAGAAGGAACGATGTCAACTGGAATTCCACGACCATTATCAACAACTCGAACGCCCCCGTCAGCGAGAATTGTCACTTCGATATGTGAACAATGGCCAGCTAAAGCTTCATCAACTGAGTTATCTACGACTTCATAAACTAAGTGGTGTAAGCCGCGCTCGCCCGTTGAGCCGATATACATACCAGGGCGTTTTCGGACTGCGTCCAGGCCTTCAAGGACCTGAATGGCGCTGGCGTCATATGACACTTCTGAGCCCTCCATCGAACATCTTTTGGCACCTGAAGATCAGACCCTGATTGGGAGTTTTTCGGGCACGCTATTAGCTTTAATTCTATTACGCTTATTGAATTTTTTGTAGTTGGGGTATCACCCGTAGGTGTCCCTTGGACCGCGTCCTTTTACACTTCGTTGACCATGTTTCCAAGATGGCGCGGTGGGGCCAAGTACCTTAATTTCACTAATTCGGCCTTGGCCGATCTCTTGCCCTAAGCGCTCGGATATTGTGGGTAAAAGTAGGCGAATTTGAGTGGCCCAAGCACTTGATTCTGCCCGCAAAATTAAAGTTCCGGACGCTCCGCTTGGATCTAAATTAAATGATTCGATTAAGACGTGACTTGCTATTTCGTGACCGACAATTAAGCCCCATTGTCCTTGGAGTTTGCCGGTGGCAACTTGTAAGTCCCAGCCTTTATTGATTATTAAGCGTTCAATTAATCCAGAGAGCATGGCTGGATCACGTTCATCGGGTCCCGAGCCACTTCGCTGGTCCTCATAGCTTGGTAAATTACGCCGGCGCGCAACTGGAATGGACGTAGCTCGGACTCTTGCCCTACTCAATAACGAGCGCAAAAACTCTTGCTGTGGTTTCTCTAACACGATGTTAATTATCATCCAAAATGAGCTGATTGGAAAGCAATTCTTTTGGAATATCTTCTTGGACTGCTGCCGTAATTAAAGTTTGTTCTACTCCGGTAATTGCATTAATCAACCTAGTCCGTCGTTTTTCATCCAATTCGGCAAAAACATCATCCAGAATCAAAATTGGATCATCGTCATGGGTGCGAAGAACTGTGAAAGTTGAAAGCCGTAATGCGATGGCAATAGACCAAGACTGTCCGTGCGATGCGTAACCCTTCGCTGGCATTTCGCTTAAAATAATGTCAAGGTCATCGCGGTGGGGCCCGACAAGTGTTACGCCCCGTTCCACTTCATCTTTAAATCGTTTTTCTAATTGAGTTCGAAATTCGTTTTCTATTTCGGTTATTGAATCTGTTTCTTTAGGAAGCCAGGTGCTGGCGTAGTTAACAATAAGTGGTTCGCTGTTTCCACTAATTGTGTTTCCGAAATTTAGAATATGTGGTTGTAGTTTGGCTAAGTTTCCTAGCCGAGTTGAGATTAACTCGCTGCCATGGGTAACGAGTTGCTCATCCCAGGCGGCAAGTGTTGCCTTTGCTGACTCTGTTGGATTTTTACGTCCTAATGACTTAAGTAAAGTATTTCTCTGCTTTAATGTTCGTTCGTATTCACTCCTAGTGTTTATAAATTTAGGAGTTAGTAATGTTGAGAAATCATCTATGAATCGTCTTCGTGCGCCTGGTTCACCTTTAATTAAATCTAAATCTTCTGGTGAAAAAATCACTGTGCCGACTAGGCCAAGTAAATCTTTTGGTTTAGGTAAAGCGGCGCCATTTAAAATCACTTTGTTTACGCCTGGGTAATTAATTGTGAGCTCTACTTGAGCCTGCCGGTTGTGTTTAATGACCGTTGCGTCCACGTGCGCAGTAGTTGATCCGGTCTTAATTAACGGGCCGTCTTGGGAAACTCGATGGCTGCCCAGCGCGGCTAAATAATGCACCGCTTCCACAATGTTTGTTTTACCTCGGCCATTAGGACCAACTATGGTGGTCGCGCCGGGCAGGAAAGAAAGATTTAAGTTTGTATGGTTACGGAAATCACGAAGTGTAAGTTTTGATATTTGCATTATTTACTGTTGCCGAATTGGCATCAGTAAATATTTAAAGCTGTCATCTACTGGTGCGCCGAAATCGCTTGCGCCTGAGATTACCGCTGGGCGAATTGGTGTTGTCATTGAGATTACCGAAATAGCAGAGTCGATAGCGCTTAAACCGTCAAGTAAAAATTGGTGATTAAATGCAATTGTTAATTCATCGCCAGTAAGTGTGCACTCGATTGATTCCTTTGCCTCAGCTAACTCTCCGCTTCCGCCGCCGCCAGTAATTGTTGCCTCGCCGTTTGTGAAAGTGATACGGATTGGTGCTTCGCGTTCTAGAACTAACGAAACACGTTTAACTGACTCAGCAAGTGCACTGGTACTTAGTTGCGCGACTGTAGTTGATTCGGTTGGAAGTAGCGTGCGATATTTTGGAAAGTCAGCAGCGAGCATACGACTTGTTGTTTGACGGCCTAAGCCTTCAATTCCAACTAGTCCTTCATTTCCTGTTGCGAATGCGAGTGATATTGATTCGCTGTGCGCTAACGATTTAGAAGAATCAGTTAAAAATTTTGCTGGGATTAGTGCGTGCGTACTTAGTGATGTGGAATTTGGCGACCAGTTAAGTTCACGTACAGCTAGTCGGTACCGATCTGTTGCAGCTAGCGTTAAAGTGGCTCCCTCGGCGTCAATTTTTACACCGGTGAAAGCTGGAAGGGTTTCATCGCGCGAGGCGGCGATTGCGACTTGCGCGATTGCGCTAGCGAAATGATTTCCTGAAACGCTGCCGCTGCTTGCGGGCATGTTTGGTAGTGGTGGATATTCAGCAACTGGCATTGTTGGAATAGTAAAAGAGGATCGACCACAAGTGATTTGTGCCCGGTTTCCCACTAGTGCGAAATCAATAATTGATGACGGTAAGGATCTGGTTATGTCGGCTAGTAATCTTCCTGGAATTAAAACTGTGCCAGCTTCAATTACTTCAGCGGATAAGTTTGCGCGGGCGCTAACGTCAGCGTCGCTTCCAGAAAGAACTAATCCACTCTTGTCTGCCATTAAGTGCATACCGGTTAAAAGCGGTTGCGTTGATTTAGTTGGTAAAGTCCGAGAGGCCCATGCCACTGCCTCGGCCATTACGTCGCGATCTACCTGAAACTTCACTTACAACTCACCCTCTGGTGTTTAAGAATCTAGAGCCCTTATCGTGCCATGTCTGGCTGACTAATTCAGCCACCAAGTTATTACAGCTTTCGTTATTAGATTAGTTACTAACGCAGTTGCCCACAGCACTGGTCAACCTTAAATCCATTGATATATCTTTAGTAGTAGTAGTAGGTACTGTGGATACTGTGGATAACCCTTAATTACCTTTAAAATCAGTAAAAATTAATTCTAAGCCTGTGGATAAAAATTAGTAAAACCTACAAAAACTGATTAAATTCAAAGTTATCCACAGGCATCCACATATTTCTTAAGTTAAACCTAAGTTATCCCTAATTCAATCCACAAAACCAAAAAAACCAACAGTTATGGCTAAAGATATCCCCAGGCTTGTCCACATTGTGTATAGAAGTGACAGATGTTACGAGTGTGACAAAACCTGGACTTATAAGGTTCTAGCTTGAGCTTTAATTCGGGTAGTTAAATCACTGACTTGGTTATATAAACTTCTTCGCTCCGCTATTAATTGCCGGACTTTACGATCGGCGTGCATAACCGTGGTGTGGTCTCGGCCACCAAACTGTTGACCCACTTTAGGCAGCGACAAATCAGTTAACTCCCGGCACAAATACATAGCTATCTGGCGAGCGGTAACTAAAACGCGCGACCTACTAGGGCCAGTTAAATCATCCAAAGTCACACCAAAATAATTTGCGGTCTGCGCCATAATCAAACTCGCGCTAATTTCTGGGCCAGCTATGTCTGAGACCAAATCTCTTAACACAACCTCAGCTAACTCTAAATCGACCGGCGTGCGATTTAAGCTCGCAAAAGCAGTGACTCGAATTAGCGCACCTTCAAGTTCACGAATATTAGTAGACATTTTTGAGGCAATAAATTCTAAAACTTCGGGCGGCGCACTTAATCTTTCTTGCGCGCTTTTCTTGCGTAAAATCGCAATCCGGGTTTCTAAATCGGGCGGCTGAACATCGGTAATCAAACCCCATTCAAATCTTGAACTCATTCGATCCTCAAACCCATGAAGTTGCTTTGGTGGTAAATCTGAGGTGACGACAATTTGTTTATTTGCGTTATGCAAAGTATTAAAAGTATGAAAAAACTCTTCCTGCGTCTGGACTTTGCCAGAAAGAAACTGAATATCATCAACTAACAAAACGTCGATATCCCGGTAACGGCGCTGGAATTCCTTTGCTTTATCGTCGCGGATTGAGTTAATAAATTCGTTGGTAAATTCCTCACTACTTACGTAACGAACTTTTGATCCAGCAAATAAAGTTCGGGTGTAATGCCCGATGGCATGTAATAAGTGAGTTTTTCCAAGTCCAGATTCACCGTAAATAAATAATGGGTTGTAAGCCTTAGCCGGTTGCTCGGCGACAGCTCGGGCCGCGGCGTGCGCAAATCTATTTGAGGAACCAGGCACAAAAGTGTCAAAAGTATATTTTGGATTTAAGCGACTTCCTTCTTCGGAAGTTCTTGGCGCAGGCGCAGGACCACGACTTGCTTGTGGCGGAAGGGCTGGGTTTGGATCTGACTGCAATCCAACCTTTTCAATATCGGCATATGTCGAGTCAGCTAAATCATCGGTAGCTTCATCGTCAAGGTAAGGCGCTATTGACTCATCAACAGTTACTGCCAGGCGCATTTCCCGACCTAAAGTTGCCGACAGGGCGTCGCAAACAATTGGACTTAGTCGGCTCTCTAAAACATCTTTAGTGAATTCGTTTGGCGCTGCGACCAAGGCAGTGTCTCCAACAATTCCAAGGGGCCTGGTAAGTGTTACAAATGCTCGTTGCTGGGCAGTTAGGGCGCCAGCAGATAGTGACTCTAAAGTCCTTGTCCAAACATCATTTAAATCTACGTCTTCCAAGGCACACCTAATCTCAAAGTAATTAAGACAATTCAATTCGGTCGAAAAAGCCACAATTTAAGCAACTTAGCTAACTCATATCCTGTGGATATCCCCAGCGAGTAAAATCTCTCCTGTGGATATCTTCGGAGTATGCAGACTATTACCTGTGGATACCTGTTGACAAGTTGTTTTCCACAGGAACTCCAGGGGCCGGCTGAGTTTGACCAATACCCGCAGTTACCCGTATCTTTAAGTACTTAATACATAGTTCGATAAGCATTACGTCGAATGTTCGCGAGGGTCACCTTTCGCGGATATCCGATGGCTAATCGCCTAAACCCTAGTTCTTGGAGTGTCAATCATGACAAAGCGCACCTATCAACCAAATAAGCGTCGTCGCGCAAAAAAGCATGGTTTTCGTAACCGGATGAGCACCCGAGCCGGCCGTGGCATTCTTGCCTCCCGTCGCGCCAAGGGTCGCGCCAAGCTATCTGCTTAATCTGACAATCGGTTATCTAAAATGCTTCCGGCCTCGGCGAGGTTGCGTAAGTCATCGGAAATCTCGGCAGTGATGAAGTCGGGAACAAGGTTTTCAGCGAAATTGGTGGTTTTACACGTGACAAGCGGATCTACTGAACAATCTAAAGTCGCTTTTGCTGTTGGTAAAAACGTGGGAAATTCGGTAATTCGACATCGGGTAACTCGCCAGTTACGCCACATAGTTACCCCAGTTTTACCGAGATTTCCAACCGGCTCCCATGTAGTTGTCAGAGCCCTGCCGGCTGCGGCCACTGCCACCTTTACCCAGCTCACCGAAAATCTTGAGTTTGCGTTAACAAAAGTTCCAAAGTCATGACTCAGGTATTTGCAGCAGGAAAACAAGTTTGGGATAAAACTTTTGGTAGCGCCTTGACCCTGGTCCTAGTTGGATTAATTCGAAGTTATCAAATCCTCTTGAGTCCTCGAATTGGCCAAGTATGTCGTTACTACCCAAGTTGTTCTCATTACGGGTTGGCAGCAGTGAAAGTTCATGGCGCCGGTAAAGGCAGCCTGCTGGCAGCCTGGCGCATATTGCGTTGCCACCCTTGGGCAGCTGGCGGCGTGGAATTTATTCCAGCAAAAGGACATTGGTCCACTCGAGAAGTAATTGAAACTTCAACTAACAATGATAGGCAGGTTACAGGCGTATGAGCCTAAATCCATTGGTTTGGCTGGAGACTTTAGTTAGTTGGGTTTTAGTAAAATTTCACTCGTTAACTTCTTCAACTTTCGACCAAGACGGCGGCTGGGCTTGGGGATTAGCAATCGTCTTACTCGTTATTTTAATTCGAATCATTTTGATTCCGCTATTCGTTAAGCAAATTAAAAGCCAACGCAACTTACAAATAATTCAGCCGCAAGTTAAAGAAATCCAAAAAAAGTACGCAGGTGACCGAGAGCGTCAATCCCAAGAACTAATGAAGCTCTACAAGGAAACCGGCACGAACCCACTTTCAAGTTGCTTGCCAATCTTGGCGCAAGCCCCAATTTTTTACGCCCTTTTTATCGTGCTACAAGGTATTGCGCAGAGCCAGCCCAAAGGCGTGCTGACTGATCAATTAGTTGAATCAGCCAGAAATGCCACGATTCTGAATGCCCCAATTTACGGCACGCTGATGAACCGCGAGGAAACCGCAGCGCCAAGTTCAACGTTCGTGGTAACCCTAATTTTGATCGCGTTAATGACTCTCACAACATTTTTAACACAGCGGCAATTGATCGTAAAAAATACTGCCCCAGATAACCCAATGGTGAAACAGCAAAAGATTTTGCTTTATGTTTTTCCAGTGATTTTTGCCGTGACTGGTATCAACTTTCCAATCGGAGTTTTGTTGTATTGGTTCACGACCAACGTTTGGACTATGGGACAGCAGTTCTATGTAATTCGCAATAGCCCACAACCAGGAACCCCAGCTTTTGAGGCCCTAGAAGCTCGCCGAGCCAATAAAAAGGCTGGTAAAAACCCACAACCAGCTCCAGAAATTGAACCGCTGCCAGAGGCAAAAGCCACCCGGCAACAGCCTAAAAAGAAGCCTAAAAAGAAGCGTTGAGTGTTTCACGTGAAACGCTCAACACAATTAAAGAATCTTTACCCGAACACTCCTAAGAAGAAATCTTCCTACAAAGAAAGGCCATAACATGACGGAAAAACTTTCACTACTTGAGCAAGAAGGCGAAATCGCCGCAGATTACTTAGAGGCATTATTAGACATTGCCGATTTCGATGGTGACATCGATATGGATGTTGAAAATGATCGCGCCACAGTAAGTATTGTTGGCGCAGACCTGAACCAGTTAGTTGGAGAAAAAGGCGCAGTTCTAGAGGCGCTGCAGGAACTCACCCGCCTGGCAGTTACTCGGGAAACCGGCGAACGTTCCCGGTTAATGCTTGATATTTCGGGATACCGCGCTGAGGTAAAAACCAAGCTGGTTGAAGTGGCTAAAACTGCTGCTGCTAAAGCGTTGGAATCCGGGGAAGAAGTGGAACTAAAGCCGATGAATGCTTTTGAACGCAAAGTCGTACACGACGCAGTTGCCGAAGCTGGCGCAAAAAGTATCTCTAAAGGCGAGGATCCAAAACGCCGAATTGTGGTACTCCCTGCCTAGTTGCATGTTTCACGTGAAACATTTAGCGAAAGATTAAGCCTTTGAAACCCATAATTGAGGCATATCCAGAGGCGGCCGAAAACCTTACTCGGTTCGCTGCTTGGTTAGCTGGCGCTGGCGTAGAGCGTGGATTTTTAGGTCCCCGCGAAGTTGATCGAATATGGGACCGCCACATTGCTAATTGCGCAGTTGTTGAAGAATTAATCCCAGAAAACTCTCGCGTTTTTGACATTGGAAGTGGCGCTGGGTTGCCAGGGTTAGTTTTAGCGATAGTTCGCCCAGACATCCAAATAGGCCTAATTGAGCCATTAATGCGGCGTTCACAATTCCTAGAAGAAGTAATTATTGATTTAGGAATCACTAACCGAGTCAAAGTTATCCGCGGCCGAGCCGAGGAACTTAAAGGGCAAAGTGCGCCAGTTGTGACTGCCCGGGCAGTTGCCCCACTTGGGAAATTACTTACCTGGGCACTGCCATTAACCGCTAAAGGTGGGCAGATATTGGCCCTTAAAGGCAGTTCGGCAGCCACTGAAATTGCCAATGCGGCCGACATCTTAAAAGGGCGAAAAGCAGAAATTTTGCTATGTGGCCAAGGTTTAGTTGATCCACAGACCACAGTAGTTCGGGTAACCACCTAGCAGTTCCGTTGGTGTGTGCTCTACGCTTAGGACTGGAATCAAGTTAATTTCTGGGTTACCAATCGAGGTTGGCAAAATGGCTTACGCCGAAGAGGAAGACACCCCACTAGCAACAGCCGCTGCTGCTGCGGTTTATGTCCGGCGCGGCTTAAAAGGCACATTTACCAAGCCCAAATCAACTCGAATTATCACTATTGTCAATCAAAAAGGTGGAGTTGGTAAAACCACCACGGCGGTAAATTTAGCTGCCGCCATGGGTCTAGCTGGGCTAAAAGTCCTAGTAATCGACCTGGATCCACAAGGAAATGCCAGCACTGCCTTTGGAATCGATCATTATGAAGATGCCAGCGGATCCTTTGATGTGTTACTTGATGGCGCTTCAATTGCAAGCATGATGACCAAGGCCCAAGGCTTTGACTCGCTTTGGGTTTTACCCGCCACCCTGGACTTAGCTGGCGCAGACATTGAACTTATTACGACAGTAGCTGAGGGTAAGCGACCATTTCTGCTTAAAACTGCGTTATCGCAGTTTTTGGATGACCACGAGATGGATTACATATTCATCGATTGCCCGCCAAGTTTAGGACTTTTAACGATTAACGCCCTGGCGGCGGTAAAAGAGGTGCTAATCCCAATTCAGTGCGAGTTTTACGCACTTGAAGGTGTACAACAATTGTTGCGCACTATCGAATTCGTGAAAGAACGCATTAATCCAGAGTTAGAAGTAAGCACCATTTTGCTAACTATGTACAACTCAACAACTAATTTATCGGCCTCGGTAGTCGAGGAAGTACGAGGATATTTTGGGAAAAAGGTATTGGTCACAGTAATACCAAGATCTACTTATGTGGCAGAGGCGCCGTCATTTGGCCAGTCAGTTATGACTTATGACCCAGGCTCAACCGGGGCAGTTGCTTACCTAGCGGCAGCTCGAGAAATCACAGAACGTAAAGTGAAGGGATAGTTAATGGCTAAGCGACAAAGTTTAGGACGTGGTCTGGGAGCACTTATTCCAGATGTTTCACGTGAAACAACGGCCAAGAAATCTGCGGCTAAACCCACAAAAAAGTCATCAGCTACGCCGGCTAAGGCAAGTAAGCGACCAACTGCGTTACCGCCGAAAAAGGCCGCAACAAAGGGCGCGACAGCACAAAAGCCAATTAAGGCAACAACTAAGGCTCCTACCGCAAAACCCAAAGCGGATAGCCAGCAGCCAGAGCAACCTAAGGCGATCGCGGGCCTGACATTTGCTGAACTGAACGTGCGCTCGATTGTGCCAAACGCACAGCAACCGCGCCAAGTATTTGACGATGAAGCCCTGGCCGAGTTGGTCCACTCCATTAAAGAGGTCGGACTGCTGCAGCCAATTGTGGTGCGCCCTGCCCCAGGGGGACGTTATGAACTAGTGGCTGGTGAGCGTCGCCTCCGGGCTACAAAAAAGGCCGGATTTAAGACGATTCCAGCCCTAATTCGCGAGACTGCAGATGATCAGATGTTGCGGGATGCCTTGCTAGAGAACCTGCATCGCGCCGCTTTAACCCCGCTGGAAGAAGCCTCGGCTTACAAGCAACTTTTAGAAGATTTCGGCGGCACGCAAGAAGAGTTAGCTACCCGGCTGGGACGATCACGGCCACAGATTTCCAATACGCTTCGGCTGCTTAATTTGCCGCCAGCGGTGCAACGCCGAGTTGCTGCTGGGGTAATTTCTGCAGGGCATGCGCGCGCTTTACTTGGACTTAAGGATCAAAGTGCGATCGAAAGATTAGCTAATCGCATAGTTGCTGAAGGTCTGTCGGTGCGAACCGTGGAAGAGATAGTTTCCTTGGGCCAAGATGATAAACCAGCGAATAAGACCACTAAGAAAACCGCTGGCAAGATTAGTGCTCCTGGCCTTAAATCAATTGGTGATCGACTCTCTGACAAACTCGATACGAGAGTTACCGTCACACTTGGCCGCACGCGCGGCAAAGTGATCGTTGAATTTGCTACCTTAGAAGATTTGCAAAGAATTGTTGACGTAATTGATCCGAAAGCTCGTGGAATGTTTGGCGAACCAGTTAAATAAGGAACGCAGGTTCACTAATTTATTGAAATGTGATGCAGGTCACATTTTAAGTTAACCAATACGCGGAGCTAAAATCCGTGTGATTGCTGAACTTAAGCCAGCTGCTAGGCAATCTCGAACGCCAGGATCGGATAAAGCCAAACTATCTTTAGGACTTGTGGCGTAACCAAGTTCAACCCGAATACTAGGCATTCGGGTCAAGCGTAAAAGATCCCAAGTTTTTGCGTGGGTACGAGCATCTGTTAATTGGGTCCGCGAAACTAGCTCTTCCTGCGCAATCTCAGCTAGCCGGCTGCCAGTTGCGGACCTGGAAAATTCATGTCCAAAGTAATAAGTAGCAACACCATTAGCGCCCGGATTGTCGTGTTGATCTAGGCCCAAGCCAATAATTAAATCCACATTGCTTTCGTTGGCCAGCGCTGCGCGAGTGCGCTCACCATCAGTTGGGCGATTCTTTGGCCGGGTAAGTAGCACTAAAGTTCCCATTGCAGCTAAGCGACCCTCCAGTCTTGCTGCGACATCCCAACAAATGTCAGCATGCGAAAGTTCGCTGCCAAATATGGGAGTAGCCAAATCACTTGGGTCAAGCAAAATTGAACAGGTTTCTACAGTTCGAGACTTCCCAAAATTTGCAACCGTAGAAAGCTCGCGCAGATGCTCCTGGCTACCGCCAGAAATAGTTCGGGCTAGCCGGTGATACGCCCGAAAGAACTGTGGACCGCATATACCGTCGACATCAAGGCCGACATTTCGCTGAAACTCGCGTACCGCGCCGTCAGTAGCTTTACTAAAAATCCCATCAACCCGATCAAGTGCGAAACCTAATTCAATAAGTCTTTGTTGTAATTGCGCAACATCTTCACCATGTATTTGGTGACCCGGGGTAAAACTTAAAACTCGATCGCCAACGCCCCAACGCGCTTCCTCGAGTCTGCGAAAAGTTTGCGGGCCGACTAAGCCATCAACAGTTAAGCCACGACTTTGTTGAAAATAACGCAGCGCAGCTAACAAGATGTCATCAAAAACATCCGGCGCTGCGCTGACGTTAGAACTCAAAAGTCCCAAGCGGACTAGCCGATCCCGGACCTCCATAACGCCAGGTCCTTGATCACCGATCCGCAGGATCGAAACGCTCATATGAGACTTAAATGTATTCAGCTAAATCTGATAGCAGAGCAGCTTTTGGCTTTGCGCCAATGATCTGCTTAACAACTTCGCCATTTAAATAAACATTCATAGTTGGAATCGAGGAAACACCGTAGTTGGCCGCGGTTGCAGGATTCTCGTCAACATTTAGTTTCAGAATCGTAAGTTTGTCGCCGTGAGCAGCGGCAATCTCTTCCAAGATTGGACCGATCATCTTGCACGGACCACACCATTCAGCCCAAAAATCGACCAGTACTGGCTTAGCACTCTTTAGCACATCGTCGGAAAACGATGCATCTGTTACGGCTGCGGTAGCACCCATGATTACTCCTCTTTTTGCGATTATCTTAAGCCTAATTGGTGGGGTATCCACAACTTAGGTTATTTCTTATTTACTGTGCAGGCTTGCTAAAAAACGTTCCGCATCAAGGGCTGCGCTACACCCAGTACCGGCAGCAGTGATGGCTTGGCGGTAGGTGTGATCAACCAAGTCACCGCAAGCAAATACGCCAGCAAGATTAGTTTGCGTAGTTCCAGTTTTAGTCAGGACGTAACCAGCAGGATCTAGATCTACTTGACCCTTAAGCAATTCTGAGCGCGGGTCATGTCCGATCGCGACAAATAATCCAGTCACTGCAAGCTCACTTGTCTTACCAGAATTGATATCACGAATCGTTAAGCCCGACAATTTTGCATCACCATGCAAATCCGCAACTTCACTATTCCAAATAAATTTAATTTTAGGATTATTATGAGCGCGTTCAGCCATGATTTTGCTGGCTCGAAGCTCATCGCGACGATGAATCATGGTTACACTTTTTGCAAATCGTGTTAGAAAAGTTGCTTCTTCAACAGCGGAGTCGCCACCACCAACGACTGCGATATCTTGATCTCGGAAAAAGAAGCCATCGCAAGTTGCGCACCAAGAGACGCCATGTCCAGATAGCCGCTTTTCATTTTCTAAACCAAGTTGGCGGTAGCTTGAACCCGTTGCGAGAATAACGGAATGCGCTTGGTGCTCTTTGCCTTCGCCATCAATAACTGTCTTTATTTCCTGCGTTAAATTAGCAACAGTGACGTCGTCAGTAATTAGATTGGCACCAAATCGAACTGCTTGGGCACGCATATTTTCCATTAAAGCTGGTCCCATAATTCCGTCTTCGAAGCCAGGAAAATTCTCTACTTCAGTGGTATTCATAAGCGCGCCACCAGCGGTAACAGCGCCCTCAAATACAACTGGTTGCAATTGCGCTCGAGCTGCATAAATCGCTGCGGTATAACCAGCCGGTCCAGAGCCGATGATTATTACGTCATTAATTGCTTGTGACATCGAAATCCCTCAATAGTTGTAATGGGAGTTTATCACTTTTAGATTTGCAGGATTTTCCGGTTGCTTTCGTGCGAGCATGCCGGCTAGCGAAATACGGTTATTTCTGCAACCCCACCTTGGAATTTTCCGGAATTCGCTTTTGGTAAATCTGGAGTTAACCAAATAACTACGTAACGACCAGATGTTGGCTCACCCGCTAGGACGGAGGCAGTGTTTGTAGACCCATCAGTCTGACCAAATTTTGCAGCAGTTGCAAAATCGAGCGCAGGCGAATCACCAACATAAATCTGGGCAGTATGGCCAGCAGAGATAAATTCCAGGTCAATTTTTGTTACCAGCGTTGACGCGCCAAGATCAAGGATCAACCCAACTCCAGATTTACCCATATCCGCTTTTCGGTACGCCACAGTAGTCCAAGCTGTTTTGGTGTCGCCGTCAATGGCTAATTGAGCTAACTCCGCATTTTCACTGTCATCGCCGAATGGGTCGTAAGTTGAAATACCTGAAATTGCTGCCTTCTCACCCGTTCCAACTGGAATAGTGATTTCGACACTCGGCAGCGGTGAATTGATACTTTCAACAATTGAGTCAGAGGTCTTAAAATTACTTGTCAGCAGTTGCCACCCAATCCAGCCAAAAATTGCAACTGCTAAAGCAGCTACTGCAACTACTTTGAATCGACTAGCAGTACTCCCATCCTCTGGGTGCCAAGTTACTGAGTTCGCAGTAAATCGCGTAACTCGCGCTTGCAAGTTTTCGACAACTTCAACTTCTCCTACGGAGAGGGCATCGATAAGTTGGCGCATTGAGGAAAATTCACCCGTTTGCGTGCGCCGATATATTTGATCGATTCCATTTTGAATACCGCCATGAACCTCACTTGGCAAAACTATTGTTGCGTCGCTGGTTGATCGTGCTACCGGCAGGGAATCCACACTTGACAGAGGCCACATCCCAGTAACCATGACAAATAACAAATTGCCAACGCCCTTGATGTCTTGCTGCACACCATTGGTTGAATCTGGTCCCATCAGGGCGCTGTCTAAACCGAAGCCACTAAGTCGAACATTTTGACCCTCGGAGAAAATTAAGTTGTGTGGACGCAGACGACGATGAAATATGTTGAGGGAATGGGCGTAGGCGAGAGAATTAGCGATTATGCCAACCTGCTTTAAGGCAATTTCCACATCAATTACTTCGCCACGTTTAATTAACAACTGGTCTAGCGATTCACCATCAAGCCATTCAAAGACAATTCCAACGTAAGACTCCGGGGAATCAGTTAAGGAATCCCCAGTTATAGTTCCGGAAGAGATAACATCCAAGATCGCGATTACATCACGTCTGTCATTTGCCGCAGCGCTCTGGCACTCTTGCAATAATTTCACGCTACGCAGATCAGAAGTAGGAAGTAAAACCAGAGTCACCCAGCGCTTAAGCAATAGATCCATGGCGCGCCACATGGGAGAGCTAAGCGAACTAGCGATTTGAACGTCTAGTTTGTACTGACCAGCAAAGATTCGCTGCCCATCGCTACTCATGTCGTAATTGTAGTTGGCTACTTGCGACGCACTAAGGCCAGGACGGCCGATACTTCAGAAATTCGAAAAAGTTTCGCAAGTGCTAAATAAGAAGCAGAATAACTTACGGCAAAACTTGCGATTGCAAGTCCAAGGCGAAGCGCAGAGACGCCAGGCTCGTCTACGATCGTCAACCGGACTAACAAGTAAGAGACTGTGGCTGCTAGAAGACCTGCAACACTGACCCGAATCAGTAAGCGTAAATGGCCATTGTTTCGCAGCGCTGGGACGGTTTTACCTACGCGCCACCAAGTAAATGCGCAGGTTATAACGTAAGAAATCGAGTAACCGAGAGCTAGCCCGGCAACTTTGTATTGTTGAGGCAGCACGGCAAACAAACTAAATCCAATTGCTATGTGCAACCCATTGAAACCCAAGTTGATTAAGAATGGGGTTTTGGTATTTTCTTGGGCATAGTAACTTCGCAACAAAACATAAAATAACGAGAATGCTGGCAACCCCAAAGCGAACATGGAAGCGATCGCACCGAGAGCTGCTCCTTGCGCAAAAGTTGAGGCACCATATCCATATAACAGCGCGCCAAGCCATGGTCCAGATACCAAAATAAAAATTGCACTAGGGATTATTAAGGCAGTAACTAGCCGCAATGAAGCAGAAAGCTCGCTACCAAAAGCATCGTCATTATTGTCATGAGCTTGCTTACTTAAACGTGGAAGTAGTGCAGTAATAACAGAAACAGTGATGATTGAATGTGGCAACATCATCATAAGTTGAGCTTTTTGGTAGGAAGTAAAACCAACTGCAACGACGTTTGGGTCAGTGGACACCAGAACGTTTGCCAAGGTCGTCAAATTTGAAACCAGCAAGAAAGTAACTTGATTTACTAAAACAAAACCAATTGTCCACTTAGCAAGATTTCCAATTTTGCTATTGCCCACATTTCTGAATGTGAAATTTGGTTTATAGCGGTAGCCAACTTTTCGTAGCGCTGGAATTAAAATTAATGCCTGAGCCATAACGCCGAGTGTGGTGCCAAAACCTAATAAATTAATTTGCGCTGTTGTAATAGTTTGCGCATTTGGGACACCAGACATCATAGAAATAAAAAGTAGTGCAGTACCAATTACAATAATGTTGTTAGCTATTGGTGCATACATAGGTAACGCGAATGCGTTTCGAGAATTTAGAATCTGCGAAGCTAAAGTATATAAACCGTAAAACAGAATTTGCGGCAGACACCAGCGGGCAAACATAGTTGCAACATCAAATTCCTCGGGTGTCCATAAACTCGTAGCGTATAAATGAATTATCAAACCACCAGCAATAACCGTGAGAACAACTATCACGATGAGTATTAAGCCAACTAGGGTCAGGAGTTGGTCAGTGAATTGTTTTCCGTCATCAGCATCATCTTCCATGTGACGAATCAATGCCGGAATGAATACTGAGTTGATCGCACCACCAGCAATCAATATGTAGATTATGTTCGGGATGCTATTAGCGACTGAGTAAGTATCAGAAAAGATTCCGGTTCCAATAGCGGCCACCAAGGCAATGTCGCGGATTACCCCAGTAAGACGACTTGCCAGAGTTCCAGCAGCCATGCCAGAAGTTTGACCCAAAAAGGATGACACCTGCTTAACTACCGCCTATTCAGTACTTAATTGGTTAGCTTTAGCGAGGCGAGTTTCCTTGCGCCGCTTAACAAAATTGCTCAGCGCAAGTGCAAGTAATAGCCCAAAAGCACCTAACACCAGAGTACGGGCGAACTGACTATAAGCCGCCGAAGAGATTTGGATTTCTTTACCCGCACCAAACCGCTCGCCATTTGGCGCGATTAGTTGAGCTCGCACCGTGACTATGCCAGCACCAATGAGCGTTATGGAGACTGGCACCGTAACTCGTTGACCGGGCGCAACTTGTACTAAACCAGAGGGTTGCGCCGAAAACCGTGAGGCTGCTGAGCTGGTAAGTTCCAGACTTACTGAAACATCGCGATCGCTAGCGTTCACAATGGTTATTGGAATTTGCGAACTTGCTTGCGGCGTAGTGATCTGCTCGGAAGCTTCTAACGCAATTGCGTCAAGATACTCATTTAGTAATTTTGAGTTTTGCTCGAGATACAAACTAGCCTGCGCATTAGATGGCCAAAGGTCAGAGTAACCAAGTAATCGCGCAGTTGTAAAACTTGCTGCCAAATCTGGATCGTTGTACAGCGCAGAAACACTATCGGTATTCATTTTCACTTCGTTAGAAAGTCGAAGTAAGGTGCGACTAAAGCTTCGTGAGTTAACTTTATTGAGCGCAATAAAACTTTCAGTAGCTTCCTGCGCAGCGATTTCTTGCAATGGGGCCAGCTGCATCCAATTGTGGTTACTTAGCTGTAAAAGTAATTCAGTTAATCCAAGACTGGAAATCTTCCAATTGGGTGGCGCTAAAACAATAATTGAGCGAGCACTTTGTGGTGACTCAGCAGTTATCATTCCTATTTCAGCCTTGATGCATGTCGTTGCACGGAAAAAACTACTTTCATTACTTTCCATGTCTTTTAAACAATTAGATGCTGCAACATCAAATACCAGAACTTGATTAGAAGAAGAAGTTACTGAGGCAGTTGTAGTTTCGCGTTCGTTGTCATGAATTGATTGATTGGAAACAATGGATTTGATACTTAGCTGATTTAGCAGGGCAGTTGTAGGGCGATCGGATTCGCCACTTATAGGGGTGTAGAAAATCGGAGCACCGGCACTGTTCTGCACAGTTCGAGTGATGATCTCGCCAACTTCAGTTTGCTTACCGGCTCGCACCAATGCCGAAAGATCAGCATGACCGTAAGGAAGTGCTGGGGCGCCGACCGGCAAAGTAGCTAGCGCAGCGACCAACTCTTTTGCGCTGGCCGTATCAGTATTAGTTACCAAGTTATTTGCCCAAGTAGAAATTGCTGAATCTACCAACCAAGAAACTGTGGTATTTCCTTGGCTTCGCAATAACGCAGATAATCTATCGGCTTCATTTAAATCTGTATTGGCATCAGAAGATTCACCGTTTGCCAAATTTGTACTAAGTGTCGTTAACGGAACCGCCAAAACTACTTTTGTTGGCTGTACTACCGAGTTGAAAAACCACGGAATCGCAATTGCAGCACTTGGCCCATACTCGCTCGTTTGTGGTGCTAGCCCAATTGCAAAAACCCCTGAGGCATCAGCCCCCAGTACTTGCTCACCGCGAAATGTTACTTGCCAAGTTTTTGTGACGCCAGGAGCTAGATTGCGTAATCGGGCAGAGACTCCGGTTATGGTTACGGCCTGGTCATTGAAACTAGCGGGCTCTCTTAGCAATTCCCCAAGTTGGGTTCGGGTAGTAATTGGTCCAAAAGTTGCCAGATCTAAATTTAATACAGATATGTATGTGTCAGAAGTGTTTTTATATGTTCCCCGCAAGGTAACTAAGTGCTCAGGAGGTGCGGGCAGAACTTGGGTTTGAATCGGGGTGATCACATAACTTGAGAACTCAATTGGATCATTGGGCGCAGCACTTGCCGAAGTAGCGCTCAGTCCAAGGGATGTTATTGCAAACAAAGTGGCAATAATTGTCGGCAACGCGCGCTGACGTCGAAGTTGCAACTGGGTCACTACCTCAGAATACCCATAACTAACGCCCTATTCGGGACTACATCTAGGCTAGGTGCAGTCATGAATACTTTGTCCCCGCATAGCGTTGCAGCAGGTGTGGTTACCTCGGCTGCGCGTGCGATGCCCGATGTCATGGAATTGGCAACTGCATTTAAATCTGCCGGATTTGAGTTGGCGTTAGTGGGCGGGTCAGTTCGAGATTTAATTCTTGCTAGACCAATCACCGATTTAGATTTCACAACGAACGCAACTCCGCAGCAAATTAATGACATTGTGAAGTCTTGGGCAGACACGATCTGGGATGTTGGAATTGCTTTTGGCACAGTAGGTGTGCGGCGAAATGATTTTAAAGCGGAAATAACAACGTATCGCTGCGAGATTTATCGAGATGAAAGTCGAAAGCCAGAAGTATCTTTCGGGACCACACTTGAAGCAGATTTACTTCGACGCGACTTCACAATCAATGCGCTTGCAGTTCGCTTACCAGAGCTTGAATTTGTCGACTTGTTTGATGGCGTAAGTGATTTATCCAAGAAGTTGATCCGGACACCACGAGAACCAGAACTTTCATTCTCTGATGATCCGCTACGCATGATGCGTGCTGCCAGGTTTGCCAGCCAGCTTGGCTTTACCCCAGTTGTAGATTTACTAATTGCCGCTACTGACATGGCGCAGCGAATAGAAATCGTGTCGGCAGAGCGCATCCGCGACGAATTCAGCAAATTAATTATGGGTGAGTTTCCTACTGTTGGATTAGAAATTCTCGATGGCACAAAACTTTCAGAATACCTAATCCCAGAACTGCCGGCGCTGCAGTTGGAAATTGATGAACACCATAAACATAAAGATGTCTACGAGCACAGCTTGATTGTTTTAGAACAAGCCATAACTTTAGAATCTACGCATCTACCGCAATCGCAGCCAGATTTAGTTTTACGACTAGCAGCACTACTTCATGACATTGGTAAACCAAAAACTCGGAAATTTGAAGCAGGCGGTGGCGTGAGCTTTCACCACCATGAAGTGGTTGGCGCAAAAATTGCTCGCAAACGCTTGATCGCAATGCGTTACCCAACCGAAATTGTGGATGCAGTCTGCCAACTTACTGAGTTGCATCTGCGCTTCCATGGCTACGGACAAGGTCAATGGACTGATTCCGCAGTTCGCCGGTATGTCCGAGACGCGGGAGAGCATCTAGTTAGATTGCATAAACTTACGCGCGCAGACTGCACTACCAGAAATGCCAGGCGGGCAGCAATACTGGCTGCAACATATGATGATTTGGAACAGCGCATCGCAGTGCTAAGCGAACAAGAGGAACTCAATTCCATTCGTCCAGATCTCGACGGCAACGACATCATGGAAATCTTGCAAGTCCCAGCCGGACCAATTGTCGGCGCAGCATATAACTACTTACTTGAAGTTCGCCTGGATCAAGGTCCAATTACTCGCGAGGCAGCAATTGAACAACTATTAACTTGGTGGAAAAGCCAAAAATAGTTTTAAGCCGCAGATTTACGATATTTAGTGAAGAGAAATAGCGACAACCCAGTACTCAGGCTGAGCAAAATAACAGAGTAACTTCCGCCGATGTTCACATTTTCTCTGGCAGCTTCGATCAGCGAGTACGTCGTTATTCCAATAACTAAAGCCACGTTTATCATCATGTCAAAAATAGAGAACACTCGACCACGATGGGCATCATCGATACTGCGTTGAATTGTGGTGTCGGCATTTATCTTAAGTAATTGCCCAGCAAAACCTAAAGTGGCTGCTGCTATCCAGATAGCTGTCAGCGTTCCAATTTGATATCCAATAAATGTCACAACCGCACTGGTAGCCACTGCAACTGACATCGCAGCAATTAAATGTACCTGTCGATGTGGTTTTATTACCTTTGTTCCAACCGTTTCATCGGTCTTATCACTTAATAAGAAAGTACTCAAGATTGCTGCCGTGAAGGCGCCCAATGCGGCGGCGCCAGCAACCAAACCAAAATCAAGCACTGCCAGATCTGCTGTGGCATTGGTGTGCCACGAGTTGCGAGAGAGCAACAGAACATGGACCGTCAGTGCGCCAAAGGCCCAGCGCTGAAAAGCAACAGCAAACATGCTGCTTATGACTCGACCTGAGCGAGCCATGTATTGGAAGCCAGCAACGAGACCCGCTAGAGCGTTTCTTAGTTCGTCACGCATTGCCGATTCAACAATGTCTGGCCCGAGAATATGCTTTGGTTTAATTCGCGTTGCAATTAGCGCAGCGATACCTGCGCATAATGCGCCAAGCACAACCAAGCTCGCATTAATTGTGTCTGAGTTTGAAAAGACACTCTGCGTCGCAATTCCAAACGCAGCAGCCAGTGCAGCAGCAGTGGTTCCAAGCGTTGGAAACAAAGCATTTGCAGGGACTAAGTCCTCACCCCTAACAACGTGTGGCAATGATGCCGACAATGAAGCTTGCACGAATCTATTAACCCCAAGACTGACCAGCACCAAAACGGCGAGTAAGGAATTTGGCGAATGGCCGGTAATCACAACCGCAATTGCGAGCATGGTTACGATTCGAACTAAATTCGCTCGAAGCAAGATAGTGCGCCGCGACCAACGATCAATTAATACGCCCACAAAAGGTCCGATTACTGAATATGGAAGCAGAAGAATTCCAAAAGCTAATGCGATCTTTCGAGGATCTGACTCTCGCTGGGGTGAGAACAAAACAAATGTGGCAAGCGCCGTTTGCAATAAACCATCGCCAGCTTGGCCAAAGATTCGTACGCCAAGTAGCTCCCGCGCATTTGGATGGCGGATAAAGGAAACAGCGCGAAGGCCGGGCACTCTCACTTAAGTCACGCTACCGCGAACCCAAAGAAATGTCGGTCTCTAGCAAATTAAAAAACCTGTGGGCCACCAGTTCAACTGGTGGCCCACAGGTTAGGAGGCTGCTTTTGTTCGTTCTAAACAATTAGCATCGAGGTTCTAGTTCTAACTAGATACCCGCAATAAAATCTTCCACTTCTTGGCGACACTTAGTATCGTCATATTGAACTGGTGGACTCTTCATAAAGTAACTTGAGGCACTCAAGATTGGTCCACCAAGACCGCGATCCAGCGCAATCTTGCAAGCACGAATCGCATCAATGATTACACCAGCTGAGTTAGGGGAGTCCCAAACTTCAAGTTTGTATTCCAAACTGAGCGGCACATCACCAAATGCTCGACCTTCAAGGCGGACAAAAGCCCACTTGCGATCATCTAGCCAAGCCACGTAATCACTTGGACCAATGTGAACATTGCGAGGATCAATCTTGTCGCGCAATTGCGAGGTAACCGATTGGGTTTTAGAAATCTTCTTTGACTCTAAGCGATCGCGTTCCAACATGTTCATGAAGTCCATGTTGCCGCCAACGTTCAATTGATAGGTACGGTCAACTGTCACACCGCGATCTTCAAATAGTTTGGCAAGCACTCGGTGCGTGATTGTTGCGCCTACTTGACTCTTAATGTCATCACCAACAATTGGAACACCAGCCGCTGTGAATTTGTCAGCCCATTCCTTGGTGCCAGCTATGAAAACTGGAAGTGCATTAACAAAGCCAGCGCCAGCGTCAATTGCGCACTGAGCGTAAAATTTTGCTGCCTCTTCAGAACCAACTGGCAAGTAGCAAACGAGTACATCCACTTTTGCATCCTTAAGAGCTTGCACGACATCAACCGGTGCATCATCAGATTCCACAACCATGTCACGGTAGTACTTACCTAGACCGTCGTAGGTATGCCCACGCAAAACAGTTATACCTGTTAATGGCACTTCTGAGAATTTGATGGTGTTGTTTTCACTTGCAAAAATTGCAGACGAAAGATCTTCACCAACTTTCTTGGCATCGACATCAAATGCAACAACGAACTTCACATCGCGGACGTGGTAGTCCCCGAATTGAACGTGCATAAGTCCTGGAACTTGCGCTTTTGGATCGGCGTCTTTGTAGTACTCAACGCCTTGTACCAACGATGAAGCGCAGTTACCTACGCCAACAATCGCTACTCTTACTTCACTCACTGTGTGCCTCCTAGTTGTCAGTGAATATTTCTTACTTTCGTTCCTCTTACTTGTTGTTACCTTGCGCGGAGCCAGATTCGCCACTGTTTGTGGCGCGACCTGTTTGTTCGCGTGAGATAAGTTCATTGAGCCAACGCACTTCACGTTCAAGTGCTTCTAAGCCATGTTGTTGAAGTTCTAAAGTGTATGAATCCAAACGCTCTCGGCCTTTGGATAAATTAGTTTGCAAATTAGCTAGTCGATCTTCTAATCTGCTGCGCCGGCCTTGCAAAATATGAATTCGGGTATTCACTTCAGTTTGCCCAAATAGCGACATCCGAATTGCAAAAGTGTCGTCATCCCACGCGCCAGGTCCACTGTCAGCAACTAGTGAGTTGAAGTGCGCAACTCCACTAGGAGTCAGGGCATAAGTAATTCGAGTCCGTTTCGGGTATTTACCTGTGCCAATTTCATCTTGCTCAACCAACAAGTCACGGGCCACAAGATCTTTCAAAGTTGGGTAAAGCGCGCCATAGGAAATAGTGCTAAAAAGTCCCAGAACTGAAATCAAACGCCTGCGAAGTTCATATCCGTGCTGCGGTGTCTGCGCCAAAACCCCAAGGATTGCCAGCTCTAGCGCAGCAGATCTTTTGGCCATGACTGAAAAACCCCAAATAATAGAAAAATTTGATGTATCAAACTGATACATCTTTAGGATACAGTCCAAACAGGTTATGGCAATACCTGGGGCAACCTTTGGAGTTTGCCTTGATTATCGGCGCTTTAAATGGGTTTAAGGTGGTCAAATGAGCCGGCCAGGATCCCACCAAAGTATTTCGGGAATTCGCGCTAGTTCAGTTAGCGCTAAACCGCCGAACCCAATCGCCCATCCTGGCGAAGATATCGCAGACCCAGTTAGGCCTCGTCAGATTTTGGACTACGTGCTGGCTCGTCGCTCGGTTTTAGAGCAGATCAAACATGATGCACTTTTACGCGAGCAGGTATGTGACGCAGATCCATATCTAATTAGGGCGGCTAAGAATCACGGAGAAACTACCGAGCGTACCTGCCCAATGTGCACAAAGAGTGAACTAGTGCATGTTAATTACACCTTCGGTGATGACTTAGGTTATTTGTCGGGCCGAGTTAAATCTTCAACCGAGCTAAAATCAATGGCTTATGAGTACGGTCATTTTCGAGTTTATGTAGTGGAAGCTTGCACCTCATGTGGCTGGAATCACTTACACATGTCATATGTATTAGGTGATGGCTCGCCCCGTACTCCACCGCGTGAGCCCAGGGATGTGCTGAAATAGATGAGTGGCAAATAAATCACGCAAACCTAAGCGAAAACTTCGACGACTCTTGCCGTCATTTCGGCAATTGTTTGTACTAGCGCTGGGTGGATTTGGACTAGCTGTTCTGGCACTTTCCGTTTCGGTGCGAGCAGCAGCAGTCCCAACGCCAAGTGAAATCTCCGTTGCCCAAACTTCGATCCTTTACTACGACGATGGCGTCACTGAACTTGGTCGACTTGGCGAAGCTAACCGGGTATCGGTCAACCTGGATCAGATTCCGTTACTTAGCCAGCAAGCAATATTGGCGGCCGAAGATCGCGATTTTTATAATCATGGTGGGTTTTCTATCCGCGGAATCTCACGCGCAATTTTTACAAATTTAATTGGCGCATCTGGAGCTGGTGGTGGCTCAACCATCACGCAACAATATGCAAAGAATGCATATCTAACGCAAGAGCGAACGTTATCGAGAAAATATAAAGAACTTGTACTTTCAATAAAACTCGAAACGATTGTAGCTAAAGACCAAATACTTAATGATTACTTGAACACCATTTATTTCGGTCGCGGCTCTTATGGAATTGCAACAGCAGCTAATCAATATTTCGATAAAAATGTTGTGGAATTAAATCTTTCCGAATCCGCATTGCTAGCAGCCATAATCCAAGCTCCAAATGGGTTATCTCCAGAAGATAATCTGGAGCGCTTAACTAATCGCTGGAATTATGTTTTGGATGGCATGGCAACACAAGGTTGGATTACTGCAGATGAAAGAAGCAATGTGCAGTTCCCAACAATCGTGCCTAGCAAAGCCGCAAATACTTTTGGTGGTCCACAAGGACATCTGATTGAACAAGTGCGGCAAACTATGTTTGAAATTGGAATTACTGAAGACCAAATAAATTTGTCAGGTTTGCGAGTCATAACAACGTTTAACAAAGTTGCCCAAGATGCATTGTTTGCAGCGGTGTTGGAAGAAGGACCAACTGAAAATATTGAAGGACTACGAATAGGAGTCGCCTCAGTACGTCCCGAAACTGGTGAAGTTGTTGCAATTTATGGTGGAGCAGATTATTTAGTAAACCAATTTAATAACGCTACCCAGATGATTGGACAGGCTGGCTCAACTTTCAAACCATTTACTTTGGCAGCGGCGCTTGAAAACAATGTAACCCTCGCTTCAACATTCAGTGGAATGAATAAAACCATGGTAGATAACTACGAAGTAATTAACTACGGTGACAAATCTTATGGCGAACAAATTACCTTGCTAAGTGCCACAGAGAATTCCGTTAACTCTGCTTACGTCGAGTTAGCGAATTTAGTTGGGCGAGAGATAGTTTTTGAAGCTGCCAAGCGCGCAGGTATCCCAGCTGACACAGTTGGTATGGAACCAAATCTGGCATTCACTCTCGGTACGACCAGCCCAAATGTTGTTGACATCGCAGCTGCGTATGCCACATTTGCTTCGCGTGGATTACAAGTCTCTCCCTCATATATAGTTTCAGTCACCGCAAGTAGCGGTGAAGTGATTTTTAAACTTTCGCCTAAACCAGTGCAGGCGTTTAGTACTGACATCGCGGACACTGTGAACTACGCCTTACAAAGTGTTGTGACATCCGGAACAGGTAAAGCAGCTAAAGCGCTTGGCCGCCCAGTTGCTGGAAAAACTGGAACGACAAATGAAAATAAATCAGCGCTCTTTGCGGGTTACACCCCAGAGTTAGCAACCGCTGTGATGTTTGTAAAAGACGGACCCGATGGTCAACCAATGAGTCTGGCTGGAACGGGTGGGCTAACTAAAGTAACTGGTGGCTCGTACCCAGCCCGAATTTTTACTGCATATATGAAAGGTGCACTTGCTGACAAACCAGTGATGAATTTCGCACCTTTGCCAACAGGTGCGCAAAATGGCGCAAACCCAACGAGCAGCCCAGCCATACTTCCATCAGGCGAGCCAGTAATTGAAGCGCCGGTAGTAACCACAGTTGCAGTTCCAGATCTGATGGGGAAATCTATCTCCCAAGCACTCGTCCTGTTATCTGGCGCCAATTTAATGGGCAATTTTGTAATGAGTGATGGCACGACTCTGCCAGCAAATACCACAGCATTAATAGTTGTGAGTCAAAGCCTGGTAGCTAATTCTGCTGTTCCTGCTGGCACCACAATAATAATTTTAGTTAAGTAAACAGTTTCTAGTTCTAATTAATCAAGACCAAGTACTTGATCAAAAACTGTAGTTGTATTTCTAACATTACAAACTAATTCGTCACCGACTTTGTCAGATGAATCATTTGCCCACAGCAGTGAAACATGCATATGAGGTGGTTCAGCGAATGTCAGGTTACGCCCACGAACACTAAATGGTGAGCGCACTTTTCCAAAAGCTTGGGTAAATCCTTCTGCAACTGCAATACCTCGTTTTCGAAAACTCGATCTTGGTGTTGGCGCAGCAAGTGCGACACCATGCGAAGTTCCGCCACTCACAACAATTAGGCGGCCATGTCCGTTAGTTGCAACTTGCTGATACCCGACTTGGGATGTGTTAGCGAGATCATGAATTTCCAAAATAGTTCCGCTGACGCTAAGTGCTGCTGGCGCACCTAGCCACAATGAAGTTCCAACGCGTAAATCAAAATTCATTGCGAAGTTATAGCGGACACACATTTCTTTTAAGGATTCGATATCTTTACTTTCAACATGCGACAAGCTGAAGTGCATGGGAAAGTTTTGGGAAGATGCAACTTCTTGGTACTTACCAATCCAGTCCCAAATTTCTAACACTTTTCCAGACAACTTGTTGCTATTAACCGCGCTGGAAACTTCTGCAGTAGCACCAGTTATTTTCTTAGAATCGGCGATTGGTA
>CAMBGF010000003.1 GCA_945866135.1 Bifidobacterium breve
GTTTTCGATGAATTCGCAGCGCTTTTGGACAATGCAATTTTTGTGGCCCATCACGCCAAGTTCGATGAGAGCTTTGTGGCAGCCGAAGCAAAGCACGCCGGCCTGAATCTTGCGGTTATGCCAGGGCTTTGCACTTACTGGCTGGCTCGGGCCACGGTAACTGGAACCCAAAACCTCAAGTTAGGAACTTTGGCTGAGAATTTTGGCATTTCCCAACTTGGCGCCCACTCTGCGCTAGATGATGCCCGAGTAGTCAGCCAAATGTTGCCCAAGATGTTAAGCAACCATGATCCGTTAACTTATTTTTCAAATGAGGTAACGCAACCGCGAACTGGGTTTAGCGCTAATTCTTTGCCGAGATAGCCGTGGCTAAGTAATCTTCGAAAAGTTATTCGATTACAACAAGTCCATTTGAAGTTTGGAACGTTACTGAACAAAGACCAATTTCACCGTCTTCAATCCAAGTTAATTCGATATCGTCAAGCAGTGCCTCAGGCGAATCGCCAAGCCATGATGCCAGCGAATTGCGGTCGCCATTAAAAGTAAAATCAGTAATGCTGACAGCTGATGTGCCACCAACACTTGGGTGAGCGCTCATGTCATCCCACTTAATAAAGAAAGGCAAAATTGGTTCGGCGATTAAGTCGATAACTCCAATTTGCTGCCATGTCAGATCAGTACCACCTGGGCGCTGGCGATGACCTGGCCCGGCCGAGCGACCAATTCGAGTTTCGAGCGCGGAGATATCATCAACTCGAACGGCCCATCCCATCCAGCCACCACCGGCTTCAGCGCGGTTACGAACGGCTTGACCAAAGGGCACAGTCTCTGCAACTGGGTGTTCTAGCGGCGCCACGATTTCAATGTATTGGCCGGTAGCCAAAGGCAAAATAAAATTGCGTGTCCCAGCACGTGGGTGCTTGCCACCGTCGATAAATGCAACACCTAATTCGGCGCCAAGACGTTGAACTGTGTCAGCTAATTCGGCATTGGTTACGGCGTAGGCCACGTGATCAAGTTGCATGTTAAAACTTTGGCATAACCGGGGTTACTCATTAGCACCGGGGTAGGGTTTCGCGCGCGACACGCAGGGAGCCTCATTACCGACTTTGCTCACTTATATTGTCTAGATTTTCGGTAAGCACCCAGAGGGATGGCGGAGGGGAAGCCACCTGAACCCTGGGTGCCCTTTTATGCCATTTTGCAATCGCTAATTCCACAACTGCCATCTATACACAACAAAACATTTGCACTGATGGATTGCCACAAGTTCGGTCACGCTTGCGAAATGAAAAAAACTACTAAGCAAGCAGATAAAGTTTCCGAACCATTGGTTAGTTCCGATTCTGAGCAATTAACGGACGAACAACTGGAATTGCGCGAGCAAGCACTGGCTAAAGCTGCGCAAAAGTTCGCCAAAACTCTCGCCAGGAGTGCGGTGGCTACCCGCAAAGACTTAGTAAATCAGGTCTTTAGTCAATTAAGTGATGCTGCAATCTTCAATTGGGCAGACCACGCAAAACTTTGTGTCGCGCTTTGCGACATTCGAACCCGAGATGGCTTACTGCGCATACTCCATGACGAAGTCGAGCTTCGACCACAGGTTTGCGATCATCTTGCGCGCGAAATGGCGCGGGCTGGCAAGCAATGGGTCGCACCACTTGCCACAGTATTTGGCGGGATAGTTTGGCTGGCTGGATTCCCAGATCAAACTAGAACTGCGATTAATCAAGCTCTTGAAGCTGACCCCAGTTACTCACTTGCCCAACTGCTCGACATTGCGCTTCGTCACAACGTGCCGGCATCGATCTGGTCGGCTTCCCTTGAGGCTGTGAGTTTCCAGGCTTGCTTAAAGGGCGCCGCATGATTATCCACAACTTCAATTACAAAAACCTACGAAGTGTCAATGTGCGTAGGCTGGAGATTTCAGTCAAATTGTTTTCCAAATAAGCCGGCGGTGGGAAATGCAGCGAGCAATTGCCAGGTCAATTCGCACGGCTGGGTTATTTGTGATGCTAATAATAATCTTTTCGTTTTCGCTGCTGCCACAAAGCAACGCCTTAACTTCAGATGTCTCCGGCGACAATCAAATGGCGGCCTACATCGGCACTGGTGGCTTGCTTTTGCCGGACTCATTTTCAGGATCTACGCAAACCAGGTCACAAGTCTCAAGTTGTCTTGGCTGCACTTGGAAGTACACCATTTATTGCATGCAGGATTCAGATAGCCCGTGTCGTCACGCCGTTGTTTCTTGCCCGGCTGGCTCACTGCTATATCGAGTAAGTTTCGGCTTAACTCCCAGCACGGTAAGTGAAATCGGTTCAGTCTGCTGGGGCAGCTCGCAGCCCTTAACTAGGGAGCTAGCGGAAGCTAACGTTGCTGATTACGTGATTCGGTATGTGCCAGCGCTAGTTCCAGGTTTTGACCCACCAGATGGGACTCTTACGAGCATTCCAGCAATTTTTTGGACTGGGCAGCCCACCATTTTGTCACCGCCCAGTTTTACGTTGTCAGGTCGCAACGTCACGATCACGGCCAGGCCAACTTGGCGCTGGGTCTGGGGGGATGGCAGCGCTGTCTGGAAAAGTGTGCCAGGGGCGCCGTATCCAAGTCGGCAAATAACTCACCAATTTCGGGAGTCTGGCGATTACCAAACGCAAGTCACTACGGTCTGGACCGCCACTTACACGGTTTCTGGGGTGGGCACATTTGATGTTTCTGGTGAGGTGATTAGGCAAACACAAATGCTCCAAGTTCCCGTGAAGTCTGCCCGCACCGTTCTAGTTAGCCACTGATCCACCTCGATTCTGCGATGTCACCAGCAAGGGGTACACTTAAGACGCGTCCTAAGGATGTCGCCCGTGTTGAGCTTTTGCTTGACAAGGGCTCTTGTTATTGCACGAGTTTGAATTTTGGAAGTTGAAAGAGGTTTAAGTGGTTACGAAAAAGGCAGCACCAGCAAAGAAAATTTCTGCAAAGAAAGCTACCGCGCCAGCTAAGAAGGCACCTGCAAAAGCAAGTGCCAAGAAAGCCGCTCCAGGTAAGCCAGCTGCCAAAAAAACTGCCACACCGGTTAAAAAATCTGTCGCTAAAGCCGCCCCGAAAAAGACAGCAACACCTGCCAAAAAATCTACTTCACTTAGCAAGTCAAGTGAAAAGCCAACTAAAAAATCTGCCCAGGCGCCAAAGGGTTTAAAGGGTTTAAAGGGTGTTGTTAGTGAAGAGGATGCCATTGAATTAGATGGCGAAATAGTTATTGACGAAGTTGAATTAGCCGCTGCTGCAGTTCTTGAAGTTGATCTTGAGACTGAACTCGTCGCCGACTTAGCTGAAATCGCAGACGATGAAGATGCCGAACCCGTAGTTGCTGCTGATAGCGACCACTTAATCATTTCTGATGTTGATGACACCGATGAGCCGGTTCAGCAAGTAATTACAGCGGGAGCTACCGCTGACCCAGTTAAGGATTACCTCAAGCAAATCGGTAAAGTTCCGCTGCTAAATGCGGAAGAAGAAGTAGATCTGGCAAAGCGAATTGAAGCTGGATTATTTTCCGAAGAATTATTAGCAACTCGGGGACCATTTAAAGATCGCCGCCAAGGTGACTATGAATGGATCGCCGAAGATGGTCAGCGCGCCAAGAATCACCTGCTTGAAGCAAACCTTCGTCTGGTAGTTTCGCTGGCAAAGCGCTACACCGGTCGTGGCATGTTATTCCTGGACTTGATCCAAGAAGGTAACTTAGGACTAATTCGCGCCGTAGAAAAGTTTGACTACACCAAGGGTTACAAGTTCTCGACATATGCAACTTGGTGGATTCGCCAAGCAATTACCCGAGCCATGGCTGATCAAGCACGCACCATTCGTATTCCAGTTCACATGGTTGAAGTCATCAATAAACTCGCTCGAGTGCAGCGTCAGATGCTCCAAGATCTAGGCCGCGAACCAACACCAGAAGAATTAGCCCGCGAACTTGATATGACTCCAGAAAAAGTCGTGGAAGTTCAAAAGTATGGTCGCGAACCGATCTCCCTTCACACCCCACTTGGCGAAGAGGGCGATAGCGAGTTCGGCGATTTAATCGAGGACTCCGAAGCTATCGTTCCAGCTGATGCGGTTTCCTTTACTTTGCTGCAAGAACAACTTGATTCAGTCCTGGACACTTTGTCAGATCGCGAATCTGGTGTGGTCAAAATGCGCTTTGGTCTTACTGATGGCCAGCCAAAGACACTTGATGAAATCGGCAAAGTTTATGGCGTGACTCGTGAGCGGATTCGACAAATTGAATCAAAGACCATGTCGAAATTGCGTCACCCTTCGCGTTCCCAGGTTTTGCGCGACTACTTAGATTAGACATTGAGTGCTCACAATTTGCAGGAATTAAGCGTTCGTTTTGCGTGTTGATCCGCCTAAACTTGCAGGCATTTGCCAAAATTAGGTGACCCTTTAATTATATTTAACACTTCTCCTGGTGGTGAAAATGAAATCTGCTCCACGTATTTTTATTTTTGGCTTAGCAGCCATGTTCGCATTAAGTTCATGTGGTAGCGAGGATGTCGCTGACAGCGGATCAGATACTCCAGGAGCAGTAGTTTCTCCAGCCATTTGGTCGCTAACTGGTCTGCCAGGTCCTGATGACGCGCAATTAAAGCCAATTCTTGTTGTCAAGATTGAAAACAATTCAATAGTTCGCCCGCAAACTGGGCTTGATCGCGCAGATTTAATTTTTGAAGAACTTGTCGAGGGTGGCGCGACGCGCTTTGCTGCTGCTTACCAATCAAACATTCCAGATGAAGTTGGTCCAGTGCGAAGTGTGCGCCACGTTGACGTATCAATTGCAGCGCCAATCGCTGATGTATTCGCATTTTCTGGCGGAGCCAAAAGAACAATGAAATATGTTGGCCTCGAGTTGCCAACCACAATGAGCCAGGTGCGCGAAGGTGCGCCAGGCATGAATCGCAAGCCTGGAGTTTCAGCTCCGAATAACTTGTTTCTAGATACCAAGCAAATGTTTTCTGCCGTTGCCGAATATGACACACCATCTTCGGGTTTCTTCGTGCCATCACCTATTTCAGCAGCCGTTCCGGCGCCATCATCATCAGCTACCGCGGCCGTTGTACCAGCACCAGTAGGCAAAACAGTCAACACCGTTGAGGTTGCCTTTAGCACTCTTGCTAAACCGAATTGGAAATGGAACGCAGCCGATAAATTGTGGATGCGAAGCGAGGGATCTAATCCCTTCAACAACATAGATGGATCTCAGTTCGGTACTAATAATTTAGTCATCATTGAAATCCGGGAAGTCGATGCCGGTTACAAGGGCTCAACAGGTGGCTACGTGCCCCGAAGTGTGACCTCGGGCTCCGGTAGAGGTTGGGTGCTTTCAAATGGCAAGGCAGTGGAAGTTAAATGGAATAAGCCCACGGTTGTTTCCCAAATGGAATTAAGCGATACCAACGGCAATCCATTTACTATGCCAACGGGTCGCACTTGGGTTGAATTGCTGCCTGTGGAAACCACCGGTAAGTATGGCTTTGATGGCGTTGCGGTTGCGATGAGTACTCCACCACAGCCCGCTGCAGTTCCGGAGCGAGACGAAATACTTACGCCTTAACTTAAGAATCGCTAGAAGTATTAAGCGTTCTTTAGTTGGTGCTGTTCGTCCTGCACATCGGTTGCAACACTGCGCAAGCGAACTTCGTGTTCTTTGAAATGGTGACTGCAGAACTGTAAAGCAGAGCCGCTTTCTAGGTGCACGCGAACAAGGGCCTGGGCGCCACAGCGATCACAGCGATCTGAGACGGTCAGTGGGGTACGAGTAATTGTTGATGTCATTGTTTCACCAGCCCTTAGTTACTTTGCATTTTGATTGATTGCTCTATTCTGTAATTATTTCAGAGAGTTGGCGCTTTAACACGCCGCGAAATGTAGTTTCACTAATGGCGTATCTATCACAATTCACAAACGAACTTGAAGGTTAATTTTGGGCGGCGTGGCAGTCCAGCAATCGTCCAACAAATGCCTATTGTTAAAGGGTTATGGTAGTAAAAAAGACCGCAGTTTCTCCTGGTGATTACAACGCAGCAAACTTATCGGTCTTAGAAGGTCTAGACGCTGTTCGTAAGCGCCCTGGAATGTATATCGGTTCCACTGACTCGCGCGGCTTGATGCACTGCCTCTGGGAAATCATTGACAACTCAGTTGACGAAGCTTTAGGTGGCCACTGCACCCTAATTGAAGTCACGCTGCACTCTGATCAAGTCGCTGAAGTACATGACAATGGTCGTGGTATTCCAGTGGACGTAGAGCCCAAAACCAAACTAACTGGCGTAGAGGTCGTTATGACCAAGTTGCACGCGGGCGGAAAGTTTGGCGGCGGTTCCTATACGGCCTCCGGTGGCCTGCACGGTGTTGGAGCCTCAGTAGTTAACGCGCTTTCAAGTCGACTAAACGTTGAAGTGGATCGCGCCGGGGCAACGCATGTGATTTCTTTTAGCCGCGGGGCACCTGGAAATTTTGTTGGCAATGATGAATCGGGCAAGTTCACTAAACAAGGTGGTTTAAAGAAGTCTGGGAAACCAGCAAAAAAGACTGCGACGGGAACCCGGATTAAGTTTTGGGCTGATACGCAAATTTTCACACCGGACGCGGCATTTGATTTAGCAGAAATTCACGCGCGTGCCAGACAGACTTCATATTTAGTAAATGGCTTAAAAATTGTCGTCACTGACAAGCGCCTAAAGTCCGAACAAACTTGCGAGTTCGTGCACGTCGGTGGGATTTCGGAATTTTGCGAGTTCCTCTCCGAAGGTGAGTCCGTATCACCAGTGATTCGACTGAAGGGCAGCGGTAAATTTCATGAAACTGTCCCAGTGCTCGATGCCCAAGGACACATGACGCCGCAAAATGTTGAGCGCGAGCTTGGCGTGGACATCGCGCTGCTTTGGAACAATACCTACGACTCGCAATTGCAGTCGTATGTGAACATAATTTCAACGCCAAAAGGCGGCACACACGTCACTGGCTTTGACCGGGCAATCGTAAAGACTGTTAACGAACAACTTAAAGCGCAGCGACTGCTAAAGGCTGGTGAGGACTCAATAACTAAAGAAGATGTGCAAGAGGGGATGACTGCAGTTGTCACGGTACGCCTAGCTGAACCGCAATTTGAAGGTCAAACAAAGGAGATTTTGGGAACACCGGCTGCGGCAAAAATTGTAAGCGCCGTTGTGAGCGCTGAACTCTCAAATTGGTTTACTAATCCACCACGCGGGGCAAAACCAGCAGCGCGAATCGTGCTGGAAAAAATCGCAAATGCTTCGCGTGCACGCCTTGCTGCGCGCCATCATCGTGATACCCAGCGCCGAAAGACCGCGCTTGAATCTTCGACTTTGCCAGCTAAGTTAAAGGACTGCCGAAGTGAAGACAACGAACGAACTGAGTTGTTTATTGTGGAAGGTGACAGCGCACTTGGCACGGCTAAATCTGCGCGAAATAGTGAGTTCCAGGCGCTGCTTCCGATTCGTGGAAAAATTCTCAATGTGCAAAAAGCTTCCCTGGCTGACATGCTCAAAAACAATGAGTGTGCCTCAATCCTGCAGGTTATCGGCGCTGGCTCGGGCAGATCTTTTGAAATGGACGCAGTTCGCTACAACAAGATCATTATCTTGGCCGATGCCGACGTTGACGGCGCACACATCAGAACACTTTTGCTGACTTTGTTTCAAAGGTATTTAACTCCGTTACTTGAAGCCGGCAGAGTTTACGCCGCAGTGCCGCCACTTCACCGAATTGAAGTTATTGGCGCTGCTAAAAAACCTGGCGAAGTCATCTACACCTACAGCGATGCCGAAATGACCGCCACAGTTAAAGAGCTAACTAAGACGGGGCGTCGCTGGAAAGAGCCAATTCAGCGTTACAAAGGTTTGGGCGAAATGGACGCGGTGCAATTGCGCGAAACTACAATGGACCCGGCAAAGCGAACGCTGCGCCGAATTACCGTGAGCGATGCAAAGTCAGCAGAGAATGTTTTTGAATTGTTGATGGGAAGTGAAGTAGCCCCGCGCAAGGACTTTATTATCGAAGGCGCCGCAAGCTTGGATCGATCAAAAATCGACGTTTAAGAATTTTTTGGATTTGCCCGGCTAATTGCTACGGGTACCCCGCCAACACCCCAGTCATCAGCAGTAACTTCGTTAATAACGATACGAACGTTATCTGGGTCAGCGCCAAGAACGCGTATTGCAGCTTCAGAAATCTCTTTGATAAGCGCATGCTTTTGTTCAACACTGCGACCTTCAATGATTTGGACAGTTATAAAGGGCATTAGCTTCCTAACTAGTAGTCGAAAGTCTTGAGTTTGCCGGTATGTACGTCAAAGATCGCGCCAGCAACTGTAACCCCGCTGGCCATAAGTGGGTAAGTGCGGATTCGCATAACGTCAGTCAATAAAGCATCTGCCTGATCAGTGACGGTTCGAAATTCAACGCTGCGGGTGTCTACGTCATGGTCTTTGAGAATTAGATCGTGAATTTCGGATTCTGTGGCACTTGCCATCCGGCAATCAGTGTGGGGCATAACTAGAACACGATTTACCCCAAGTAGAAATGTTGCCAAAACTAGGGTTCGCAACACGTCATCAGTGACGCGCGCGCCAGCGTTACGTAGGATTTTCACATCACCTGGGGACATTCCAACTATGGCTAGGGGACTGATGCGCGAATCCATGCAAGTAATGATTGCTAGACCTTTAGCTGCAGTACCAGTTAGATGCTGATTTTCAAATCCAGTTTCATATTTTGCATTAGCGGCTAAGACATCGGCGAATTCATTTGCTGGAAACGGTTGGTTTGGCATTTGCTCACTCACCGCCGCCACCGCTGGAATGTCCTGGGAAGACGCCTTGGCTTGCATCGATGTAAGGAACTGAGTTGTTAACCGCAGATCCTGCCTCGCCGAAACCGACTGAAATTAGTGGAACTTTTCCAACATAAGTTGTAATGTCGCCCGCTGAATAAACTCGTGGCAAGTTAGTCTTCATTGTGGTGTCAACCAAGATACGGCGCTTCTCTAGATCTATTCCCCAGTTTGCTATTGGGCCAATGTTGGCAATGAAACCCAGGGCTGCTACCAAAGTTTGCGCCGGCAAAGTACGGGATTCGCCTTCTTTGTTCGCGATAGTTACAGACTCAACCCAATTCTCGCCAGAGACTGCCGTGACTTCAGAGTTTGTTATTAACTCCACACCCATAGCGCGAACTTGATCAACGGTGCCAGCATGCGCCCGGAAAGTGTCGCGGCGATGAACTAAGGTCACAGACTTTGCAATTGGGGCAAGTGAGTAAGCCCAATCAAATGCCGAATCACCGCCACCTATGATCACGACATCTTTGCCAGCATGCACATCTAATTTAGGTACGAAATAAACCAGACCCTTGCCGACGTATTCGTTTCCGGCCGGAAGCTCTCGTGGCGTGAAGGATCCGATGCCACCGGTAATGATTGCAACTTTGGCTTCAATTACGGTGCCTTTGTCGGTAACAACTCGAACTGGCCCAGTTTCGCTAGTTTCCAACTCCTCAGCGCGCTCGCCAAGAATAAAAGTGGGGTTATATGCGCCCGCTTGCTGCATTAAGCCAGCCACTAAATCGCGACCTCTAACAGCAGGAAATCCAGCCACATCAAATATTTCTTTTTCTGGGTACATGGCCGTAATTTGACCACCTGGCTCAGTTAAAACATCTAAGACAGTTACGGTAAACCCGCGAAAACCGGCGTAGTAAGCGGCATATAGCCCAGTTGGACCAGCGCCAATTACTAGAACATCGCTCATAGGCCTAATTCTAGTCCAAGTTGGTTAATGACGGGTGGTAGCGAAATTACTGCAACGAAACTTAAACGCTGCAACTCATATCAGTACCACAGCACATAGGGGATTTGATTTTCCCGTCGCACTCTGGACATCTTGAAATTTGAACAATATTGCCATCGTCAAGTGTCAAATTGTCATTGACCAAGGGTTGGTTGCATTTAGCGCAAGTTGCATTTACTGACATCCCACACTTTGCACATGAATATGTAGCGATCATTTCATTCCTTTCCGAACGTTTAACTAAGTCTAATTAGGTCGGCTAATCAAGCCGAATTGGTATCTAATTTGGGTGCCCAAGACGTTAGCGGTATTCGCCAGGTGTTCGAACCCATGAGCCATTTGCCAAGGCACTTAAGTCGGTTGCACTGCCATTAAATACATTTAGGTCAAGATGGCCTCGACCTGAGCCTTTACCGGCGTAACAAAGCGTGACGTCGCTGGGACAATCACCGGCAGAGGGTTGCCAAGGGATGCCGTAAGTTTCTCGGTCTCCAGTTGATGTGTATTGCCAAATAGTCCATAGGTAACTGCAATCCGATTGCTTCCAAGGCGTTACATAACATGGTGCGCCATTTAATCCTTGGCCAACTTGAACTGCGGGATCTGCTGGATTGCCTGGTTGGGCAAGCCACAAATGATAATTTCGGAATTTAGTAACTGTATCTGGATCGGTTGAATAGCGATTCGCTAAAAAATTTCGATAAGAATACATAATTGGAGCTCGCCCAGTTGCCGCCTGCATGGCATCTAACCAAGTAAAAGTCCAAAGCGTAACTAATTCTTTAGAGATAGCTACATCAACAGTTTCCATGTCTAGGACATAGGGGAGAGTTCGCCCGTCATAACCGCCAAGTGAAGCTAATCGAGCAGCAGCCTGCGCTGCCTGCGCCTGGGCATCGGCAATGATGGCGTTGCTATCGCTGGTCACAGGTAATCGGGCGCGGTGATAGTAGCCCACCAAGATTCCTGCTGCTTTTGCGCTGGGCGCCCAACTTGTTACGTGCGGCACAGCTAAGGCATCTTCACTTGCCATGCCATCAGAGCCTTTAATGAACGCAAAGGACACGCCAGCTGCTGCCATACGAGTGAAATCAATGGGTTGGCTTCCGCTTTGCCAGCGAGACATGTCAAGACCCAGGAGTCGATTGCCTGGACCTACTGGAAGCGCATTGACGATCGCTAACACCGGCGCGGCCTGAACTTTAGAAATCTTTGATCCAGACACCGCGCGAACTGACATTTTTGCAGTTGCTTTAGGTGCCTTAAATGTTGCCGACCAAGCACCGGTGCTTTTCTTAGAAGTTACGGTTTTAACCGTTTTCCAAGACTTACCAGTTTTGATTTGGACTTTAACTTTGGCACCTTTTAGGCCGCCAGTGGTCTTTCCAGAAACTTTCACGCTTTGCCCGGCAACCAGTGATGCGGGTATGGCAGTCATGGAAACCGAAGATTTAGCTGCTTGGGCAGGTTGGGCAATGAGCAAAAACACCAAGGCAAGAGCAATGAGCAAACTTGCTTTGCTCAGCGGGAAAAACTTCATGGCGCTGCGCAAACGGCAGCAACTGGCTTAGTTAACTTGGTGCCAGTGCTATCTCGCTTGCCAAAATTATTTGGTACTTCCACAGCAGCTCCCGTTGATCCACAGGCGTGGATTGGACCATTGCCAGCAGTTGCGGTTACCAAAACATCTTCGCTAGATAGGAACTTGTGACATCGCACACCACTAGTTGCTCGACCCTTACCAGGGAACTCTGTTAACAAAGTTAACTTCATAGTGTGCGCTGCAGTGCCAGGAAGTGCGCCGGCTTCCCCGCCAACTGTGGCAACGAGACATTCCTCATGCGCATCAACGACGGAACCAAAAATAACTTCCGCACCTTCATAAAGGCGAATGCCAACGACACCAGCTGCTGGACGCCCAGTTGCTCGAACTAACGAGGCATCAAAATGCAGAAGTTGCGCATCGCTTGTGATCAGCACGACTTCGCCACTTTCGTCTTCGCATTGAATCGCGCCAACTAACGAGTCACCTTCTTCAAGGCGGATGATGTTCCAGTCGCCAGCTGATCCCGGTACGTCATTTATGACGCGCTTTACCGTGCCAAATGCAGTAGTTAAGAAAAGCGATGATTCTGGCTTATCAAGTGCCATTAAAGCCAGAGGCAGTTCGCCCTTTGCAAGGGTTATGAACTCTTTAAGCGCTCCGCCACCAGCTATAGCCAAAGCGGCGCCGGGTGCAAGTGCTGGCAGACCAACAACTGATTGCCGGATGACTCTGCCAAAGCTGGTAACAATGCCAACATCACCGCGCGCAGTTGTTCGCACTAGGGATTTGATCGTGTCGTGGCTAGTTCGTTTCTTTCCGAACTCAAGTGGTATGTCATCTGTGGTGCGGGCAAGTAGTCCCGTTGCTGACATCAACACAAAACATGGATCATCGCTAACTTCAAGTGAAACTGGGAGAGCTGCGGAAACAATTTCGCCATCACCTAGCAGAACTGAGCGTCTGTCATCACCGTATTTATTGGCAACATCTGTTAACTCTTGTCCGACAACTTTTCGCAGGCGCTTATCATTTTCCAGAATGTCAGTTAAATCATTAATTATGTTTCGCAATTCATCTTGTTCTTTCTCAAGTTCTAACCGTGAGAATTTCGTAAGGCGACGAAGCGGCATTTCCAAAATGTAATTAGTTTGGATTTCACTTAAATCAAAAACACTCATCAACCGTTCGCGCGCAGCAGCAGTGTCATCACTACCGCGAATCACTGCGATCACCTCGTCAATGTCCAAAATTGCGACAAGTAATCCGTCCACAAGATGCAAGCGATCTGAGGCGCGCAGCCGCCTGAATTCGCTACGACGTCGCACTACTTCGAGTCGATGATCAATAAAAACTTGCAGCAACGGCTTTATGCCTAGAGTTACTGGCTGTCCGTTTACAAGTGCCACGTTATTAATGTGGAAAGAATCCTCCAGCGGAGCTAATTTATAAAGCTGATCTAATACTGCTTCTGGGTTAAAGCCATTTTTGATTTCAATTACAAGTTCCAGGCCAGATTCGTAATCTGTTAAGTCGATGACATCTGAAATTCCTTGCAATTTCTTACTGGTAACTAATTCCTTAATTCTTTCGATAACTCGTTCGGGGCCAACTTGATAGGGGAGTTCGCGGACAACAATTCCTTGACGTCGCGGCGAGATCTGTTCAATGTCTACTTTCGCGCGGATTTTGAAACTACCTTTACCCACAAGGTATGCCTCGCGGATACCTTCCAGACCGTAAATGATGCCGCCCGTTGGTAAATCAGGACCTGGCACAAAACTCATCAGTTCATCCAAAGTTGCTTTGGGGTGCGCTAACAGGTGCGAAGCAGCGGCCACAACCTCGCGAAGATTATGCGGCGGCATGTTAGTTGCCATACCTACTGCAATTCCAGAAGCTCCATTTACCAGCAAGTTTGGAATTGCCGAGGGTAAAACTGTCGGTTCTAGTTCTCGGCCATCATAATTTGGCGTGAAGTCCACGGTGTCTTCATCAATTGAGTCCACCATGGCGCCCGCTGGGCTTGCCAATCTGGCTTCGGTGTAGCGATAAGCGGCTGGACCTTCATCGAGAGAGCCAAAGTTTCCATGCCCGTCAACGAATGGCAATCGCAGTGACCAAGATTGCGCCATGCGCACCAGCGCGTCATAAATTGCGCTATCGCCATGGGGATGCAATTTACCCATAACTTCGCCAACAACTCGAGCGCTTTTAACGTGACCTTTATCTGAGCGCAGTCCCATTGCCGCCATAGTGTGCAGAATTCGCCGTTGCACTGGTTTAAGTCCATCTCGAGCATCAGGCAAAGCGCGCGAATAAATTACCGAATAGGCATATTCCAAAAATGAATCTTGCATTTCAGTTGAAACATCAATGTCAACAATTCGACCGGCATCGTGTGCAGGTTTGGGCGCAGTTGGTTTTGCCATGTTTATTAAATTTCCTTGCTAAGTATTGGGAACGTGTACTTACTGATCATTCGGGCGATGGCCGAACAAGATGTCATCCCATGATGGCGAGTCATCAACAGCTGCAACCGGTTTGGCAGCCACTGGCGCTGGGCTGGCAACGGGCATCGGCACTGGCATAGTTGGATGACCAGGTCCAGCCCACGCTGGTGGTTCAAGTTCTTCTTGCGCAGCCGTGGGTAATCCAACTAACCGTGGCTTAGGTTCTTCCACACGCTTACCAGCTTGATCTGCGCTTGCAGCTTCATCAAAAAGCCAGCGCGCTTCATCATCTAGTGCCACCACACTTCGAGCCAGTGGATCATAAATCCAGCTAGCACTACCGCCGCCGCTACCACTGTTCCAGGAAAGCAAAACTGTCCAGCGCGAATCATCGCGGCGATAGGAATCCCAAACAAAAGTCAAAGTATCGATACCGCGATTAGCTAATTGTCCAGTTGCTAGTTCGCCAAGGATCACTTCCCCGTGGGGGCGACGAATCAGAGTTGCTGCCGCGCGAGTTGCCATGTAGGAACGTTCGGCAAGTACGGGCCCGGCGTAACGCTCAATTCGCTCGAGAGGAACCCCACTTTCAGTAGCAATAGCCTGCGCAGTTTCCCCGCGTCTGATTCGAGTTTGAATGTCTTTTGGAGAAATGCCCGAAGTTGAGTCTGTTCTGGTCACAGTGGCGGTGTCATTGGTGTTGATGCTGCGTTTTATGTGCTCGTCTACATCCACGGTGAATTCCAGACCGTCTTCGTCCATGAAAATTAGGGCAAGGTTGTCTTGTGACCGGCCAACAAATATTAGATCTTTCATGGCTCACCTTTTCTGCTACAACTGCAATACATTCTCCTCGAAATGCCATTAAAATCGGGGGATTAGCGTGGTGTGTCGGACTTTTTGCGCGCTGGCAGGGACAATAGCCAAGAGCGCGAATTCGAGCAAGGAAAACTTTAAAATGACTTTTGATTCAGTAGCCAGCGATCCATATGTGGAGCTGGCCAGGTCGATTGCAAAAGGCGCCGGCGAACTACTTTTGGCTCGTCCCGAACACATCGAGATCGACACGAAATCAAGTGCCACCGATGTCGTAACGCAAATGGATCGAAATGCTGAGGCCTACATCGTGGCGCAGTTGACCAAGCATCGCCCAGATGATGCCATTTTGGGTGAAGAGGGCGCTAATTCGAAGGGTTCCTCTGGTTTGCAGTGGGTAATTGACCCAATTGATGGAACCGTGAACTATCTACACCAAATTCCCCATTGGTGCGTTTCGATTGGACTTAAAGATTTAAATTCGGGCGAGGCGATCGCAGGGGTAATTTATGCTCCGGTTTATGACCAAATGTATATCTCAAGTCAAGGTTTAGGATCTTGGGTGATTGCCCAAGGTGTGGCCCGAATCTTGCAAGTATCCAATTGCGCTGAGTTGAGTTCAGCAGTTATCGGAACTGGGTTTGGCTACGCAAGTGCGCGCCGGCAAAGTCAAGCGCGTGTCCTTACGCAAGTTCTGCCGCGGGTCGCCGACATCAGGCGCCTTGGATCCTGCGCGATAGACCTATGCCTGGTTGCTGATGGTGTTTTAGATGGTTACTACGAACGTGGCGTAAATGACTGGGATCACGCAGCGGGTGAATTAATTGCGCGCGAAGCGGGGGCGATATCAAGTGGACTGTGGGGAAACAAAGTTGGTAACGACATGATTGTCGTGACAACCCCAGCCATTAACGCTGATCTAATTGCAATACTGGAAACCAATAACGCGGATAGCGATGTTATTGGTCTAGAAGATTAGCAAGTCCTGTCTGTTGGAAAAGAGTAAAGGATAGTCATGGCAATTTATGCGTTTGGTGCGAAAGTTCCACAAATTTCAGCAACAGCTTTTGTTCACCCCGAAGCAGTGATAATCGGGGACGTAACCATTGGTGATCTTTGCTTCATTGGACCATGCGCTGTGTTACGTGGGGATTCAAGTCGCATAGTCATTGGAGCTCGAACTTCTATTCAGGACGGCACCGTAATCCATTGCACTGCCGTACTACCAACGATTGTCGGGGATGAATGCACCGTTGGTCACAATGCGCATTTAGAGGGCTGCACTATCGAATCTGGCGCGTTAGTTGGTTCTGGGTCGCTGGTACTTCACGCCGCAGTAGTTGAAACTGGCGCATTAGTAGCAGCGGGCGCGGTGGTATTGGGCGGCATGGTCGTGCCTGCTGGCGCATTAGCCGTTGGAGTACCAGCCAAAATAAAGCCAGGTGCGGCTGATCCTGAAACTATTGCTTACTCAATCAAAACTTATGTTGAAAACGCCCGCAGATATCCCGGAGAAATGCGACGTATCGACTAACATGGGGGCGGTGTTGGACTGCACTTACATATGACGTACAGTCCGTCACGATAGCAACTGCACAAACAGTTGTTCCGGAAGCTGCAAGGAGATTTGAGCTCGACATGGCAACAGATTACGACGCCCCACGTAAGACTGACGAAGAGGAAAACGAGGAAAGCCTCGAAAACCTCAAGGCACAACATGCCTCCAAAGTCAGTTCCAGTGTTGACGCGGATGAAGCCGATCGCAACGAGTCCCTAGAACTACCCGGCGCAGATCTTTCCGATGAATCAATCACGGTAATGGTCATCCCTAAGCAAGCAGATGAATTCACTTGCTCACGCTGCTTCTTGGTGCATCACCGCAGCACTTTGGCCAAGGAAGTTAAGGGTCAACCAATTTGCAATGATTGCGCATAACTAAGCGCAAGCTCAGCAAGTCGCAAGTTTAATTCTTGCTTTTAGCTTCAGACAATTTCGTACTCAGGTCCTCTGGATTTCTAGTTGAGATTTGCCAATATGGATGCGGATCACTTTCATCGGTTATCTCCACTATTAACGTTTGCTTGATGCCACCGCGTAACTGAAAATATGCATCTTTATGTGCGTGCGTAGAGCGGGCTCTTCGCGACTGGGTCTCATCTAAGATCTGCACTTTGCCGATGTATCTAAGCGGCATCCGAGCTCGGCCCACTTGAAAATTTAATTCATCGATGCGTATCGTCGGGGTATTTTTCAGCAGTCCAAAAATTGCCGCAGTGCTAGCAACAACGCCAACAATTAAGCCTAAATTAATACCATAAGCGCTGCCATAAGCAATACCTAAAGACACTGTCATAACCAGTGCAACGAACCACATGCCGGCCGAATGCCAAAGACGCTCGGTGTAAACCACGTGCTCACCCGAAGTTCCTTCGCTAGGCATAAATAAATCTCACATTTCTTTTCTGGCAAGTGCGTTAAGTGCTATTAATCAATAACGATACTCTAGTGATCATGGAACGAATTGGTCGCGCAGTTCACCCGCTGATGATTCCGCAAGATGCGAATCCACCGCAGCGGCATGTCGATGCACCAAAGCCTGGTGAGACGATCGCAAGTCATTACCGAAATTGTTTTGGTTGCGGCGTAGACCACCCAACGGGGCTTCACATCCAAATCGAAGCCGGCGCTGGAATGACAACGCGGGCGGTTTTTGAGGTTACTCAACATCATCAAGGCGCGCCAGGTATTGCCCACGGTGGGATTTTGTCCCTGGCCTTTGATGAATCGCTTGGAGCTACTAATTGGTTAATCAGATCTCCAGCGGTTACTGCGCATTTGGAAGTTTCATATCGACTTCCCGTGCCAGTTGGAACTAAAGTTTTTATTGAAGCAACCATGCAGGCAGTGCTGGGACGCAAAATTTGGTCAACTGCAGAAGGCCGCTTGGACGCACCAGATGGCCCCCTAGCTGTGGAGGCTGGTTCGCTTTATATGCAGGTGCCACAAGAACATTTTGATAGGCACCGAGGAATTACCGACATGAATTCAACATTGCTAGACATTGCCCCATGAGCAAACTCCAAATCGAATTTGTTTTGCTTCACGAACTAGCGACCCCACCGGTATATGCCCACCACGGTGACGCGGGTGCTGACTTAGTCTGCGTTGAAGACGTTACTTTGGCACCTGGTGAACGAGTGTTAGTTGCAACAGGACTTGCGATTGCCTTACCCGCAGGTTATGTCGGCCTTGTTCATCCAAGATCTGGACTCGCTTTTAAGAATGGAATAGGAATTGTAAATACCCCAGGAACTATTGACTCGGGATATCGCGGTGAACTAAAAATTTGTTTGATCAATTTGGATAAACATGAAACTGTGCGATTGCCGGCTGGGAGTCGAATTGCCCAGTTAGTTATTCAAGAAGTTACTACTGCGCAATTCGTGCAAGTCACGCAGCTTGAACCTACGCCACGAAATGAACAGGGTTTTGGTTCAACTGGAGTTGCCACATGACCCAGGGTCCCTTCGATAGTTCAAGTGCGCCCGACACCAGCGATATGCTCGATTTAGGTTCGTTGTTATTACCAAATGTTCCCGGCCTAGAAGTTCATCTTGATTTGGATGTTCGTGCTGGAATTGGAAAATCTGTTTCGCTACACATAGATATGTCGATAGCAGAAGTTCAAGTTTTCGCGGCCGCAACCAACGAAGATCTCTGGGGCGAAATGCGCAATGCGATCGCAGCCGGATTGCGCGAACAGGATGTGGATTGCCAAATAGTTGAGGGTCGCTTTGGCACGGAAGTTCGCACTGTTATGCCAACTGTTGATCTAGACGGCAATGCGCACGTGCAACCCGTTCGGTTTGTGGGAATTCGTGGATCACGTTGGTTCTTAAGAGTTGTAATAAGTGGTGATGGCGCTATCGCAAACACTCAAGTCCCTTGTGAAATTGACGATGTTATTGCCCAGATTGTTGTTCATCGAGGAAGTGAACCGCAAGCCCCAGGTGAGCGACTTTGGTTGCGCAGTCCGAATTCAAATTCAGCGCCTGCTACCGAAGATCCTGCACAAGATCAGGCGAAATACGGACACGTGCACATTTCGCTGTAATTGAGCGGTCAAACTTCAGTGCTCGAAAGTGGTTAAAGTAAGTATGTGAATTACAGTCGGAACACGCCATGAGTGATGCGAAGCAAGATTCCAATGACGAAGGCATTGTTCATGAGATCAAAGATGACTCTGAATTACTCGCTAAGGCACTCGGTGGCTGGGCTGGCATAGTTGATTCTGGCCTACCATTCCTGGTTTTCACCATTGCCTATCTTGCTACTGACCGAAATTTACAAGTCACTCTTTACGCGGCGCTCGGCACAGCTGCGATTTTGGCGGTACTGCGACTTGCCCGAAAGCAGTCGCTGCAACAGGTACTAGCTGGCCTGTTTGGAATAGCGATTGCGGCATTTCTCGCACGCCGTACTGGGAATGCGGATAATTTTTTCCTGCCAGGGATTCTGACAAATGCCGCTTATACAGCCGCTTGCTTAGTAAGTATTCTCGCGAAACGGCCACTGCTTGGTTATGTACTGGAAGCCATGCGCGGCAATGATATGTCGTGGGTAAAGGACACCAAGAAGCACAAATTATTTAGCACGATCACTTGGTTGTGGACTTTGATGTTTGGAATTCGTGTTGCAATCATGTTGCCTCTATATTTTTTGGGCCAGACTGCTGCGTTAGGTACGTTAAAGATTCTTTTGGGATATCCATTATTCGCACTTGCAATATTCCTCACATATCGATTGTTAACAAAAGACAAATTGCTTTCGGGTGAAAACTCGTGACAGAGACTCAAGAAACCCGAATTGGTGACGTTGTTGAATTAACAGTAGACAAAGTTGCCAATGGTGGTTTTTGTATTGCACGCCATAATGGGCAAGTTGTGTTCCTGCGTCATGGTATTCCAGGTGAAGTTGTGCGCGCGGAAATCACTGACATCAGCAAGAAATTTTTACGTGCAGATGTGGTGGAGGTTGTTACTGCCAGCGAGCATCGAACTCCGGCGCCATGCAGTTACGCGGGAACTTGTGGTGGTTGTGACTGGCAACACGTTAGCTTGTCCCATCAGCGAGAGTTAAAGAGTGAAGTTGTGCGCGAACAACTTGCACACTTAGGTGGAATCACCCATGTCAATGGAAAACCCCTTGCGGAATTTGCGGTAGTAGCTCTTTCGCCGCAAGAAACTGGATTACGTTGGCGCACTCGAAATCGTTACTCTCGCATTGGCGGTGTTTCGGTGGGGTTGAAGATGACTCGATCACATACCGTAATTGAAATCGAGGATTGCTTAATTGCTGTTGAAGGCTCTGTCGCCTTGGCGCAAGCCAAAGTGCATCTGGGAACTGGCGACATAAGTACCGCGCAGAGTTCCTCTGGTCAGCACGTAGTAGTTGATCAACGCGGTGGTCCATGGCTGGATGAAACAGTTGGGGATCGTAGTTGGCGAATTCATGCCGGTTCGTTTTGGCAAGTCCATAAAGATGCTCCAGAAGTTTTTGTGCAAACGGTTCGTCGCTTTGCGAATTTAAAAGCCGGAGATAAAGCACTAGACCTTTACGCTGGCGCCGGATTATTTGCCGCCAGTTTGGGAGCCGATGTTCGGGAAAGTGGTGAAGTCGTTGCAGTTGAATCAGTTATTGACTCCATGCGCGATGCCCGTCGCTCGTGTAGTGATTTGCCACAACTGGATTTGATTACGGCAGATGTGAGGAAGTGGATAACTCAAATAGCTGAAGATTTTGAAGTTGTAATTTTGGATCCACCTCGCGCCGGTGCGGGCCTTGAAGTAATTACGGAAATCGATCGCATTACCAAGCGCGCGGTTGTCTACGTGGCTTGCGAACCAAGCGCACTGGGAAGAGATGCAAAGTACTTGGCCGATGCTGGCTGGACTATGACGCAACTTGTTGGCTTAGATGCCTTCCCAATGACTGGCCATGTGGAATGCATTGCGCTTTTTGAAAGATTTTGATCACCTGAGGTAGAAAATCCCAGTGTTCAGGCGTATAATTTATCTTGACATCAAGATACTTTAGGAGTCTCGTGAGCAGCCTTAATTCCTTCAACGCCAAATCCGAACTAACTGTGGCTGGTAAGAATTACACGATTTTTCGGCTGGATGCGTTGCCGCACGCAAAGCTGCTGCCTTTCACTCATAAAGTTTTGCTGGAGAATTTGTTACGAACTGAAGATGGCGCAAATGTGACTGCTGCGCAGATTGAAACTTTGGCTAATTGGGATTCTCAAGCTGAGCCAACTGATGAAATTCAATTCACTCCAGCCCGCGTGATCATGCAGGATTTCACTGGAGTTCCCTGCATAGTTGATCTGGCCACAATGCGAGAAGCCGTTACCGAACTTGGTGGGGATCCAAATCAGATCAATCCGCTAGCACCTGCCGAACTTGTAATTGACCATTCGGTAATTGCAGATTTCTTTGGGGACTCTGCAGCTGCCGATAAAAACGTTGAACTTGAGTATGAAAGAAATAATGAGCGCTACAAGTTCTTGCGCTGGGGTCAGGACGCCTTCACAGATTTTAAAGTTGTGCCACCTGGCACGGGAATTGTTCATCAAGTAAATATTGAAGCGTTAGCGCGCGTAGTAATGGTTCGAGATGGGCTGGCTTATCCAGATAGTTGTGTTGGTACTGATTCACACACAACTATGGTCAATGGCCTTGGTGTACTTGGTTGGGGAGTAGGAGGCATTGAAGCTGAAGCCGCAATGCTCGGGCAACCAGTTTCGATGTTGATTCCACGAGTAGTTGGCTTTAAATTGTTTGGACAAATGCAGCCGGGCACTACTGCCACGGACTTAGTGCTAACAATTACCGAAATGTTGCGCAAGCACGGCGTGGTTGGAAAATTTGTGGAGTTCTATGGTGAGGGTGTTACTGCAGTTTCGCTGGCCAATCGCGCAACGATCGGAAACATGAGTCCAGAATATGGATCGACTGCCGCAATTTTCCCAATTGATGAGGAAACTCTTAATTACCTGCGGCTAACTGGTCGACCAGAATCTCAAATTGCATTAATCAAGGCTTACACCCAAGCCCAAGGTCTGTGGCACGATGTGGCACTTGAGCCAACATATTCGGAATACATCGAACTTGATTTAGGCGAAGTTCGCCCTTCGATAGCTGGACCAAAGCGACCACAAGATCGAGTCCCTCTTGCAGATGCAGCAACATCTTTTGAAACAGCAGTAGCGACGTTCACTAAAGATCGAAACAAAACCGGCGCAGTGACTATGGGTAAAGAATCCTTTGAGGTTGGAAACGGCGCAGTAGTTATTGCGGCGATAACTTCCTGTACAAATACTTCAAACCCATCAGTGATGATGGCTGCTGGGTTACTTGCTAAGAAAGCAGTGGAAAAGGGTCTAGTTAGTAAGCCTTGGGTTAAAACTACTTTGGCACCTGGGTCACAAGTAGTTACTGATTACTACAACAAATCAGGGCTGACTAAGTATTTGGATGCGCTTGGTTTTAATCTCGTTGGCTATGGCTGCACAACTTGTATTGGTAATTCGGGTCCAATTGCGCCAGAAATTAGCTCAGTCATTGCGGAAAATAATTTAGCCGCAGTAGCCGTACTTTCCGGAAATCGAAACTTTGAGGGTCGAATCAATCCAGATGTAAAAATGAATTATTTGGCGTCGCCACCACTTGTGGTTGCGTACGCGATTGCAGGTTCGATGGCAATTGACATCCAAAATGATTCCCTCGGTGATGATAAAAATGGCAATCCGGTTTACTTGAAGGACATTTGGCCAACTTCACAAGAAATTGCAGATGTAATTGACTCCTCAATTGATGCGCAGATGTTTACTTCTCGCTACAAGGATGTCTTTGCTGGGGATGCGCGTTGGCAAAATCTTGATACTCCAACCGGAGCAACTTTCGCCTGGGATCCAAAAAGCACTTACGTCAGGCGGCCGCCATATTTTGAAGACATGCCAGCTAACCCGGTACCTGTCACCGATGTCTTTGGCGCGCGAGTACTTGCAAAGTTAGGTGACTCAGTTACGACTGATCATATTTCTCCTGCAGGTTCAATTCGCGAAGACAGTCCAGCGGGTAAGTACTTAAGAGAAAATGGCGTTGCCAGAGCAGACTTTAACTCCTATGGATCACGTCGGGGAAATCATGAAGTGATGATTCGCGGAACTTTTGCAAACATCCGGCTGCGTAACCAACTCCTTGATGATGTCGAAGGCGGATTTACGCGCGACTTCACATTAGATGACGCGCCACAAACTTCGATTTATGAAGCTTCAGTAAATGCTGCGGCAAAGAATGTGCCGATGGTAATTCTTGCTGGCAAGGAATATGGATCGGGCTCATCTCGAGACTGGGCCGCAAAGGGCACCGCGCTGCTTGGAGTTCGAGTCGTGATCGCAGAATCTTATGAACGAATTCATCGCTCTAACTTGATTGGTATGGGAGTGTTACCTCTGCAGTACCCAGCAGGGGAGTCTGCTGATTCGCTTGGCTTAACTGGCACCGAAACTTTCGATGTGACTGGAATTGTGGAATTGAACAATGGCGTAACACCAAAAACTGTTACGGTCACAGCTCGCGCCGAAGACGGAAAAGTCGTCAAATTCTTGGCTGTGTTGCGAATCGATACCCCAGGAGAAGCTGATTATTTCCGCCATGGTGGAATTCTGCAGTACGTCCTTCGTTCACTTGTAAGCGCTTAACCGCTTAACTTCATGAACAGTTGGCCATCTGATCTGATGCCTGCCGGTGCTACTGGGTGGGAAGTTAAGGCAGTCGCCTGGTTACTGGATCGTTGTCCTTCAGAGTTTCGTACTTATGAAATATTTCGCACGCATCCAGCAGCGCTTGGTTACGTAACGCAATTTCATTTGGAACATCAAGTGCAGGCAATCCGAGATGCCTACCGAAGCGCGCGAACTACTGCCAATTTAAAACCAGAACCACTCGATGAACTACTTGCTGCGCTAGAGCACGAGGGCGCTCGATTAGCTTTGGAACTAGAACAGGCCAGCTCGGTTATCAAAGCTCTAATTGGCCAGAATTCCAATTAACATAGGCCCGTTTCGAAGTAGGCCAGTGCGCTGGCGCAAGGCATTTAACTCAATAGGTGATTAGACTTGGCAGATGATCCCGCGGCAAGTCGGTGGGAAATTGCTAGCGGCAAAATGATTTGCGAAGGTGGGTTTATGTCAATCTTAAAAGGCGTTGAGTCACCAGCAGACTTGCGCTCATTGACCCCTATGCAACTGGATCAACTTGCCATTGAGATCCGAGCTTCCCTTGTGGACTACGTGACGCGCACTGGCGGTCACTTAGGTCCAAACCTTGGCGTGGTTGAGCTCACTCTGGCGTTGCACTTAGTTTTTGACTCGCCTAAAGATCCAATCCTGTGGGATACGGGCCATCAAACTTATGTGCACAAAATGATTACTGGTCGTGCGGGAGATTTTGATTCACTTCGCCAGGAAGGCGGGCTATCGGGTTATCCGAGCCGGGCCGAAAGTATTCACGACGTTATTGAAAATAGTCACGCTTCAACGGCGCTTTCTTATGCAGATGGCATCGCGAAGGCTTTTGAGATCCATGGGGAAAGTGATCGCCATGTAGTTGCAGTCGTAGGTGACGGCGCCCTTACTGGTGGCATGACTTGGGAAGCTTTAAATAACATTGCAGATGGTTCGGATCGATCTATAGTCATCGTTGTTAATGACAACGAACGCTCATACTCACCAACTATTGGCGGCATGGCGCGACATCTGGCCACGTTGCGGACAAATCGAGGTTACGAAAAATTCTTAGACTGGGGTAAATCCGTCTTGGAACGAACTCCAGTAGTTGGCGCGCCGGTCTATGACGCCCTGCATGGCATGAAAAAAGGTATTAAAGATTTCATCGCACCACAGGGTTTGTTTGAAGATCTCGGGCTTAAGTACATCGGTCCCATCGATGGTCACAATATCTCTGATATGAAATTTGCATTTCAACGTGCGCGCGATTTCGGTGCACCCGTGATTGTGCACGTAATCACCGAAAAGGGTAGGGGTTACCAGCCAGCTGAATCAGATGAGGCTGACCGATTCCACGCCGTAGGAATTGTAGATCCAGACACGGGTAAGCCATTAACACAATCAGCAAAATCTTGGACTTCAGTATTTTCAGGGGAGCTAGTTGCCATTGGAAGTGAGCGACAAGATGTTGTGGCAATCACAGCAGCCATGCTTGGTCCAACGGGTTTAACACCGTTCGCAGAAAAGTATCCGACTCGCACCTTTGATGTTGGAATTGCGGAGCAGCATGCAGTCACCAGCGCTGTTGGTATGGCACATGCTGGACTTCATCCAGTCGTTGCAATTTATTCAACATTCTTAAATCGCGCAGTTGATCAAGTGATTATGGACTGCGCGCTCCACAATGCAGGTGTCACCTTTGCCCTGGATCGCTCTGGAGTTACCGGCGACGACGGCGCCAGCCATAACGGAATGTGGGATATGGCGTTACTACGCGTCGTTCCAAATTTGGATTTATATGCACCGCGCGATGGTCAACAATTGAAATCTGCTTTACGTAGTTCGGTAGCAAAATCAGATCACCCTACGGTGATTCGTTTTTCTAAGGGCGCAGTCCCAGCTGACATCCCAGCAGTAACGCAACTTGGTTTTGCTGATGTGCTGCTAGCAACCCAGCGACCAGATGTCAGCATCGTTGCAATCGGTGTGATGGCTACTCCGGCTCTGGAGGCCGCGCATAGTCTGCAAGACCAGGGTTTTAATGTGGAAGTAATCGATCCCGTTCAAGTCTTGCCGTTATCGCCAGGTCTAATTAACTACTTGAGCAACCGAGAATTTGTCGTAACAATCGAAGATGGATTAGTTGATGGCGGCATTGGTGAAGCGATTGGTAGCGCGCTGCGCAGGGCTAATTCGCCGACTCGAGTTATCTCACTTGGCGTTCCAAAGAAATTCTTAGATCACGCCACTCGAAAGTCAATCCTAAATAGTTTGCAACTCGATGCCCAGGGTATTGCAGCAACAATTGCTGAGGGTCTAAAAACGACCGTTAGGTAACGACTTTCGCTGGTTGCGAAACTTGGTCTTGAACCATAAACCAAATGGCAGTCTCCAAAACTGGAGCCACAATTTCAATTTGCCAGAGTCTGGCTCCAAAATTCATTAACTCAACGCGCAGCAGTTCTGGGGTCTCGGGCGGGGACCAAAGTACTCGACGAATGGTTTCTGGCGTCATCAGATTTTCAACTGGCAGATTTAGTTCTTCTGCCGTGGCAGCTAATTGTCCGCGCGTGAATTCCAGTCGGCGCCAGGCCACAGGATTACGGACCTCCCAGTTTCGTGGCGCAGGCGTGCCAGTAGCTGGCAACTTAACTGGTGGCAACTGGTCTTCCGATAATTCATGCGCACGAATCGCTGCTTGAATCCAGATATCAGCATGGCGCTTAACATTTCGCAAATGCATAAATGAAAGAGTCCGCAAGTCTGTCTTTGTAGTCAGGCCAGAATTAGCAATTGTGACGATATGTGAATCTGAAAGGATTCGCCCAGCTGCGATGTCTTGTTCGCGCGCAATCTCATCACGCGCCTGCCAAACTTCTCGAACAATTGCAATCTCACGTGGACTTCGAATAACGTGCATTCCAGAAGTTCGCCGCCACGGGTCAACTCGTTCAATTGGAACAGTGGTTCGCCGGACATGATCAAATTCCTGGATAGCCCACTCACGTTTTCCAGCGGCAATAAGTTGTTGATCCAAAACATTCCAGAGTTCGATGAGGAACTCAACATCTAGCGCTGCATAATTTAGCCAGGAATCTGGAAGTGGGCGAGTTGACCAATCGGCTGCGCTGTGTTCTTTAGCTAAGGAAAATCCAAGTTGCGTTTCGATCATTGGACCTAAACCAACTCGAGGCAATCCCAATAGTCGCCCTGCTAACTCAGTATCGAATAATCCGGCAGTTGGAACTAATCCAACTTCGGCCAGACAAACCAAATCTTGGGAAGCAGCGTGCAAAATCCAATCAACATCTTGCAATGCTGCTTGCAACAAATCTAGGTTCGCAAAACTTGTCGGATCAATTAAGTGGGAACCACAACCTTCGCGACGAAGTTGGATTAGGTATGCCCGTTGGCTAAATTTGAATCCGCTAGCTCGCTCAGCATCTAATGCAACTGGCCCAGTTCCCTTTGAAATAGCAGCGACAATAGCAAGTAATTCCGCGGGTGTGGTAGCAATTTTGGGTAGCCCATCACGAGGCTCTGAGACCTTAATACTGTTGACTTCCGGAATCTCTTCGGCAGCAACAATAACTGCTAAGTCGTCAGTATTTTCCGATGTCATAACTAATGGTATTAGCGCTTACGGGAGAGCGCAGAAACTCCTTCTGGCAATGGCGTTAAGCCGGAACTTTTTTCAACTAATGCCAGCCAAGCTGCAATGTGAGTTGATAAGTCTGCGCCATCGGGTGACCAAGATGCGCGAATTTCTAAATCGGTATCAGTTGAGCGATCTTCTAAGCCGGCAAATGATCGGGATACTGTGCGAGTGACGGTTCCAGAGACATTGTGATAGTCCGCACCCGCATCGCGCAGGGCATCAGTTAACCAAGACCAGGCAACTTCGTCAAAGAGATCATCGGTAACAACATCTGATTCAATTGGAGCGCGCACGAAAGAAACTACTCTAAATGTTCCATCCCAAGTCTCTTGACCCTCTGGATCATGCAGAACTATGAACCGACCTACTGCGAGTTCTTCATCGTCAGCGTCGATGGATTCCACTGCAATCGCAATGCTGTGGGGAGCTAGCCGACTCGGCGCTGGAACTTCTTCTAGGACAAATTCTGGTCGCAGTACCGGTGATTTCAGGCTAGCTAAAGCGCTATCCCATATGTCCACGCGCGACACACCTGCTTCCAATAACTCCATTACTTATAAGCATATGAAAAATCGACGTGATGTAGGTCGAGGCGCGCGGTTAGATAGGCTAACTAAATGCCCGTGATTTTAGCGCTCCTTTCAAGTTTGGTTTGGGGTTTATCCGACTTTCTTGGTGGCACATTATCTAAAAAGCGCAAGGCAGTCGCAGTTATTGGTGGCTCCCAAAGTTTTGGGTTACTTTTTGTCTCGTTACTTGCAATTGGATTTCAAGCCTGGACTTGGAATCAAACTGTTTGGATAAATGGCGCGATAGCAGGCGCCATGGGTCTACTCGGACTTGTTTGTTTTTATACCGCACTCGCGACTGGCCAAATGGGAATCGTGGCGCCGATTTCTTCGCTAAGTGCGGTAGTTCCAGTCACTATCGGTTTAGTGCAAGGTGAGCGACCATCAGCAATGCAACTTACTGGGATTGTGGTGGCATTAATAGGTGTCATTCTGGCAAGTGGACCAGAGCTAAATGGAAAAGTCGATCCGCGCCCAGTTTTCTTAGCATTATTTGCGGCCCTAACTTTTGGTTTCTGCGTTTACTTCATGGCGCAAGGTGCCCGAATCAATCCCACTATGACAGTGACTGCTATGCGCGCAGTGCAAGTCTTCCTTGTGATTATTCTGTTTTTGGCAATTAGAAATCTCGGCGGTTTAGTAAAACGTGACATACCGATGTTGGCAACTATTGGCGCCAGTGACGCGGGCGCAAACGTGCTCTACACATTTGCAGCCTCACTCGGATTGCTATCTGTTGTTTCGGTGCTCGGATCCCTTTACCCAATCGTCACAGTGCTATTGGCTTGGTGGATTCTCAAAGAGCGATTAATGCAAATTCAATATGTAGGAATTGCTATCACTTTTAGTGGCGTTGCCTTACTTGCTCTGGGTTAGTAACTAACTTCCAGGTAACAAAGTCATGGAAATTGAATTAATGCAATAACGCAGATCTGTTGGAGTCTGGTAACCCTCACCCTCGAAGACATGTCCTAAATGCGAGTCGCAAGCTGCGCAACGAATCTCGGTACGCACCATACCCATAGTTTTGTCTTTGATTTCGATTACAGATTCGGCAGCAAGGGGAGTGAAAAATGATGGCCAGCCACACCCACTGTGGAACTTTGCATCACTTCTAAATAATTCTGCGCCACATGCGCGACAAGCGTAAATGCCGCTGGTTTCAGTGTCGGTGTATTCACCAATGAAGGGAGCCTCGGTGCCCGATGCCCGCAGCACGCGATACTCCTCGGGACTTAATTCGTTGCGCCACTGCTCGTCAGACTTTTCTACTTTTTCAACCATGGCTCAAGGTTACGGCAGAAATGAAAACTACGCTTTGGTCTTTAAGTAGCGCTGGAATTTAAACTCGCCAGTTGTTGCGCTCGCTGCAAGGTGCCAGTTCAAATCATTGGGCAATACGTTTGGCAGTGCGCTTTCAATGCCTGCGACAACTGGCGAAATTGTTAAGTCATATTCATCTACAAGTTCGGCTGCGAGTAGCTGTGATAAAAGTCTAGGACCGCCTTCGCAAGTAACTTTTGCGAAACCCAAGTCGGAAAGAGTTTCAATTAGTCGAATTGTAAAATTACCATCGTTTAAAACCGGCACGACTTTAGCTACGCTAAGCAATTCACTCGAGGGTTCAATGTTGCCGGCATTAATAACTATCGTTTGCTGCTCGCCACCGTGAAAAAGGGGAGAGGTTAAATCAAAATTTAAACTCGAACTAACTATGACAAGAGTTGGTGTGGGCCGATTTAGGAAAGCAAATTCTGCTCGTTTTTTAGGCGCTCGATAATTTTCTTGGCGAGCAGTATTTGCTCCCACTAGCAAAACATCTGAGAGTGCTCGCAACAGCAAAAGCAGCGACAAATCTTGCGGACTGGTTAAGTCGCGCGAGGTGTCATTTGGTCCGACAAATTGTCCATCTTGAGATACCACCATGTTGGCGCGCACCCAGGAAGATTTTGGCGGCTGATAATGCTTGGCTATCTCTTGTAGCGTTGCATTTGCCAAATCTAGAGCCACCAGAGCCATCCTTACATCCCGGCGAGACTTAAATGGTGGTCGATACAGGACTTGAACCTGTGACCTCTTCCATGTCAAGGAAGCGCGCTAGCCAACTGCGCCAATCGACCGTTGTAGAAAACTACGGTTATTCTTCGTGCTAATTGCTCAATCTTAATTATTATCTCGGTGCAATTACGAGGTGGAGACGGGATTTGAACCCGTGTACAGGGATTTGCAGTCCCTTGCCTCGCCTCTCGGCCACTCCACCGTGGTAGCCCAATTACGAGCTCTTCCGAGCGGATGACGGGATTCGAACCCGCGACCCTCACCTTGGCAAGGTGATGCTCTACCACTGAGCCACATCCGCGTGCAGGCTTAACCTGACCCCGTTACCTTAGCCCAATTAAGGCTTGGGTTCAAAGTCAGGCGATTTCACTTCGTAAACTACTGACATGACGCAAAGCCATGCCATCGCACTTTTTGGTAATCAAATGGCAACTGATTTGGTCGAAGCAACCACTGACATCAATCGATTGAATAGCGGTGGTTGGTGGGCAGTAACTCAAACTTTTGAGGGTGAATTTGCGGCTTTTCGGTTTGCAAATGTGCAGCCCCTTGATTTCGAGGCTCTAACTGAAATGGGAATTTTCACAGTGGGTAACTATCAAAGGGTCGCCCTTGATAGCTGGAAATCATCCATGTCACAAGCGCAATACATCCAGGCTGTCGAGGCCATCAAAGCTGACATTGCCAAAGGTTGGGTTTATCAAGTGAATCTTTGTCGAGTTTTATCGGCGCCACTTAAAAATGATCTTGACGTGCTCGGACTTTACAAATTACTAGCACAACATAATCCAGCTCCATATTTGAGCGCTCTACTTGTTCCTAAATCCATTTCTGGATTCGCTAGTGATGTTCGAATTGTCAGTGCATCGCCAGAACTGTTTATTTCCCGACATGGTCAAGTGCTGCGTTCAAGTCCAATAAAAGGAACGGCTCGCGTAGCGGATGAACTTCTTGCTAAGGATCAAGCAGAGAACATCATGATCGTGGACTTGATTCGAAATGACTTAGGGCAAGTTTGTGAGGCCGGCTCGGTTCAAGTCATAGACCTACTGCGCCTGGAGCAACATCCGGGCCTGGTGCACTTAGTCTCGGATGTTGAAGGAACATTACCTAGCAATGTGAGCTGGCAAGAAATACTTAAGGCCATGTCGCCACCGGGTTCAGTAAGTGGCGCTCCTAAGAGCAGTGCGCTTGAAGTTATCCACCGATTAGAAAAAGGACCCAGAGAGATATATTGCGGCGGATTTGGCTGGATTGACATTGCTAAAAACGTTGCGCAGATAGCAGTTGGAATTCGCACATTTTGGCAAAGTGAAACAGCAGATCAACGACAAGTTAATTTTGGAACTGGCGCAGGAATAACTTGGGATAGTGATCCGCTTGGGGAATGGCACGAGACGGTGCTCAAAGCTTCACGGCTACTTGATATCGCTGCAATGGAATTAGACTAAGAGGTATGCAGGCAACACACTTCTGGGTCAATGACGAACTCGTTCCAGTAACGCAAGCTAAAGTCAGCGTGCTCGACCATGGCTTTACTGTCGCCGATGGCGTTTTTGAAACGCTTTTGGTATTGGACGGCGAAGTTTTCGCGCGGGATCTGCATCTAACACGGCTAGCTAAGTCAGCGGCCGGTCTTGGTATTGCGCTACCCGATGTAGCTAAATTGAACTCTGCAGTAGATCAAGTGCTCAATGCTCACAAAGCTATGGATTTTGGAAGATTGCGCGTTACTGTAACCAGTGGCTCGGGCCCACTGGGTTCTGATCGATCTAACGCAGAACCCACTTTGGTAGTTTCGATATCGGCCCAAGATAAGTGGCCAGATTCCACTTCGGCGCTGCTGGTGCCATGGACTAGAAATGAAGATTCGCCACTTGCTGGTCTTAAGACAACTTCGTATGCCGAGAACGCTTACGCACTTGAAGCGGCAAAGTCACGCGGTTTTTCGGAAGCACTTTTTTGCGATACCTCCAAGCGATTAAGCGAAGGCACTGGATCGAATGTATTCTTAGTCTCCAATGGGGTCGTGATCACTCCTTCGGATGCAAGTGGGCTCCTCAGGGGAGTCACGCGGGATTTGGTTATCACATGGGCGCAAGAATCAGGAATTGAAATTGAACAACGTGACGTCAGCCCAGCAGAACTTTGGGATGCGCAGGAGTTGTTCTTGACTTCTTCTACTAGAGACGTATTACCAATAACCGAGTTGGCTTCATTAGATTCTGCTTTGCATCTAGGCAGCCATCGCACACTTGAAGTTGGCGCAGTGACATTAAAACTGGCGGCAATCTTTCAACAACAGCGCGCTAGAAATATGAACCCATGAGCCCAAACAACACTGATCAAAAACACTCGCTATCCGACATGTTGTATCGCAAATACAAGGGTGGTCGAGATTCAGTGCGCACAAACCGAACTCTTGATACAGCCTGGCGAACTGTGATTCTTGTGGTCGGACTGACGGTAGTTGGCCTTGGTCTATTCTTCTTATTGTTTCCTGGTCCTGGCTGGGCGGTAATATTTGTCGGCCTCATTATTCTTGCCACTGAGTATGCCTGGGCACAGAGATTGCTGAATCCATTGAAAGCGTTTACGTCTCGACTAGCTCTACTATTCACGAGTCGGGAGTTCCACGAAAAGCGGATGAAGGTAATTTTGGCTACGACCATGATCATCATCACTCTTGCCTATGCATATTGGTCTAAGTGGGGAGCGACTATGCAAGGATTTGCACCACTTGTGGAACCGATTGAGAACTTCTTCAACATCGAAATTTAATGATCTCCCTGTGTCCAGCCTTTATGTTTAAGGCTTAATACACCCCTAGAATTAGGTCATTATCTTCTTGGACAAGGAATCCACGTTTTGAACGTACTTGTAGGACCCGATCGAGTTAGTACTATTCTCGATTCTGGTGCGTGCGCTTACGACGCCGTTGGAGATAAAGCCCGCCAAGTCGTCGTTGCTCGAGTAAATGGCGAAGTAGTTGACCTCAGCCACCAATTAAGTGATGGCGATCACGTTGAACCAATTCTGATCTCAGATTCAATTGGTTTGTCGGTTTTGCGGCACAGCGTTGCCCACATAGTTGCGCAGGCTACGCAGGCAGTTTTTACCGATGTCAAACTTGGCATTGGTCCGCCAACTAAAGATGGTTTCTTTTACGATTTCGGAACAACCCGAACTTTTACACCTGAAGATTTGCTAACTATTGAAAAAAAGTGTGTCGAAATTATTAATTCTGGACAGCAATTCGCTAGACGTGTCACAACGCGCGAAGCAGCCCGCATAGAACTAAAGAGTGAACCATTTAAGATCAGGCTTCTTGGCGCAGACGATGACGCAACTGTAATGTCCGAGGACGTAATGGAAGTTGGCGGCGGCGAGCTCACAATTTACGACAACATTGATTTGCGAAGTGGCGAACTGCGCTGGTGCGATTTATGTCGTGGACCTCATGTGCCCGACACTCGATACATTGATGCGCGCGCAATAAAGTTAATGCGAACTTCAGCTGCATATTGGCTTGGTGACCAAAAAAATGAGTCCATGCAACGTGTTTACGGAACTGCTTGGCCAACTAAAGATGGTTTGAAGCAATACCTAAACATGCTGGAAGAAGCAGAGAAGCGCGATCATCGTCGGCTTGGCATTGATCTGGATCTATTTTCATTCCCAGATGAAATTGGTTCGGGTCTTGCGGTATTTCATCCAAAAGGTGGAGTTATTCGCCGTCAGATGGAGGACTACTCGCGAGTTCGCCATGAAAGTGCGGGTTACCAGTTTGTTTACACACCACACATAACCAAAGGCGCACTTTTTGAGCAATCGGGACACTTGGACTGGTATCGCGAAGGAATGTTCCCTGCGATGCATCTTGACGAAGAACTTCACGAAGATGGCACCGTAAAAAAACAGGGCCAAGATTATTATTTGAAACCAATGAACTGCCCGTTCCATAATCTAATTTACAAATCACGCGGTCGCTCGTATCGAGAACTCCCGCTCCGGCTCTTTGAATTTGGTTCGGTTTATCGTTACGAAAAGTCTGGAGTGATCCATGGCTTAACGCGAGTGCGCGGTATGACCCAAGATGATGCGCATATCTACTGCACCCCAGATCAAATGGGCGGCGAACTGCAAAACCTACTCAGCTTCGTTCTTGATCTATTGCGAGATTACGGGCTAGATGATTTCTACTTGGAACTTTCCACCCGCAATCCGGAAAAATCAATTGGCACCGAACAGGAATGGGAGCAAGCTACGGCTGCTCTCGCGCAAGCTGCCCAGCAATCCGGACTTGAGTTAGTTCCAGATCCTGGCGGCGCAGCGTTTTATGGACCAAAGATTTCAGTGCAAGCACGAGATGCCATCGGGCGCACTTGGCAGATGTCAACAATTCAAGTGGATTTCCAATTACCCCAGAGATTTGAACTTGAATATCAAAGCGCAGAAGGCACCCGCGAACGTCCGATAATGATTCATCGCGCGTTGTTTGGATCTATTGAGCGTTTCTTTGGTGTGCTACTTGAGCATTATGCTGGCGCTTTCCCACCATGGTTAGCTCCCGTTCAAGTGGTTGGGATCCCAATTGCTGACGTACATATTGAATATTTAGAAGATGTCGCAGCGAACTTACGAATGCAGGGGATTCGCGTTGAAGTTGACGCATCCGATGAACGGATGCAGAAAAAGATTCGCACAGCGCAAACCCAAAAAGTACCTTTTATGTTGATTGCGGGCGATGAAGATGTCGCAGCCCAGGCCGTTTCATTTAGATACCGTGATGGGTCCCAAGAAAATGGCGTTCCAATTGCTCAGGCCATTGCGAAAATTGTAGAAATAGTTGCTTCACGTGAGCAGATCTAGGTCTAATCAGTGAGCACTGACCCACGTGGCCCACATGCTTGGGATAGATTATGGGCGCCGCATCGCAAAGAGTACTTAGTTGAAGAAGCTGGGAACTACGACATTGATTCCTGTCCATTTTGTATTGCGCAAACAGTTGATGATCCCACTGGTTTAGTGGTATTCCGCGCCGCACATGCCTTTGTGGTTATGAATAAGTATCCGTATAACAGTGGGCACATTTTGGTCTGCACAAATCGTCACGTTGCAACATTTGATGAATTGAATCCTGATGAAATGCGCGAGGTAGGTGAACTTACTGCCCAAGCAATGCGTACTTTACGAGTGGTCAGTAATGCCCAAGGATTCAACATTGGATTAAACCAGGGTTCCGTTGCAGGAGCGGGCGTCGCAGATCATTTTCATCAACACGTAGTACCGCGCTGGTCACACGACATTAATTTCATGCCAATTGTTGGCGGCACTAAAGTATTGCCGGAGTTGATTGAAAGAACTAGGGAATTGCTTTCAGAAAGCTGGAGTAAATAACAGCGAAGAGCTTTTTGAGTTTCGCAAAGTCGCGGCGGGTGTAAGTTCACTGGCAATAATGATCGTGGGTGAATCTAACTTAGTATCAACTTTAGAAACCTCACCATTTTTGATCATCAGCAATTCTTCTTGATTCTGGTCGCCCCACATCCGAGCAATCTCTTCAGTGATCACAATCCCAATTCGCTCCTGCGCATGCGCCACATCAGTTGTCGATTGCGCGTCTACCAAACTCGGCAGCCACACTGGAGCTAAGTTTGCAATCCAGCTGGAAAACACTCGGATACCGACTTTGAAATCTATCGGCGTAATTGAAACAACATCAGGATGTAACCACGCCGACTCTAGTTTGGTGACACTTATTGGCAGCCCGGCTTGATGGTTAGCTAAGGTTGCGTCGTCTAAGCCGGAATACGCCAAATGATCAAACAACTCTTCCCGAGCGGTGCTAGTTATTGCGATGTGCTCAGGATCAGCAGAAACGGTAATCCAATCGGGCGCCGTGCCAGTTTGAATTTCGCTGGTCAATAAGTCGTAGATCCCAGCCAGTGAGGATTCATCGTCTGAGTCAATTGGCAAATATCGAATCATAAGATCCGGCTCCATGGTGCGGATAGCAATGGCGCTAAGTTCATCGAAATCTGCTCGGCCATGAACAGTGTTAGTTGCTAGAAAGTGCCGAGGCAGCGATTGGTCGCGCGCTTGTTGCCAGAGTATGAAGGTTTCGCGACCAACTCCGCTACTCCCATCTAGGGCCACAACCAGAGCGTCACATGATTGGACAATGCGAGCGTCAATTTGGGATTGCGAATGGGTGACTATTGCAACCTTTGGCATTGCTGGGAATCGCATCACAGTTGGAGAAGTTGAAACGAGTTGTGCACCCAAATTGGCGCAAAGTTGTTGCAAATCTGCAGTGTCTGAGGTAACCAAATAGATCAAGACGTGCGGCTGCCCAGACTCTGCACTGGCACTGGGTAACATCGACATATCCCTACGAATCGTAGTGGTCAACATGTTGCTAAGGGGGACACGGTGCTAGATAACCCAAAATCTCGGCGTTCCTTGGCTCATTTAGTTGACCCGATTGCCAAACTTTTAATCAAGGCTCGGATTACTCCGGATGCTTTAACTTGGTTTGGCGCCGGCGCCACGTTAGTAATTTCGGTGGTTTTTCTTGCGCAAGGCGATTTTTTACTCGGCGCGTTATTGTTTGGAGCTTTTGGTTCAATTGATTTGCTCGACGGCACCATGGCTCGAATGCTTGGAACATCGGGGGCGTGGGGAGCGTTTCTGGACTCCACTTTGGATCGAGTTTCCGATGCCGCAGTAATTTGCGGAATTTGTTTTTACTACGCGAATAACGATTTGCCTAATAGCAACTTAGTAGTAAGCGCTGGAGTCATTGCCTTAGTTATGGGCTTGATGACTTCCTATGCTCGCGCAAAAGCGGAATCCCTAAATGCAAAGTGCACAATCGGAATAGCAGAACGCGCAGAGCGAAATATATTGATTTGGATATCACTACTAATCACAAGTTTGGTTACCGATGTAATGAGTTATGCATTTGTAATTCTTGCGGTTGTTTCTACAATTACCGTGATCCAGAGAATTGTTTACGTTCGTAAACAATTAGTTTCATGAATCTCAAATCCACCGCGATTGATGCTTCTTATTGGCTTGGTTGGCACCTCTTTTGGCGGCTTCCAGCTCGACTCTCGTACTGGTTTTTCGATAAGAGCGCGATCGTAGTCTGGAAACGCGAAATTAAAGGAGTCCGTCAACTGGAACTGAATTTGGCTCGAGTGCATGGTTACACGCAAACTGATCCGCGAATTCGAGATTTAAGTCTGCTTGCTATGCGCAGTTACATGCGTTACTACTGCGAGACGTTCTTGCTCCTGCGATGGAGTAAGGAAAAAATTTTGCGCACTGTGCAGGCCGAGAATGTTGAACCGCTGCAAACTGCATTGAAATCTGGTGGCGCAGTACTTGCTCTGCCACATCTGGCAAATTGGGATTTAGCCGGGGCTTGGGCTGCGCTGTATTTTGGCTCAGTGTGTTCCGTTGCCGAGCGCTTAAGGCCAGAAGGGGTATTCCAAAAATTTTTGGCTATGCGAGCTGCTCTTGGCGTAAAACTCATGCCATTAACGGGCGAGGGTGGCACGTATGAATTTCTTAGAGATCACGTGAATCAAGGTGAGCTGGTCGCACTTCTGGGTGATCGAGATGTTGCAAAGAGTGGAATGAGTAATGAATTCTTTGGACATCGTGCATCGATTCCAATCGGTCCAGCGTTGCTGGCTCTTGACACTGGTCGACCACTTTTTACTTGTGCGCCTTGGTATGACGGCGAAAACATGGTGATTACTTTTGATAACGAAATTGAATTTGACCGAAGTCCAGTGCAAGGTCGGGAGCGCCTGCGCCGAGCACAGGAAGTCACCGCTCAAGTTCTAAGTAATTTCGAGACACACATTGCTGCTCATTCAAGTAACTGGCATCAATTGCAGCCGATTTGGCCAGACTTAGTTGCGAATCCTGAGACGAGCAAATGAGAATCGGAATTGTTTGTCCATATTCCTGGGATATTCCTGGTGGAGTAAGCGCCCACGTAAATGATTTAGCGCAAGCACTCATTCGGATGGGACATTATGTGAGCGTGTTAGCACCAGCAGAATTTGATGAGCTACTTCCCGATTTTGTTGTCTCAACTGGAAAGCCGCGGGCAGTTAAATACAACGGCTCTACTGCCCGACTGAGTTTTGGTCCACTGGTAGCGCGCAAAGTTTCGAAGTGGATCGAAGAGGGTGAATTCGATGTGCTGCATGTGCACGAACCACTTTCGCCAAGTTTGTCAGTATTGGCGTGCTGGGCCGCTAATGGACCGATAGTTGCGACTTGGCATTCTGCAATGGATCGCTCCCGCATGATGTTGACGTTATCCAAACTCGGGCAAACCGCAATGGAAAAAGTTTCGGCTCGGATAGCAGTTAGCGAGGCAGCTCGCGCTACTTTAATTAAGCACGTCGGCGGCGACGCAGTAGTCATACCAAATGGTGTTGACGTTTCTTCGTTCACCAAAGCCACTCCAATGTTTGGTTGGCCAGGGCAAAACATGTCGATCGTGTTTTTAGGTCGCGGTGACGAGCCACGTAAAGGTCTTGAGATTCTCGTTGATGCTTATACGCAAATTCGAAAGATTTTTCCAAATGTCAGATTGCTCATTGCCGGCCCAGGTGAACCAGCGGATACTTTAGAAAAGCTTTCTAAAGTTGATCGATCAAGTGTCACAGTGCTTGGCATGATCGCGCCACAAGATAAACCAAGTGTGCTCGCCTCTGGCACGATTTATGTGGCTCCAAATACTGGCGGAGAATCTTTTGGAATTGTTTTATTGGAAGCTATGGCAAGTGGTACGCCAGTGGTAGCAAGTGACCTGGAAGCATTTAAACGAGTTCTAGATTTTGGGCGAGCCGGCATAACATTTGAAAACGAAAATTCGGATGATTTGGCCAAGGTTGTTTGCCAGTTACTCGGTGATGAAGCAAAACGCACTGAGTTAATTGTCCAGGCAAGACTGCGAGCAGCTGAGTTTGATTGGAATGTCGTGGCGAATGAAATCGTTAATGTCTATGAATCCGTGCGCGTCCCGGGCGTTAAAGTTGAACCAGACTTGACGGGACAATTTATGGGAAGACTTGCACGTGGTCGCATCACACCAGAGCCTCGCGGTGAGCTATGAGTAGCCAAAATATTTTCATTCTTGTTTTTGTTGCATTTTGCATTTGGTACTTATCGAATCAAGCTGGCCGGCTAGATCGCCTGCATCATCGCATCGATGTTGCTGAGTTGGCTTTGCACGGACAACTTTTGCGACGCGGTGGCATTGTTGCCGAGCTAGCTGCGGTGCCGGGGATTGATCCAGCTTTGTCGGCGCTGTGGGGCCAAGCAGCGCACGAAGTTTTGATTTTGTCAGAAGTTGCCTCACCGGCCCGCACCCAAGTTGAGGATGAATTAAGTGAAATATTGGTAATGACTCTGGGGGATCAGGATGAAGTCAACGAAATCCGAAGCATCGCACTTGCGGCCTCTCTACTCGATGAGTTAGCCCAAGTCAGCACTCGAATCCAGATGAGCCACCAGTTTCACACCGATGCCGTGCGCGATTGCCTCGAGATTCGTGAGCAGTTTCTAGTCCGGTTTTGCCACTTGGCTGGCTTCGCCAAGCCCCCAGTGCGCTTTGCGTTGGCCGATGAATTTCCAGAGTTTCTTTTCAACTAGCAAAACCCCCCTAGGTGACTAGACTTGGGTATCCCGAGCAACCTTTAAGAGGAAATCATGGCCAACGAGGCAAAGAAAGATGCAGCTAAGACCGGCGTAACTGGAACGACTCGAGTAAAGCGCGGAATGGCTGACATGCTCAAAGGCGGCGTCATCATGGACGTAGTCAACGTTGAGCAAGCAAAAATTGCCGAAGATTCTGGCGCAATTGCCGTTATGGCTCTTGAGCGCGTTCCGGCTGACATTCGCGCCCAGGGCGGGGTGGCTCGTATGAGTGACCCAGACATGATCGATGAAATCATCAAGGCAGTCTCCATCCCAGTTATGGCTAAAGCTCGAATCGGTCACTTCGTTGAAGCTCAAGTTATCCAAAGTCTTGGTGTTGACTACATCGATGAGTCGGAAGTTCTTACCCCGGCCGATTACTTCCACCACATTGACAAATGGCAGTTCACAGTTCCCTTCGTTTGTGGCGCAACAAATCTTGGCGAAGCGCTTCGTCGCATTAATGAAGGCGCTGCAATGATCCGCTCAAAGGGTGAGGCTGGAACTGGCGATGTTTCAAATGCAACTATGCACATCCGAACCATTAAAAGTGAGATCAGAAAACTTTCTTCAATGAGTAAAGATGAGCTCTACGTTGCAGCTAAGGAACTACAAGCACCTTACGATTTAGTTTGTGAAGTTGCCGAAACTGGAGCACTTCCAGTTGTGCTGTTCACTGCAGGTGGCATAGCTACTCCAGCTGATGCCGCGATGATGATGCAACTTGGCGCAGACGGTGTTTTTGTCGGTTCAGGAATTTTCAAGTCAGGCGATCCAGTTAAACGAGCAAACGCGATTGTGCAAGCAACTCTGCACTTTGATAATCCAGATGAAATTGCAAAAGCAACACGTGGGCTTGGCGAAGCAATGGTGGGCATCAATGTTGCCGACATACCTGCGCCACATCGTTTAGCTGAGCGTGGCTGGTAGTTGTCGTGTCCCCAGTTATTGGGGTTCTCGCAATTCAAGGTGACGTGCGAGAGCATGCTCATTGCCTTACCGAACTCGGGGCGCAAGTGCGACTGGTAAAAACAGCAGAGCAACTTGTTGGCCTTGCTGGTTTGGTAATCCCGGGCGGTGAATCCACGACTATGAGTATTTTGGCGGTCAAAAATCAATTGATTGAGCCATTGCGGGAGCTTAGGGCGCAAATCCCGATGTATGGTTCCTGCGCTGGATTAATAATGCTGGCAAACACCATCACTGATGGTCGAAGTGATCAACAAACTATTGGCGGTCTTGATATTTGCGCAAAGCGAAATGCCTTCGGGAGGCAAGTCGATTCCTTCGAAATTGATCTGAAGATTCCAGCAATCGGTGAACCTGACTTTCACGCTATTTTTATTCGCGCGCCGCTGGTTGAATCAGCAAGTGACGCTGTGGAAGTTTTGGCAGCCATTCCAGGGGAGCGCTCACTAACTGGGTCTGAACAAATTGTTGCTGTGAGACAAGGTAATCTCATGGCAACGTCATTTCATCCTGAGATCACGTCGGATTTGCGAATACATAAGTATTTTGTAGAAATGGTGAGGTCAGCATGAGCGGCCATTCAAAATGGGCGACAACTAAGCACAAGAAAGCTGTTATTGACTCTCGCCGGGGAAAGTTGTTCGCCAAACTTGTTAAGAATATTGAAGTCGCAGCTCGCTTAGGGGGCAGTGACACATCAGCAAACCCAACTTTGTATGACGCAATCACAAAAGCAAAGAAAAGCTCAGTCCCAAATGACAACATTGATCGGGCCGTAAAACGCGGTTCAGGCGTTGAAGCTGGTGGCGCGGATTATCAAACAATCATGTACGAGGGTTATGGTCCAAATGGCGTTGCATTGCTGATCGAGTGTCTAACCGATAACAAAAACCGCGCAGCCTCAGATACTCGAGTTGCTGTGACGCGTAACGGCGGAACTATGGCAGATCCAGGATCAGTTTCCTACATGTTTGAACGCAAGGGTGTTGTGATGGTGCCACAAGGCGCGGCAACTGAAGAACAGATCTTCGAAGCGGTTCTAGAGGCCGGCGCAGATGAAGTTAATGATCATGGTGGCAGTGTGGAAATCATCAGCGATTCAAAGGATGTCGTAGCGGTTCGCCAAGCGCTGCAGGCTGCTGGAATTGATTACGAATCTGCAGAATCCACTTTCGTACCCAATATGTCGGTGCCAGTAGACGCTAACACTGCGCGCAAAGTCTTTGCTCTAATTGAAGCCCTGGAAGATGTGGACGATGTCCAAAACGTGTTCACCAACATCGATATTTCCGATTCCGTCTTAGCTGAGCTCGCCGACGAGTAATTCGCAAATATCGGAATCTGCCCAGATATTTCGGGATTTTTCCAATTTCGACACTCTGAAGTTATCCACTTTATGATTAAATCCGCCACTTTTGCACTCATATGGCATAGGCTTTCGAACAGATGTTCGGAGGTGAAATGCGGATTTTAGGTATCGATCCAGGGCTAACGCGCTGTGGTGTTGGAATTGTTGATCTAGACAGTAATCGGCGAACTACTTTTGTTGCCGTTCACGTAATTCGCACGCCGCCAGCAAATGACTTGCCACAGCGCCTGCTCGAGCTGGAAACGCAGCTGCGCGAGTTATTTGTTACCTACCAACCGCAGGCTGTTGCTATCGAGCGAGTTTTTAGCCAGCACAATGTGCGAAGTGCGATGGGAACTGCGCAAGCCAGTGCGATCGCTATGTTAATTGCAGCGCGTAGCGGTCTTGATGTTGCGATGTACACACCGACTGAAGTTAAGGCAGCCGTAACTGGTTACGGCCGAGCTGATAAAACACAGATCACAGCCATGGTCACCAGGCTTTTGAATTTAAAAGAGGCGCCCAAGCCCGCAGATGCTGCTGACGCGCTAGCACTTGCGCTATGTCACGCGTGGAAAGGTCAGGGCAATGCCAGAATTGCGCAGCACCTGCAAAAGATTGCCGTAGTAGTTGCGTCATGATTTCCTCCATAAGTGGTCCAGTTTTGGAAATCCGCCCAGATTCTCTAGTCATTGCAGTAGGTGGAGTTGGCATGATGGTGATGTGCGCCCCCGACACAATTTCGCAAGCTCGGCTAAACCAAGAAACAACATTGTTTACTTCATTGATAGTGCGTGAGGACTCACTTACGCTTTTTGGATTTGCTTTCGCCCAAGATCGCGAGATGTTTGAAGTAGTTCAGGGAGTTTCCGGCTTCGGTCCAAAGTTGGCATTCACTATTTTGTCCGCGCTACCCGCGGATGAGTTGCGTACTGCGATTGGCAATGAAGATCTTGCCAGGCTTAAACAGACGCCAGGGGTTGGAGCCAAAGGCGCACAACGACTTGTTTTGGAATTAAAGGATCGAATTGGGACACCCTCACGCAGTGCCCATCATGTAACTGGTAATTCCTCGCATTGGCAAACGCAAGTAGAGCAGGGACTCCTTGGCCTGGGCTGGAATGCGCGCGAAGCTCAGCGAGCTATTTCGGCGGTCATTGAAGAAGGCGTTGATGATCCCGGGGCTACTTCAGATTTACTTCGTCGCGCGCTGCAGATCTTGGCAGGAGCATGAGCGAGCGCATGGTTAATCCGGCGTTAGCCGAGCAGGAAAAAGTTGCCGACGCTGCGCTACGTCCTACTTCGCTGGCTGATTTCGTTGGACAGCAACGCGTCAAGGATCAATTGAATTTAGTGTTGAGCGCAGCGAAACAACGAAATGCAAGTGCTGATCACATTTTGTTATCTGGCCCACCAGGCCTTGGAAAGACCACTTTGGCAATGATCATCGCGGCTGAAGTTGGCGCGCCACTTCGGATCACAAGTGGACCAACGATTCAGCATGCGGGAGATCTAGCGAGCATACTTTCGAGTTTGATACCTGGTGAAGTTTTGTTTTTAGATGAGATCCATCGGATGTCTCGCGCGGCTGAAGAAATGATGTATTTAGCAATGGAAGATTTTCGTGTTGACGTCATGGTGGGAAAAGGACCGGGGGCGACTTCAATCCCGCTGGAACTTCCACCATTTACATTAGTTGGCGCAACTACGCGCGCTGGCATGTTGCCCGCGCCACTACGTGATCGGTTTGGATTCACCGCTCATTTGGATTACTACGAACCAAATGAACTTGAACAGATAGTGCACCGCTCAGCTAAAGCGCTGCACATCAAGATTGATGATCAATCAGCCAGTGAGCTATCTCGCAGGTCGCGCGGCACACCAAGAATTGCAAACCGGTTGTTGCGCCGATCGCGCGATTATGCGCAGGTTCATCATGATGGCGAATTAACAGTTGCCCGAACTCAAGCAGCTCTTGAGCTTTATGAAGTAGATGATTTAGGTCTTGACCGATTAGATCGAGCAGTTTTGATTGCGTTGATTGACAAATTTGCTGGTGGTCCAGTTGGTCTATCAACTCTGGCTCTTGCAGTAGGTGAGGAGCCAGAAACGGTAGATAGTGTGTGTGAACCATTCTTAGTGCGCCAAGGCTTCATAACGCGCACCCCAAGAGGACGTGTTGCCACGCCAGCCGCTTGGGTCGCGCTTGGGCGAAAACGTCCGAATTTGCCTAATCAATTACCGCTTGAGGACTAGCGGGCGGTGAATTAGTGGGCGCAAATGCCCACTAAACTTGTGATTTGTGTGTCAGCACTTTGATTCGCGCAGCGCAGTAACCGCATCCTTAACGAAAAGGCTTTTATAAGTGGCTAAGCATTACCGTCCAGGCAGATCACTGCTGGTATTTACTCTTGGACTTGTTGGGTTATTGGTATGGGCTTTCCTGCCTGGTGAGAATCATTCTCCTAAATTAGGCCTTGACTTGCGTGGTGGTACCCAAGTTATTTTGTCGCCAAAAGTGGCCGATGGACAAACTCTGAGCCAGGAACAATTGGATCAAACAGTTGCCATTATTCGCCAACGGGTAGATGGTTTCGGTGTTGCAGAATCTGAAGTAACTATTCAAGGATCAGGCGATTCCGCAAAAATTATTGTCACAATCCCAGGTGAAACTAGTCGCACAGTTGTGGATCAGTTAAAAACAACTGCGCAATTAAATTTCCGGCCAGTGGTCGCGATTGATTTCGGCACACCGCAACCAACTGCTTCGCCAACTCCATCAGCAAGTGCGAGTGAGAGTCCGGCGATTGATTCAACACCAACACCAACTCCAACTTCCTCAGTTGCTCCCGAATTACTATTGCCTCCGATCCAGTCACCAGATGCTTCAGGGGATTTTTCGGAGCGGTTTACTGCGCTGGACTGCAGCACCTCAGAAATACTCAAAGGCGCAACAGATAACCCTTCGCAGTACTTAATTACCTGTGAAGAAGATGGGTCCTACAAATACGTGTTAGCACCAGCTGATTTAGTTGGAACCGATATTGAAAGCGCCACGGCAGGACTTCCACAGCAGGGAGCTGGTGGCTGGCAAGTTGAACTGCTTATGACGACTGAAGGCGCAAAGAAGTTTGCAACTTCTACCCAGAGTCTTTCAGCCCAACAATCGCCAAATGATCAGTTTGCTATCGTGCTTGATGGCGTTGTAATTAGCGCGCCATCAGTTAACGAACCAATTCTTGGTGGCTCTGCGGTTATCTCTGGATCATTCACTGCGGATGAAGCCCGCGCGTTAGCTCAAGTTCTAAAGTACGGCGCGCTGCCGGTTAGCTTAGAAGTTGATGAAGTGCAGCAGATTTCACCTACTCTGGGCGCGGATCAATTGCGCGCTGGATTAATCGCTGGTGGCTTTGGTTTGTTGCTGGTAATCATTTACTTGCTGCTTTACTATCGCGCGTTAGGCGCAATTGCCGTAGTTAGTCTTTTTGCAGCTGCTGCTATGACGTATTTTGTTTTCATTATTTTGGGTCGCGGAATTGGATTTACCTTGACTCTCGCTGGAGTGGCAGGAGCAATTGTCGCTATCGGTATTACGGCAGATTCTTTTGTTATCTATTTTGAGCGAATTCGAGATGAAATTCGTGAAGGCAAGAGGTTGCGCATCGCAGTTGAACAGGGATGGACTAGGGCTAGGCGCACCATTTTGGCAGCTGACTTCGTTTCACTTCTTGCAGCGGCAATCTTGTTCTATCTTTCGGTGGGAAGCGTGCGTGGTTTCGCGTTTACTTTAGGTTTGATCACATTCGTTGACATCGCAGTGGCTTTCTTATTTACTCGCTCGCTAGTAACAAGGTTGGCATCATCTAAGTGGATGAATAAAGGTTCAGCAATGACAGGTGTTTCGCCAACTCGACTTGGGGTTATCACTGCACAGGAAGAGGTTAACTAATGGCTAGTTTGAGTCAATTGGGAAACGGTCTTTACCGAGGCGAAGTATCGCTAAACATTGTTGGACGACGGAGAACTTGGTACTTGATTTCGGCGATTCTGATTGCGTTATCAATTTCAACATTAGGTGTCCAAAAACTTAATTTAGGAATTGAGTTCAAGGGTGGAGCCGAATTCTCGGTGCCACTAGCAGTTGCCGACGATCAATCAGTCACCCAAGCACGAGAAGCGGTAATTGCTGCGGGCGAGACACCATCTTCGGTAACTGTAATTGGTGGTAACAAAGTTCGCATCCAAACTCCAGCGTTGTCCACAGAGGCCTCAAATGCGCTAAGTGCGGCGCTTGCTGCTTCATTTTCGGTTACTGAAACTGACATAAAAGTTCAGTTAGTTGGACCTACTTGGGGTGATGAAGTTTCTAAGAATGCGGCGCGAGCTCTAGTTGTATTTTTGATCCTGGTATCTATTTTCTTATCCATCTATTTTGAATGGCCTATGGCGGTTGGCGCACTCGTTGCGTTGGCACACGATGTTTTGATTACTGTTGGCATTTACGCACTCAGCGGTTTTGAGGTAACGCCAGCAAGTGTCATTGGGTTCCTGACGATTTTGGGATACTCGCTCTACGACACCGTGGTGGTATTCGACAAAGTCAAGGAAAATACTAAGGAAATCTATGGGGGATCGCGCTCTACTTATAGTGAAGCTGCAAACCTTGCACTTAATCAGACTTTAGTTCGAAGTATTAACACCTCGGTAGTTGCGCTACTTCCGGTGCTTTCGATTCTGGTTGTCGGTGTCTCGTTACTTGGTGTTGGAACTCTAAATGATTTGGCATTAGCACTGTTCGTTGGAATGTTGGTCGGTACTTATTCATCACTTTTCGTGGCAACTCCAGTGTTATGCCAAATTAAAGAACGCCAGCCCGCAAGTATCGCTCTTGCTAAGCGCGTTGCGGCCCGGCGCAAAGGCAATTCTGAAGCGCAAGTCATTGCGCCAGTGCTGGCATCAGGAGTTTCAACAGTTTCTGCGGCTGGGCCGCGGCAGCAGATCGTAAAAAAGACGCGATCTCGTAGATCAGGACACTAACTAAATGGATCGTGCCGGAGTAGCCGCGTTAATTGCGCAAATTCCGGACTACCCATTGCCTGGTGTGGTCTTTAAAGATGTGACGCCAATTTCCGGTGATCCAGCTGCGACCAAGTGGGTTAACTCACAAATTGCTGAACACTTTTCCAAAAGCAAGATCACTCGGATTGTTGGCGTGGAAGCGCGCGGATTTATTCTTGGTGCTTCACTTGCCACGCACATGGATTTGGGTTTCGTGCCAATCCGCAAGAGCGGAAAACTTCCGCGAGCTACTTTCCGCGCTGATTACGAGCTGGAATACGGCGCTGACTCAATCGAGATTCATCAAGACGCCCTAACTAAAGGTGATCGAGTGCTAATTGTTGACGATGTATTAGCCACCGGCGGTACAGCTTGCGCAGCGATTGACTTGATTGAAGAATGTGGCGCGACTGTTGTGGGGATTTCGGTTCTGCTGGACCTGGCATTTCTTGGGGGCAGTGCCAAAGTTGCACTGCGCGATGCGAATGTGGATGTCTTCGCAGTTCTATAGATTACAAATAGACTTAGAGCCAAGCATTAGGAGGCGACATGACCAGTGAACTCACTGCCACGCCCTTAGTTCAGGCCCTAAAAGATCGATTTCCACAAGGTTTAGATACTCCAATACCGGATCAACTCGTTGAAGTCATCAATACTTTGGTCGGTTTTCACCCTGGCAGCGATCGCAATGAAGTAATTCGGGCATTTCAAACTGCAGACTATTTCCATAGACTGCAAAATCGTAAATCGGGCGAGCAATACATAACACATCCGATTGCCGTAGCAGGTTTGCTCGCGGACCTGGGTATGACTACGCCCACCATTATCGCTGCGCTACTACACGACACAGTTGAAGATACTGATTACAACTTGGACCATCTGCGCGCCGACTTTGGTGATGAGATTGCTGGATTAGTTGATGGCGTTACTAAATTGGACAAACTCAAGTACGGCCAAGCATCGGCATCAGAAACTGTTCGCAAAATGGTCGTCGCCATGGCCAGAGACATCCGCGTTCTGGTCATAAAGCTTGTGGATAGATTGCACAACATGCGAACTCTTTCGTATCTTTCCATCGAGAAGCAAGAACAAAAAGCTCGCGAGACGCTTGAAATTTATGCGCCACTTGCGCATCGCTTGGGAATGAATTCTATTAAGTGGGAGCTGGAAGATTTAGCGTTTGCTTCGCTTTACCCCAAAATGAGTGAAGAGATTGCCAGACTTGTTACCCAGCGAGCTCCAGCGCGCGATGAAAGTCTGCAAACAATCGTAGATGACCTAACGATTGACTTAACTGATAACCACATCGAGGCAATAGTCTCTGGACGACCTAAACATTTTTACAGTATCTATCAAAAAATGATTGTGCGAGGCCGCGATTTTGACGACATCTATGATCTGATCGGTGTTCGCATTTTGGTTGAGAGTATCCAAGATTGTTACGCAACACTTGGAATCATTCACGGTCGGTGGAATCCAGTCCCAGGGCGATTCAAAGATTACATTGCAATGCCAAAGTTCACGATGTATCAGTCGCTACACACCACCGTCATCGGCCCAAATGGTAAGCCCGTTGAATTCCAGATCCGTACTCATGAGATGCACAGGGCCGCAGAATATGGTGTTGCCTCGCATTGGCGTTACAAGCAAGACAAAGTTGCTGGCAAGGATGGGCCAGATGATTTAGGTTGGGTTCGCCAACTTTTGGATTTGCAGCGTGAGACTGCCGACCCTGGCGATTTTATGGATTCCCTGCGTGATGACTTAGGTGCATCCGAGGTTTATGTATTTACTCCTAAAGGTGAAGTCATGGCTTTGCCGGCTGGAAGTACCCCAATTGATTTTGCTTACAGTGTGCACACCGAAGTTGGCAATCGATGTGTTGGAGCCCGGATAAATGGCAAACTCGCACCGCTTGATTCCAAGTTATCCAATGGCGACAACGTTGAGATCATCACTAACAAGTCAGATTCAGCTGGTCCGACGCAAGACTGGATAAACATTGTTGCCAGCGCCCGCGCCAAATCTAAAATCAAAGCGTGGTTCTCTAAGGAGCGACGCGAAGAGGCGATTGAGGCTGGCAAAGAAGCAATAATTCGAGCCATGAAAAAAGCGGGTGTGCCACTTCGCCTGTTAACAAATAACGCACTTAATACTTTGGCAATTGAATCTAATTACAGTGACGTCACTGCGCTATACGCGGCAGTAGGCGAGGGCAATTTAGGCGCCCAGACCGTTGTCACAAGGTTTACTGCCTTACATGGCGGGGACGAAAGAGTTGACGAAGATGCTTCAGAACAAGTGCTGCCAGGGCGAGTTGCTAGTCGCCGCGCAGCCAAGCCAGATCCGGGTATCACCGTAATTGGCGCCGATGACACTTGGGTTAAATTGTCTCGTTGCTGCACACCAGTTCCTGGCGATGAGGTCTTGGGATTTGTGACACGTGGTTCCGGTATTTCAGTACATCGAACAGATTGTGTGAATGCCGACTCGCTGCGTGAGCAACCAGAACGGCTAGTTGAAGTCGCTTGGACGCCAGGCAAATCAAGTATCTTCCTAGTCAACATCCAAGTTGAAGCCCTAGATCGAGCAAGATTGCTCTCTGATGTTACGCGCACGCTATCTGATCAACATGTAAATATTTTGAATGCCTCAGTGACCACCACAAAGGATCGTGTGGCGATATCCAGGTTTACTTTCGAAATGGGAGATCCTTCGCATTTGAATAACGTACTGCGAGCTGTTCGTGGCATTGATGGCGTTTACGACGTCTACCGTGTGTAGCAAGTGCGAGCGAATCTAGCTCTAATTAGTTAAGGGTTTCAGCGCCAGAACGGGCTGCGGCCAACAATTCTTTAGCTTGCACTAACTGTGCTGAGAGCTTGGCTTCATCGCCAGACTTTGCAGCAGCTAATTGCTTCTCCAATTTCGCAATACTTGCCTCAAATGAAGTCACTAATGAATTAGCCCGCTGCACAACCTCAGGCTTAGTGCGATGCCATTGTTCCTCTGTGACTTTGCGAATTGCATCTTCCACAGCTTTTAGTCTGCGCTCGATCTTTTCCTTATCGTTGCGCGGAACATGTCCAGCTTTCTCCCAAGTTTCCTGGATCTCGCGAAGTGCAGATTTAGCAGCATCAACGCTGGTAATTGGAAGTAGGGATTCAGCTCGCTTAAGCAACTCGAGTTTGATATCTAAGTTCTTGGTGAATTCTTCCTCACGGACGGAGTTGGCAGCATTGCGGTTAGTGAAGAATTTGTCCTGAACTGCTTTGAATTCGGCCCAAAGTTTTTCTTCTTCACCTTTTGCAGCTCGCGCTAACGTCTTCCATTCATCCATCATCTTTTTGTAGGCCGCAGTAGTTGCTGCCCAATCCGAAGATCCGGCTAGTTCATCTGCCTTCTTGATCAGCGACTTCTTAGCAGTTACGGCTTGGGTACGACTGGCATCCAAAGTTGAAAAATATGCTCGACGTGCTTTATCAAAACCGGAGCGCGCATGGCTAAAGCGCTTCCAAAGTTCTTGTTCTTTAGCGCGGTCTGTTGTTGGCAAACTCTTCCACTCGGCAAGTAACTCTTTGTACTTTTCGCCCGTAACTTTCCAGGCATTAGATTTTTCCAGAGATTCAGAAAGTGCAACCAGCTCTTCTCGTCTAGCTAGCGCTGCTGCCTTGATTGCAGTTTTCTTCGCAGCCGCAGCCGCCTTTTTCTCGGCAAAGCCTGCTAGCAAAGATTCTTTACCTGCTTTAATTTTTTCTAGATCACCGAGCAGATTTGGTTCAGAAAGAGACTTTTCAATTCGCTCTATCAACGCAGTAACCGTGTCGAGATTGCCTTTACCGTCTTTAAGCCGGGCTGCTGCAAGTTCGATCTCGGCCATTAAATCTTCATAACGCTTAGTGAAAAATGCCAGACCCTCACTTGGGTCACCCGCGGCGTACTGCCCAACTTTTATCGGATTTGGTGTGCCATTTAAAAATACGTTTCCAGCTTCGTCAACGTATCCAAATTCGTTAGTTGTTGTCATGGCCAAGTCCTCTTGATCGGGTCCCCGGGGGGCTCTTGTGTGCAATTACAATTATGGCGTAGTTGAAGCTCTGCTAATTACGACCGCTTGAGTTGGCGATCCATCAGATGAGCCATTAGAAACACCAGCAGTTGCTATGTTTTCCAGGACTTCTAGCCCAGAAGTTATGCTTCCCCAGATTGTGTAATTAGGCGGCAACGGCGAATCTTGGTAGACCAAAAAGAATTGGCTGCCATTTGTATTTGGCCCACTGTTTGCCATAGCAACTGTGCCGCGAGGGTAAATGTAGTTCCCATCAGTGCCAGCTAGTGGGAGATTTTCATCAGCAAACTTAAATCCTGGTCCACCTGTTCGGTCACCTGCCGGATCACCACACTGCAGCACAAAAATTCCTTGAGTTGTTAGGCGACTACAGGCGGTGTTATTAAAAAATCCGTCATTAGCAAGCCACGCCATAGTTCCAACTGTGGTCGGGGTGTTTGGATCTGCGGAAAATTCAATCGTGCCGCAATTTGTTTCCAATGTGAATGCACTGGCAGTCGGCAACTCGGTAGTCACCGAGCCGTAAATGATGTTGTTTGCGCGAACTGTGGCAGGAAGTTCGCAACCAGGAATTGGCGCGGCAGTTGAAATTGGGGCAACGCTCGGGGTGGCACTTGTTGTTTCGGCAGGTAGTGCTAGATCCTGTTCAGTTTGAGTGCTCTGGTAATTGAGCCAAAGTGGGATTAGGAGAACTGCGATACCGATTCCAGCCACGACCAGAAAGGTGTTTCTGGTTCGACGATGCGTACGCCGATTTTGCTGGCGTAGGTATTTTGCGTGGGCTAATTTTCGAGCACGTTTTGAAGGCACAAGTCATAATTCTACGGTGCCAAGGAATTGCCACAAATCACGGTATCCTAGGGGAATATCTAGCACAGGAGCGTGAAAATGTTAATCGAAAGCTTTGGCGCTGGCCCTTGGCAGACTAACTGTTATGTGCTTGCCACTGGGGAAAATTCTGAGTGCATCATTATCGATCCAGGTCTAGGCTCGGCTCCACAGATCCGTGAGATCATCGAAGAAAAACACCTTAAACCGATTGCCACAATGCTTACCCATGGTCACATTGACCACATGTGGTCGATTTTCCCCGTGGCAACTGGCTATGGAATTCCGGCTTTCATTCATGGTGACGATCGATTCTTACTAAATGATCCTGGCGCAGGCGTATCGATTGAAACAAAAAATGCACTAATGGACATGATGTCATCAGAAGATGTTTTCGCTGAACCAGCCGACACCCGGGAACTCACCGACAAAATGACTTTGGAGCTAGCCGGTTTAACTTTCACTGTGCTGCATGCACCTGGTCATACCCAGGGTTCCATCTTGTTCGAGTTCGAGGGCGATCGTAAACAAATCTTTACTGGTGATGTTCTTTTCGCAGGCGCAATTGGGCGCACAGACTTACCAGGGAGTTCACCGGATGACATGGATGCATCCTTGCGGGACGTAGTTTTGCA
>CAMBGF010000004.1 GCA_945866135.1 Bifidobacterium breve
ATTGCCCACGTTGACCACGGAAAAACCACTCTGGTAGATGCCATGCTTTGGCAATCTGGAGCTTTCCGAGCAAATCAAGATGTCAATGACCGAGTTATGGATTCCATGGATCTTGAGCGGGAAAAGGGCATCACGATTCTGGCCAAGAACACCGCAGTGCGTTACAACGGACCTTCAGCTCAAGAGGGTGGCGTAACCCTAAACATTATTGACACTCCTGGTCACGCTGACTTTGGTGGCGAAGTTGAGCGCGGCCTGGAAATGGTGGATGCCGTCGTGCTACTTGTTGATGCAAGTGAAGGCCCACTGCCACAAACTCGTTTCGTGTTGCGCAAAGCTCTCCAGAAGCGACTTCCAGTAATTCTATTAATTAACAAAGTTGATCGCCCGGATGCTCGTATTGCCGAAGTAGTAGATGAAACTTATGAATTGTTTTTTGATTTAGATGCTGATGAAGAACAAATTCAATTTCCAATAATTTACGCATCAGCTAAGGCAGGCCGAGCTTCATTAACTCGCCCAGTTGATGGCGGGATGCCAGAGGAAGAAAATCTCGAGCCATTATTTGAAGCGCTGATAAACCATGTGCCAGCCCCGAGATATGATCCAGATGCTCCACTTCAGGCCCACGTCACAAACCTTGACTCTTCCCCCTACCTTGGACGCTTAGCACTTTGCAGAGTTAAAAACGGAACTATCAACAAGGGTCAGCAAGTTGCTTGGATGAAAGCTGATGGCACAACTGAGCGAGCAAAAGTTGTTGAGCTTTTGATGACGCAGGCATTAGATCGCGTGCCAGTTGATTCAGCAGGTCCTGGTGACATTATTGCTATCTCTGGATTTGAAAGCATTACTATCGGCGAAACTTTAGCGGATCCAGAAAATCCAATCGCTTTGCCCTTATTCATCATTGATGAACCATCAATCTCGATGACAATCGGTATTAACAGTTCCCCATTAGCTGGTGAAACTGGGAGCAAGGTCACCGCGCGCTTACTCAAGACTCGGTTAGAAGCGGAAATTGTCGGTAACGTTTCGATTCGAGTGCTAGAAACCGAGCGACCTGATACTTGGGAAGTCCAAGGACGAGGAGAATTGCAACTAGCTGTTCTGGTAGAACTTATGCGCCGCGAAAAGTTTGAAATGACTGTTGGTAAGCCCCAGGTGGTCACCAAAGAAATTGATGGCAAAAAGCATGAACCAATGGAGCGCTTAACTATTGATGTGCCAGAAGATTTCGTTGGCGTAGTCACGCAACTTTTGGGCTTGCGTAAAGGCCGCCTTGAACAAATGGTTAACCACGGTACTGGCTGGGTTCGGATGGAATACATTGTTCCAGCTCGCGGTTTAATTGGTTTTCGTACCGAGTTCTTAACGGAAACTCGAGGCACCGGATTAATGAATCACATCTTTGAAAATTACGCACCATGGTTTGGAGAATTGCGCACTAGACCATCAGGCTCTCTGATTTCTGATCGACGCGGCGCAGTAACTTCTTATGCGTGCTTCAGTATTCAAGAGCGCGGCACACTTTTCGTCTCACCAACTACTGAAGTTTATGAAGGCATGATCATTGGCGAGAATGCCCGCTCCGAAGATATGGATGTAAATGTCGTACGTGAGAAGAAATTGACAAACGTTAGGCAAGCAACTGGCGATGAACTTGAGCGCTTAATTCCCGCTAAAAATCTCAGCTTGGAACAAGCTCTGGAATTTTGCCGGGAAGATGAGTGCGTTGAAGTAACGCCAACTGCAGTTCGAATCCGCAAAGTACAGCTTGCCAAAGTTGACCGTGACCGCGTGAGCAAGAAAGCAAAAAATACCTAGGTCGATTAAATGAAGCCATCCGTAATTAGCAAATTAAGCCTCCTTCTTGTTGTGGCAATAGTTTCCCTCGGATTTTTCACTGGGTCTACTGTTGTAACGAACTCACCAGGTGGCTTCAATGCAGCCATGACCAGAGCTGTTGGAGTCAGTGACGGGGCGCAGGGCATACTTCGGCTTGGTTCTTCGAGCGCGTGCGATTCCTTAGACCCAGCACAAACTTTTGATTCCTGGTGCGCGGTCGTAACTCGCATTTATAGTAGAAACTTAATGGCCTTCGCGGGCGCCCCAGGTGAACAAGGCTTGATATTGACGCCAGACTTAGTCACCACAGCTCCTGAATTCAACGCTGAAAAAACAACTTGGAATTTCACGCTGCGTGATGATGTATTTTGGAGTGACGGCACCCCGGTAACAGCAAGTGATGTGAAGTATTCTTTTCTGCGATTATTTGATGACTCAATCCAAAGTCCCATATCTTTTGAAACCCTTTGCTTGTTTAGTACCTGCACTAAAGGAGTCCCTGATTACAAGGGTCCTTATGTGGACCCAACTGCAGATTTGACTTCAATTGTGGTGACAGATGAGCGCAATTTAGTTTTTAATTTAACCCGACCGTATCCAGAATTTTCTCGCTTACTTGCAACACCGCAGTTCGCACCCATCAACCAATCACGAGATGTTGAACTTCGTACGGCTGGATTAACTTATGCCTCAAACCCAGCTTCAAATGGACCATTTGTTTTAACAATTGAACAAAGCGAAATTAAATACTCATTCCTGCCTAACCCAAACTGGACGCAAGAATCAGATGGGATTCGAATCCCAAAAGTTGATTCCATTTCGTGGCAAGTGTTTCCAGATTCTGACTCAACTGATCAAGCGGTACTTAATGGAGAAATTGATCTAAAAATTAATTTTGGTTTAGGCCCAACGGTTCGCGATCAAATTTTGCAGGATGCTGATCAGCGCAAGTTGGTCGATAATCCAGAAATGAGTTTTGTTAATTTCATTGTGGTCAATCCACAAATTGCACCACTTGATAGTTCTTCTTGCCGTAAGGCAATTTTCTACGCGCTAGATAAAGCGGATTTACAAAACGTTCGCGGTGGAACTGCGACTGCAGCCGTTGCACATTCGCTGAGTCCACCAACCGTTCTTGGATTTGATAATTCTTACAATCCCTTTCCCAGCGGCAGCGACGAAACTGGAGACATCAAGGCGGCCCGGGAAAGTTTGGCAGATTGTGGCTACCCTGATGGATTTCAAACCAAGATGGCTTATGTCGCAATTGGAATTGGTAAAGATGTTTTCTTATCGGTGCAAAAAAGCCTAGCGCGAGTCGGCATCGTGGTGGACCCAGTTGAGTATGTCAACTTTGCGCAGTATTTTTCAGCTGGGATCGGCTCACCCGAAAATCTCAAATCACAATCGATTGGTTTAGCTGCTACGGGTTGGGGACCGGATTACTCATCTGCACTTTCATATTGGGCGCCCATAGTTGATGGTAGAAAAATTAAGACTTTAGCAAATCAAAATTTCGCAGAAATAAATTCAGATGAAATAAATAATCTCCTGGACATGCTTGAAGTTGCAGACACACCTGAGCAAGCAGCTCGCCTGAATAAGCAAATTGAAGTATTGGTAATGGCGCAGGCAACTTATTTGCCGTATGCCGTGGATCGCATGGTTTTATACCGCCCCACTCAAGTAACAAATGTGTATGTCCAGGTTGCGCTAGGCAATCAATATGACCTGGTAAATGTGGGAGTACAGGGAGTTATCCCCTAAAAACGTGATTATTGCAACACGCAGGCGGGCAGCTAAGTAACGAACATGTAACGTCCAGTTTCGCTCGCAGTTAAGTCCAATTAGAATCGAAGTCTTGGTTAAATCTGAGCAAATAATTACTTAGTTTTTGAATAAAACTACAGGTAATGGAATGAGAGAACGGGGGCAAAAAAGAGTGAGCGCTACCGTTGAAACAGGTTTTGAGCCCGTAGTTGGGCGGACATTACGTCAGATCGCCTGGTCCCGGTTGCGCAAGGATCGAGTTGCTGTCGGCAGCATGATAATTCTCGTATTCATCGCATTCATCGCGATTTTTGGCCCACTAATTTCTAAGTGGATCGGCGTCAATCCATATGACTTTAATACAGATTTATTAAGTGATGCTGGCAGTTTGCCACTGGGCGCTTTTGGCGGAGTTTCCCCAGCTCATCCATTAGGTGTGGAACCACTGACGGGGCGTGACATTTTGGCACGCCTGCTTTATGGCACGCGCATCTCGTTGCTTATCGCAGTTTCTGCCACGATTATTACGGTCGTGCTCGGCACAGTGGTTGGAGTCATATCGGGCTACTCCCGTGGTCGCACCGATACCGTCTTGAGTCGTTTCATGGATATCACACTTGCTTTCCCGCTGCTACTTGTGATCATTGCCATGTCGCCAGTAATTGAACAAAGATTGCAAGCTTTTGGATTACCACCCGGTAATCCATCGCGGATCACTACCTTGATTTTGGTACTAAGTGTTTTTGGCTGGCCATATCTGGCGAGACTCGTCAGAGGCCAAGTAATTTCAATGCGCGAACGAGAGTTTGTTGAGGCTGCAGTTTCTATCGGTTCGAGTAATCGCAGAATACTATTTCGAGAATTACTTCCGAATCTTTGGGCTCCAATTTTGATTTATGCCACCATCGCAATGCCCGGCTTAATTGGAGCGGAAGCTGCCTTGGCTTATTTAGGAATCTCAGTAGTGCCACCAACACCAACTTGGGGATCCATGCTCCAAGAGTCAGTTGGTTATTTCACAGTTGACCCATTTTATTTTTTCGTTCCCTTAACGATGCTGCTAGCAGTTGTACTTTCATTCAACTTGCTGGGAGACGCCCTGCGAGACGCTCTTGATCCAAAGTCTGGGCGACATTAAAAGTTTTTCAGTTTCTCGAGAACTGAAAAAAATCACACACTCAAACGGGTGAGTGATAACGAGTGATTCAGCTGAATCACGACTTAAGGACATAGTGAACCTATGTCTCTATGGAGGACACATGAAGAAATCGACAGGCATCCGCTTCGGCGTTGGTGCAGCGTCGCTGGCTCTTCTGCTTACCGCTTGCGGTGGCAGTGGGGACGCAGCGTCTGGCGAGGGCACAAAAGGTGGAACTCTCTACATCCTTACGGAAGCAGAGCAGATTCTTCACTTGGATCCACAGCGCAACTACACAGGTGAAGATCTAGCTTTTGCTAGCGCTTACCTAAACCGCACCTTAACTCAGTACACACTGAGCAAGGACAACGCAGAAGCCAGTGAGCTAGTTGCTGACGCAGCAACTGACACAGGTACCGCATCAAATGATGGCAAGACTTGGGAATTTACACTCAAGGACGGCATGAAGTGGGAAGACGGTAAAGACGTTACTTGTGAAGATTTCAAGTACGGAATTTCCCGCACTTTCGCAACTGATGTAATTACTGACGGACCAGCATTTGCACTTTCAATGCTTGACGTTACTGATTACAAGGGACCATATGCAGGCGATGCAGCTGGTCAAGCTTCTTACGATAAAGCTGTTGTTTGTGAAGGTAACAAAATCACATTCAATCTCTCCAGAACTGCTTTTGACTTCAACTATGCGGTAACGCTTAGTGCATTTGCAGCAGTTCGCCAAGATGTTGATACAGCTGAACTGTATGACGATGAGATCCTTTCAAATGGTCCATACAGAGTTGAATCATACGTAAAGAAGGACAAGCTGGTATTAGTTCGTAACGAAAATTGGGATCCAGCAACGGATACTTTCCGTGGCGCATTCCCAGATCGCATCGAATACATTTTTGCGCAGCCAGCTGCCGTTATCACTGAGCGTTTGATGGCTGATGCTGGTGATGATCAGATGGCGATTTCGCCAGATGGTGTTGATTCAGCCAAGCTTGCTGTTGTCTTCTCAGATGCAAAGTATGAAAAGCGTCGTCACAACGAACTAGATCCATATGTTCGTTACTACGCCATTAATACTGTCAAAGTTCCAAACGTTAAGCATCGTCAAGCAATTCTTGCCGCTGTGAACCGTGACGAACTTCGCACAATTGCTGGTGGCGAGTATGCAGGTGATTATGCCGATGGTGTCGTAAAGCCAAACATTGGTGTTGACTACGCTCCAACTGGTCTTTGGGATGGACTTCTAGGGGAAGCAATTCCTGCTGAAGGTAACCCAGAACTTGCGATTAAGTTGATTGCGGAATCAGGCGAGCCATTTCCTCAGCCATTCGTAATTGATTACGGTCAGAGTGAAACCAACGATAAGGCAGCAGCATCATTAGTTGCTTCCTTAGCCAGAGCAGGCATAGTTGCTACGCCAAATGCGATCGAAACAGGCGCTTACTACGGCGTCGTGCTTGATCCAGCGCAGCAGGGTTCAATGTCTGCAGCCGGCTGGGGTCCAGACTGGTCAAATGCATCGACAGTTATTCCAGAACTGTTTGCTGCAAATGGTGGATTCAACCTTTCACAGTGGACTGACGAAGCCTTCTTGGCCGAGTCTGATGCTGCAAAGGTGATCACAGATCGCGCCGAACAATCTAAGGCTTGGCATGCACTGAGCAAGAAGTCAATGGAATTGGCACTTGCACTTCCTACCCGTTTCGGTAAGGAACAGCGCATTCATGGTTCGAAAGTTAGTGGTGCCTACATTTGGGGACCATACGGCTCTTGGCCATACGCCTCAATATCAGTTAACTAATTTATTTAATTAGTTAATGCCTAATGGCAGGCTGTGGGTGGACATTTGTTCACCCACAGCCTGCTAAGGCTTTATAGACCATTCAAATAAAGGAGAGGACAGAAAGTGTTTCCATACATTGTGCGCAGAATTTTCGTCATGATTTTTATGTTGACGCTTTTGAGCATTGTCACTTTTTTGCTTTTCAATGCAGTCCCAACTGATCCAGCTCGCTTAACTTGCGGTAAAAGTTGCACTCCCGAAATTATCGCTGCAAATCGAATTCGCCTTGGGCTAGATCAACCACTTTTAACTCAGTACTTGGACTGGATGAAAGGAATTTTTGTTGGACGAACTTACGGAACTGGTTCAGCAGCATTCGAATGTTCCAAACCATGCCTGGGCTACTCATTTAGAAGTGGGGAAGAAGTTACCAAGCTAATTGTCGATGCCATACCCGTCACAATGTATTTAGCATCGGGCGCATTCATACTTTGGATGGTTGTTGGAATTTCTGCCGGGATAGTCGCGGCGAAACATCAAGGTAAATGGCAAGACCGCACCATTATGGGAATATCACTTGTTGGATATTCCCTTCCAGTTTTCTTTATCGGCTTACTATTTCTAGTTTTTGCAATTGTTCGCTGGAACATCTTGCCGTATCCAGATTACGAATCCCCATTTGACGACCCGTTAGCATTTTTTCAAACTATGTTGCTTCCTTGGGTCACTCTTGCAATTCTCTATTCAGCGTATTACGCGCGACTAACTCGCTCCCAAATCTTAGAAATTATGGGCGAGGATTACATCAGAACAGCGCGTGCTAAAGGTCTTCCCGATCGCGTAGTTTTTCGCAAACATGCTTTTCGCGCTGGACTTACCCCGATCGTCACTTCTGCGGGACTTGATCTGGCTGGACTTCTAGGTGGCGCAGTTATTACTGAGTACATTTTCAGTTTGCCAGGTCTTGGGCGAGTGGCAATTGGAGCAGTTACCGACTATGACTTACCAACCATCACTGCGGCCGTGCTTGTCGCAGCCGTCTTTGTCATCGTCGCAAATCTAATTGTTGATATTTTGTATGTAGCCATCGATCCAAGGGTGCGCATGACATGACAACTAATTCAAATATAATTCTTGAAGTAAAGAATCTAAATGTCGAGTTCACAACAGATGATGGCGTTGTGCACGCTGTCAACAATGTTTCCTACACGGTAGAGCGCGGTAAGACACTGGCGATCGTGGGAGAGTCTGGTTCGGGCAAAAGTGTTTCCAGCTTGGCAATCATGGGGCTGCTCACTGGAACAAACTCAAATGTCACCGGTGAAGTTTTCTTTAATGGCAAAGAGTTAATTGGCGCTGATCCAGAAGAAGTGCGCAAACTCCGAGGCGACGAAATGGCAATGATTTTTCAGGATCCGTTAAGCGCGCTGCATCCGTATTACACAATTGGTGATCAACTCATCGAGGCAGTACTTGTTCACAATAAAATTTCTGATGAAGCCGCTCGGGAGCGCGCTATCGAAATGTTAATCAAGGTAGGAATTCCCTCAGTAGATCAACGCATTGATGAATACCCGCATCAACTTTCAGGCGGTATGCGCCAGCGCATTATGATCGCAATGGCATTAATCAACGGCCCAGAATTATTGATTGCAGATGAACCAACCACCGCTTTGGATGTTACAGTTCAGGCTCAGATTTTGGATTTATTGCGGGAACTTCAAAAGGAATTTGGCACCGCAATCGTTTTGATTACCCATGATTTAGGTGTAGTTGCAGACCTTGCAGATGAAGTCTTGGTTATGTACGGCGGTAGCGCAGTAGAACATGCCGGCGTACGTGAACTTTTTTATGAGCCGCAAATGCCTTACACCTGGGGCCTACTTGCCTCATTGCCACAAATCTCAGTCAAGAAAGAGCAACTCGACCCAATTCCAGGTTCCCCACCTTCGCTGCTGAATTTGCCGAATGGCTGTGTCTTTGAACCACGTTGTGCATTCAAAAATCAAGTCGCAAATAATGCCTGCATTGAGTCGTTTCCAGAGTTGCTTGAAGTTTCCCAAAATCATGAAGCCCGCTGCCATCTCTCTGAACCACAACGCTTGGCAATTCGCATTGACCGAAAGATTGGGAAGATAAATAAATGACAACTCCAATCTTAAAAACCACCGAATTGCAAAAATATTTTCCAATCCAAGGAAAGGGATTGTTTAATCTAGTAGTTGGCAACGTAAAAGCTGTCGACGGCATCTCACTAGAGGTTTTCCCGGGGGAGACACTTGGTCTTGTCGGCGAGAGTGGTTGTGGAAAATCCACAGCTGGTAGATCAATACTGCGACTTATCGAGCCGACTGCGGGAGCAATTGAATTTAACGGTCAAGACATTACAAAAATTAAGAAAAAAGAACTTGTCCCACTTCGGCGCGAAATGCAAATGATTTTTCAAGATCCATTCTCTTCGTTAAATCCTCGGCAAACTATTGGTGACATTATTGGCGCACCATTTCGAGTCCAAGGCGTAAAGCCAGAGGGTGGCATCACAAAAGCCGTTCAAGGCCTGATGGATCGAGTCGGGTTAAATCCAGAGCACTTCAACCGCTACCCAAATGAATTCTCTGGTGGCCAGCGCCAGCGAATTGGAATCGCACGCGCAATTGCATTAAAGCCAAAATTGATCGTATGTGATGAGCCAGTTTCAGCACTAGACGTATCGATTCAAGCTCAAGTACTTAATTTGCTTGATGATATTCAGCAAGAATTTGGTCTAGCTTATATTTTCATCGCACATGATTTGTCAGTAGTGCGCCACATTTCAGATCGAGTTGCTGTTATGTACTTGGGCAAAATTATGGAAATCGCTGCCCAAGAAAACCTTTACCGCGCGCCACTGCACCCTTATACGCACGCGTTATTGTCTGCTGTTCCAATTGCTGATCCAGATTTAGAGCGTTCCCGAGAACGAATTCTGTTAACGGGCGACCTTCCAAGCCCAAGTAATCCACCGAGCGGCTGTGTATTTAGAACGCGCTGCTTTAAGGCGCAGGCGCGCTGCGAAAGTGAAATTCCACAATTGCGCGAACTAAGTACTGGTCACCAAGTTGCGTGTCATTTTCCTATGGAAACAACAGGCACGACTTCAGCGACGGGAATAGATTTCACGACTAAGTAGTCCGCGCACTAGGGGATGTTAACCCAAGTGCGTTTTGAAATATTCGACAGTTAGCAACATTAAGTTTTCCGAGATTATTTCCTGTGGTGTCATGTGAGTTACTCCCGATAGTGGCAAAACTGTATGTGCTTTTTTGTGAGTTAGCAGTGCCCCACTTAAGGAAAGTGAATGCGCAGCAACAACATTGTCATCGGCTAACCCATGAATCAACATAAGTGGTCGCTCGAGTCCACTTGCTTTTTCAATTAATGAGTTTTCGGAATACACTTCTGGAAATTTTTCTGGGTGCCCGAGATAACGTTCGGTGTAGGCAGTGTCATACCAAAGCCACTCGGTCACTGGAGCGCCAGCAACAGCTGCGTGGAAAACATCAGGACGCTCCAGCACAGCTAGTGCACTTAGGTAACCCCCAAATGACCAACCAGTTATGCCAACTCGGTTAGCATCAACGTCGTTTGGAAAACGGGCAGCTACATCTGCAATCGCGTTAACTTGATCTTCGAGCACTGGCTTAACGAAATCCTGATAAATCGAATGATCCCAGGCCGGTCCACGCCCTGGTGTCCCGCGATTATCGGCAACGATAACTACAAATCCTTGATCAGCAAACCATTGATCTATCGCGTAAGTTAACGCGCCATTTTGAACGCAGGCGTGATGTGGTCCGCCGTAAGGCCGCATCAGCACGGGAAGTTTTTTGCTCCCGAACACATGGTCGAGTGGGAAGATCACTGCGGTATTCACTAAATTGAGCCCAGTTTTAAGTTGGTGAACTTGCGACTGAAAACTAGGTGATTCAGCTAATGAATCGAAGTAATGTTCAGTTTTGGCGCCCCGGCGTAATTGGTAGCTCCGTGTGTGGGTATCTAAGCGAGACTCAATCAAAATCTGAAGTTCGCCAGTTGTGCTGGTAGCGCCAGCAACTCCACCCTGGGCAAGTTCAGTAAGTGAGCCGTCGTAACCAACTCGAACCACGTCGCGACTTACCGCATCCGAAGTTGCTACCACATCAATATATTCAGTGGTTATGTCAATTACAGACATAACTTGAAAGCCTGGTGGCGTAATTGCTTTTCCAGCAAGCTGAAGTTCTCGAGTATCACTTTGGCGATTATCGATGACAGAGACAATTTCACTGCCATGCCAACGTGGCTGACCAGGTATTACTTCCACAAATTCATGGTCAGTTACTTCATGAACAATTTTCAAATCAGATTCAGTGAGCGCATAAGTAACAAAATTCTGCTGCGCGCGGTCAGCAACTGTTAGCAACGCGGCGCAATCCTTTTGCCAGGACACACTAATCAAGTATTCAAAGGAATCGTTATCCCAATTGATTGCAACTTTTTCTCCAGCAAGCGAGATTCTTGCTAACCCAAGAACCGCATTTTTTGTGCCAGCTGCCGGGTATCGAATTTCAGTTGGCTGTTTTTGCGGTGTTGCTGGATCCGAAATCCACCAGGTTTGAACTTGCGCATCATTTGTTTGTTCAACGATCAATTCGTCGCTATTTGGTGACCACCAGTAACCGCTCATGCGATCAAATTCTTCAGCAGCAATGAAGTCAGATAATCCCCAGCAAACATTTTCGGCAGACTCATTTGTCAGATTTCGCACGTTGCTGCCGTCGAATTCGCAAACCAACAAATCTTTGCCATTTGACCAAGCAATTCGATTGCCATCTGGAGCTATCTTTGGATCGATTACTGGCTGTGGGACTTCGAGTTCAACAAACTCTTTAGTGACTACTTGTCCGGCAAACAACTTGCCAGAAAGTGCAAAAATTACTTTTGTGCCAGTTGTATCGCATGAGTAACTGGTGATGCCCGAAGTTGTTTCCCGCATTCGTTCGCGGCGAGCCCGTTCGGCCTCTGGAATTTCGCCATCAACTGCCAAGAGAATTCGCGGATCGGCAATTTTCGTTTCAACTCGAGCGGCAACGTCGTATGCCCAAAGGGAGTTAACTGAGTCCCGGCCAGACTCACTTCGCAGAAATAGGACGTGCTCTGCTGAGCCGCAAATAAGAAAGCTGCGAGGCGCTCCGAGTTGGAAGTTTCGAGTAGCGGCGCTTTGTCGTGGAAAGGTTTCACTCACCTATTGATCCTGCCATGTCAGGGCGCTGGTTGCCACAGCGTCAGGGGATTCTCTCGTACGTTAAGTTATAGGTAAAGAATGACAAAGATGGAAGATTTAAAAATACGATGGCTAAAGTTTCTGCAAATATCCCGCGCTTGCTGTTGGTGCACGCGCACCCCGACGATGAAACAATCGGCAGCGGGGCAACTATGGCCAAATATGTTGCCCAGGGCGCACTAGTAACCCTAGTTACGTGCACTTTGGGTGAAGAGGGCGAAATTTTAGTTTCGGAGCTGGCAAATTTAGCTTCAGACAAAACAGATGGCCTGGGATCTCATCGCATCATAGAACTAGGTAATGCCATGGCCGAACTTTGCGTAACTGATTGGCGACTCCTTGGGGGCGCTGGAAAATTTCGTGATAGCGGAATGATTGGCACACCGCCAAATGAGCACCCTGATAATTTTTGGAATGCAGATTTGTTAGAAGCCGCTAGACACTTAGTGGAAATAATTCGCGAAGTTAAACCACAGGTACTCATTACTTATGATGACTTTGGCGGCTATGGTCATCCAGATCACATTCAAGCGCATCGAGTAGCGCATTACGCGCGAGAATTAGCGGCCGCGAGCAGTTTCGCACCTGAACTTGGCGAACAGTGGACAATTGAAAAGGTTTACTGGACTGCATTCCCAGTAAGTGTGATGCGCGCTGGAATCGAAATGCTGCGCGCCTCAGGTGACCAAACAGATTTCGCTACCCAGGATCCAGATGAGATTCCATTTGCTTGCCCCGATGAACTCGTAACGACAGCAATTGATGGCAGCGACTTTGCCGACCAAAAAATGCGAGCACTAAGAGCCCATGCCACACAAATCAGCACCGAAGATGGCTTCTTTGCACTTTCAAATAATTTGGGTTCCCAAGTAATGGGTACTGAGTATTACCGACTAGTTGCCGGGACACCAACCGCCCCGTTTGATGAACTTGGCCGTGAGACGAACTTATTTAGCGGTATCGCAGGTCTTGTAGCGAGTCCCAATGTCTAAATTTCGCGTGTTTATGGGAAGTGCTTTAGCAAGTTTGGCGATCAGTGTTGTAGCGGGATTTGCGCAAGCAAACCGAGTGGTAATTATTGGAATAAAAATTCCCTACGGGCTGCCGTTGGCGCTGTTGCTTTGCATTTTTGGCGTACTCTGGTTGAATCGCTTTTTTGGAACCAGGTTTGCGGGCTTAGTTTTTCTGGTCATTTGGGTTATCACAACCCTGCAGCTTGCAATTGAATCACCAAGCGGTGATTTGGTGCTCTCTGCTACCTGGTACTCATCTGCCTACGTCATAGCAGGCGCTATCTTGGTTTCAGCGACAGCGATGGTGCCCCCAATGCGCAAGCCAGAATCCGAAACTACGCAAATTCAAGATGTAGTGGCGCACTAGCTCACCCCTTAAAGTGGGCGCAAAAGTATGTGTCACCAAGTACCTGATGCGACAAAAATCTCGGACTACGGGTAGATTTAGAGTAATTGTGGTGCTAATCCCACTGAAATGAATTTATGGAGGTCTAAATGACTTATGTGATCGCGCTGCCTTGTGTTGATGTTAAAGACAAGGCTTGTATCGAAGAGTGCCCAGTAGATTGCATCTACGAAGGCGATCGCATGATGTACATCCAGGCTGACGAATGTGTTGACTGCGGCGCTTGCGAACCAGTGTGCCCAACTGAAGCGATCTATTACGAAGACGATGTGCCTGAAAAATGGGACGAATTCAAAGTTGTAAATACGGCATTTTTTGAAACCCTTGGCTCACCTGGTGGCGCATCCAAAACTGGTAAAACCAGTAATGATCCAGAATCTGTAGCGTCCCTGCCACCGCAGGTGAGTTAACTGATTGCACCACTTGCAAATGGGTTGCCCGATTTCCCTTGGGATCGAATTGCGGCAGCTGGTGAACACGCAAGAAAACATCCGGATGGAATTGTCGATTTATCAATCGGCACTCCGGTCGATGACACTCCAAAAGTAATCACTAGCGCATTAGCCGCCGCCGCCAATGCCCCTGGCTACCCAACGGCAGCTGGCTTGTTGGAACTTCGGCAAGCTTGGACAAATTGGGCCGGGCGAATTTTGCATGCGGAATTAACTACTGATCAAGTTGCGCCCTCCATTGGGTCAAAGGAAATTGTTGCCTGGCTGCCAATTATTTTCGGTCTAACAGCGCAAAGCGTCGTCGCGATACCCGAGCTGGCTTACCCAACTTATGCAGTCGGGGCGATGATGGCGCAGGCAAAATTTGTTACTTACAAAAATGCCGATTCGATTCCCGCAAATGCAGATTTGATTTGGGTAAATTCACCCAGCAATCCAACGGGTGAGGTTTTGGGTGTTAGTGAACTAAAAGCAATTATTGCTCGCGGCCGAGAAATCGCAGCCCCCGTAGTCAGCGATGAGTGCTACATCGAACTTGGTTGGGACGCCGAACCTATTTCGATACTTGACCCGCGAGTTTGTGGTGGTGACTTCACTGGCATATTGGCAGTTCATTCACTTTCCAAGCGCTCAAATCTTGCGGGTTATCGATCTGGATCGGTACTCGGCGACGCTAACTTAATCTCCGACATTGTCTCGCTTCGCAAACATTCCGGAATGTTAGTTCCAACTCCAATTCAAATGGCGACAATCGCAGCATTGGGCGATGATTCACACGTCCAGATCCAACGTGAACTTTATGCCAAGCGCCGTGAGATACTTCACAACGCTTTAGTGAACGCAGGGTTCACAGTCGAGCATTCGCAAGCTGGTTTGTACCTGTGGGCAACTAATGGAACGACCTGCGCAGAAACCATAAATTGGCTGGCAGATCGCGGAATTTTGGCCGCTCCTGGCGACTTTTATGGCCCCTCTGGTGCTCGGCATGTCCGGCTTGCGCTAACTGCCACAGATGAGCGCATAGCCAGCGCAGCAAGCCGGCTAGCCACTTAACTGCGCCACTTGGATTAGCAAAGGCAGGGCGGCAAATAGTAAGTTTGTCTCATGTCCCAAGCAAAACTTGTCCACCCGAACGGCGAACTACTTCTTGGCGAAGTCCCAGCAACTGTTGGATCACCGGGGTATGACGTATCTTCATTGCTGAAGGAAACTGGCCACATTACGTTGGACCCGGGATTCATGAACACTGCCTCATGTCAATCTGCGATTACTTACATTGATGGTGACAACGGAATCTTGCGTTATCGCGGGTACCCGATTGAACAACTTGCCGCAAAAAGTACTTTTATTGAAACTTCTTACCTATTGATTTACGGACATCTTCCAAATCCTGCGGAGTTGAGTAAATTTACCCAAGACATCACCATGCACACCATGGTGCACGAGGATCTTCGCCGATTCTTTGATGGCTTCCCGCGCGATGCGCATCCGATGCCGGTTCTTAGTAGCGCAGTAAGCGCCCTTTCTACTTTTTACCAAGATTCACTTGATCCATTTGATGAGCGCCAAGTTGAAATTTCCACAATTCGACTTATGGCAAAGATTCCAACTCTGGCTGCTTATGCCTACAAGAAAACTATTGGTCAACCTTCGCGTTACCCAGATAACAATCTGGACTACGTTTCTAACTTTTTAAATATGACTTTTGGGGTTCCCGCGGAACCTTACGAGGTGAATCCGGCAATCGTTAAGGCTCTGGATATGCTATTCATTTTGCATGCCGATCACGAACAGAACTGTTCAACCTCAACGGTTCGCATGGTTGGATCTTCGCACGCTAATTTATTCGCTTCAGTTTCAGCAGGCATCAATGCGCTGTTTGGTCCGCTGCATGGTGGCGCGAATCAAGCTGTTCTAGAAATGCTGGAAGGAATCCAAAGTTCCGGCGACACAGTTCAGCAATTTATTACTCGCGTTAAAAACCGCGAAGATGGCGTGAAGCTAATGGGCTTTGGGCACCGGGTTTACAAGAGTTATGATCCCCGCGCTGCAATTGTTCGTGAGCATGCACATGATATTTTGGCCATGCTTGGTGTTAAGGATCCACTATTTGATATCGCCAGAGAACTTGAGGAAGCTGCATTAAGTGATGAGTTCTTTATTGAGCGCAAGCTATACCCAAATGTTGATTTCTACACTGGCTTGATTTACCGCGCGATTGGTTTCCCAACGCGCATGTTTACTGTGCTATTTGCAATCGGTCGCGTCCCGGGCTGGATTGCGCAATGGCAGGAAATGATTACTGATCCAGAAACGAAAATTGGTCGCCCTCGCCAGGTTTACATTGGGGAAGATGCTCGCGATTACACCCAAATTGGTAAGCGCTAGTTAATTTTTAAAATCTGCTGTACTAACCAATTGCCGCGATAAATACACCCATAACTGCCAGTCCAAGTGCCATGGCGAATGGAAAAATAAATTTTCGCGGCAATGGAATCAGAAAGATTATTGAAGCTACAACAATTAGCCAAGCTGATTGTTCGCCAGTATTTAACGCCAGAACTAAGCCACCGCCGCCAAAAGAAATCGCGCACCCAAGTCTAGATTTATTCACACCTAGTTTTTGTGGCAGCCCATAAATCCCGCTGGCACGATCATTTTCTAAGTCCTTAAAAACATTTGCTAAGTGCACTCCCACGCCAAATAGAGCGCCAATTGAAACCATCCAGAGTTCGCTTTGTCGACCAGTAGCGCCGAGAATTATCACAGGCAAGAGTCCAAAAGAAAATGCGAAAGGCAGGAACGATATTGCAGTGGACTTTAACTTAAAGTTGTAGGCCACTGCACTAGCCACGGCAAGTAAATGTACAAACCCGAATTTGCCTGACAAGGGACCAAAGTAAGTTAACGCAAGTAAAACAAAACCAGCCAAGTATGTAGCGCGCGAGAGAATCTTTAGTGTAATTAGCCCAGAAACCAGGGGTTTATTTTGCCGGTTGTGCAATAAGTCATCCGAGTAATCTCGATAATCATTTGTCCAACCAACAACTAATTGCCCAGTAAAAACAGCCGCGGCGATTCCAGAAGCAGTCGTTATGTCACTTAGCCGCCAAGCTAAAAGATAAGAAATTGTCGTAACCGTTAAAGTCGGCACAAAGTGAGTCGCGCGCAGTAAACCTATAGTGCCTCTAGTTACGAAGTGGTTCGGTTTTTGGCTCACAATACAAGAAATTATCACTTCATTTAAGATATAGACAGGCCATTGGGGCCTATTAAGGCAACTGAAATGTGGTTGAAGAAATGAACGAGAAAGAACTATTGCAACTGTGGAATGAAAAGAGATCACAGATAATCTCCGCACAAATGGCACCATCCCTAGTGCTTATCGGAATCTTGGTAATTGCTGGGTTCGGTAAATTTGATGGCGCAACCGACTCTGTGAAATATTTAGCAATTGCAGTCGCTGCAGCAACAGGAATTTTGGCAGTTATTTCACAATATGCAGCAATCCGAGAAGCATCCGCTTTAGTTGCAGACATAAATAAATTGTCGGGTGCAAGTGCGTTGGCAACAAAAGTTGGAGAATCAGGTAAGTACCTTTCCTTAACTGCAGTCATCATCGTTGCCCTAAGTGCTGCAATCTTTGCTCTTGTCGTAACTGCCATTCTGGGCTAATTATGATTTTGACAATAGTGCTAGTAAGTAGCTTTATAATTTTGGTTGGAATTCTTATTTATCAATTTGAGAAACCAATTAAGAAGGGTAAGGATCTTTCTGGCAGAGGCGGAGATTTCGAAAGCTGAAACTCGGCCAAAATATTGGTGAATATTGTTTGACGCGCTGTACCTGACTTTAAAGGCAATTATGTCTGATTAGTTTTTGTGCAGCGCGTCGTTTAGTCCGCCCCACGAACTATCTCTGGAAACTGCTTCTAACGCACCGGAAACTGAGTTACGTCGGAACAGCAAGCCACTTGCTCCCGATAATTCTTTTGCTTTAACGATCTCACCATCAGGCAAAGTTATTTTTGAGCCGCCTGTTATGTAGCAGCCAGCCTCTACAACGCAAGCATCACCAAGTGAAATACCAACGCCAGCATTCGCACCAACTAAGCAGTTCTCCCCGATTGTGATTACTTCCTTGCCGCCGCCAGAAAGCGTTCCCATGATGCTGGCGCCGCCGCCAATGTCTGAACCGTTGCCCACAATCACACCAGCAGAAATTCGGCCTTCAACCATGCTGGCACCAAGAGTTCCAGCATTGAAGTTAACAAATCCCTCATGCATCACGGTTGTACCCACCGCAAGGTGCGCGCCAAGTCGAACTCGATCCGCATCTGCAATGCGAACTCCACTCGGGACCACATAGTCCAGCATGCGAGGAAACTTATCCAAACTATGAACCTGCAACTGGATACCCTTTGCGCGGGCGCTGATGGAAACTTGCGTGACTTTATCAACGGCTACCGGACCAAGTGAAGTCCAAGCAACATTTGTAAGTAATCCAAAGAGGCCATCTAAATTAATTGTGCGAGGCGCTGCTAATCGATGGGATAGCAAATGCAACCGCAAGTAAGCATCGGCTGCGTCAACTGGAGAATCATCCAATAACGAGGTCGTGGTGATGGTTTCTACTCGAACTCCCCGTAGCGCATCAGTATCGATACCCCGTTCCAAACCAGCAACGTGGGCAGCTTTTTCACCAAGAACTGGCTGCGGATACCAAACGTCAAGCATGGCGTCACCGCAGTAGGTGGCTAATCCGGTTGCTGTTGCAACTCGACTCTGGCTCATGACATTCCTCGATTATTTACTTCTACCCAAAGGTCTTAAGTAGTGAAAAAAGCATTACACCACTAGCGTAGAGGTGTGGTCACTGCAGTCCTAAACCCGCACGCCGACATAGTTGCGTTAACCGCGGATTTGGTGAATATCGCGAGCGTTTCAGGGGACGAAAATTTAATTGCTTCTGGCATTTTTTCAGCATTAAGTGAGTGCAGCTGGCTTGAAGTTCACCGGTTCCAAAACTGCGTAATTGCCAAAACAAATTTCAATAAGCCCTCGCGAGTTATTGTTGCTGGACATATTGACACAGTCCCAGTTGCCGATAATGCAAAAGCTAAATTAGTTGCTGCGGGCGAGCCACTGCCAAGTGATGGCTCAATCATGACGGAAGACGTTTTATTTGGGCTGGGCTCATGTGACATGAAAGGTGGGGTAGCTGTTGCCTTGCGCGCTGCAGCCAGCATCCAAGATCCCCAGTTTGATGTAACTTATATTTTTTATGAATGTGAAGAAATTGAAAGTGCCAGAAATGGCCTAACTCTTATTGCTGCCCAGCACCCAGAGTGGTTAGCAGCCGACATTGCAGTCCTACTTGAGCCATCGAATGCGAACATTGAAGCAGGTTGTCAAGGAACTCTGCGAGCCAGAATTTCAACAGTTGGTACGCGCGCCCATAGCGCACGCTCGTGGCTTGGAGAAAATGCAATTCATAATCTTGGTGGCATTTTGGCCAGACTAAATGAATATACGCCAGCCCGAGTAATTGTTGATGGCTTGGAATATCGAGAGGGCTTAAATGCTGTTGCAGTTACTGGTGGAATTGCTGGAAATATAATTCCTGATGCTGCTGTTGTGGAAGTTAATTATCGATACGCGCCAAGCACTAGCGCCGAGCAAGCAGAGCAACATGTGCGAGAAGTTTTTGACGGCTACTTAGTTGAGTTCACCGATAATGCACCAGGTGCAATGCCAGGTCTAGATCGAGTTGCGCTAGCTGATCTCATAGCTCGCGTTGGCGGACAAGTTGCCCCTAAATTTGGCTGGACAGATGTTGCTAGATTTTCTGCGATGGGTGTGCCCGCAGTAAATCTGGGACCAGGGGACCCTGGTCTTGCGCACTCCCGCAATGAATTTGTGCCGGTTTCCCAGTTGCGCAAATGTGAAGAAACTGTCTTTAGCTGGTTACGCGGCTAATGGAACACATCGAACTAACCGTTGCAGTTAATGCGCCGGCCCAAAAAGTCTGGGATGCCATAACAAACTGGGAAGCTCAAAATAAGTGGATGCTTGGCACCAAAGTGTGGCCAGTTGCCGGAGACGGCACTGGAGTTGGTGGCAGGATCGAGGCATTTACCGGAATATGGCGGATCGGATTCCTGGACACTATGGAAATCACAATTTGGGATGCGCCAACTAGATGCGACGTGCTTCACACTGGCCGAGTGGTTCGTGGCACTGGGACATTTGAAGTTGTCCCGTTAACTCAAACAACTAGTAATTTTGTGTGGAGCGAGGACCTAGATCTTCCACTGGGAATTTTAGGTAAAGTCGGATTTGCACTTTTGCGACCAGGATTTGTTTTCGGAGTTCGTAAATCCCTGGAAAAATTTGCTCGGTTAGTGGAGCAAGGCGCACTTTAACCAGAATCTGCTTAACACCACCCTTAAATGTGGTTGTTTCCCAGCAACTAGAAGGATTTAGCCCGCTTTAGCGGATTTCGTTAGTGCCCGATTTTCAGGGATAATAGAGGTATTAGTAATTAATTCCCCAATCTTTATCTGGAAGGTGACCCAAATGGCAGCTATGAAGCCACGCACTGGCGACGGCCCAATGGAATGCCCTAAGGAAGGTCGCGGATACGTGCTTCGGGTGCCACTTGAAGGTGGCGGCCGGTTAGTTGTGGAGTTAAATGCCCAAGAAGTTAAAGACTTGGGCGCGGTGCTAAAAGATACCGTCGCAGCAATGCCCAAGAAATAGGCGACGAACGAAATCTACTTAGTTAGTTAAGCCTTTACGGCAACTAATAGTCCGCCACCCACTGGTAGAAGTGAACCAATGAATTCTTCACCAGCAGCTATCGCTTCAACAGCGCTGCGCATTGCCACAGTGTCGGGGTCGCGTTGGGCTGGATCCGCTAGTTTGTCATTCCAGAGGGCTCGATCAATAATCAAAACTCCACCAGTTCGCAGCAGAGTCAGAGCCCGAGAAATATTTGCATTCAGATCCAACGGCTTTGCAGCGATTAAAACAATGTCGTAAGCCGACTCAGTTAGACGATCTAAAACTTCATCAGCCCGTCCATTTATCAGCCGCACTCGATTTGCCGCGATGCCTGCCTGAGAAATTGCATCCTTGGCAATTAACTGATGCTCAGCTTCGATATCAACGCTAGTTAACACTCCATCTGGATGCATGCCATCGAGTAACCAAAGCGCCGAGACACCAGCACCTGTTCCAATTTCAACTACATTTTTTGCATCGATTGCTGCTGCTAATGTCCGCACAATTGCCCCAGCGCCAGGTCCCATTGCGACGCAGCCAATTTCCGCGGCTTTGGCGCGAGCATGCGCGCGAATTCCATCCTCGCCAGCCCAACTCTCGGCGTAATCGCTCGAGGCTCGGTGTATTGCTAAAATGCGTGGGTCCGTTGGTGCCATGACGTAATCGTACGGCTGTATTGCGCCTTAAGTGAAGTATGGCCACCAAGTCGGCGCAACCCAGATTGATAAGCGAGAATGAGAAGTAGAGAATTCCCGAAATTAGGCAGGAACTAGGTCATGACCCAGACCCCAGATGAACCACAAAATCTCGTGGCACCTGCCCAAACGCTTACTCCAGAGACCAAGCTTGCCGAGCCCATAGCGCCAGAGTCGGTCCCAAATCCAACACCAACTTATGTATTTACGCCAACAACTTCAGGTAGTGATAATTCTGGTGCGAGCGCCTCACCTGCAGTCAAGAAAGCAATGATTGCTGGCGTGCTCAGTGGGTTGCTCGCTGGCGCACTTGGTTTTTCTGCAGCTTCCGTTGTTGGAAACGCACCAGCACCTTCGATTTCCTTACCGGCAACAAGTGGTGAGGTGTCACCTCGCGCTGATGATTCAATCGCCGGCATCGCCCAAGCGGTATTACCAGTCGTAGTTTCTATTGATGTTTCCTCAGATCAAAACGCAGGCACTGGATCTGGTTTTGTAATTCGTAGCACCGACCTTGAATCTTTTATCTTGACTAACAATCACGTAGTAACAGGTGTCGGCGACAATGCCAAAATTACTGTCACTTTCCAAGATCAATCTCGAGTTAGCGCGGAAATTGTCGGAATTGATGCTTCATATGATTTAGCAGTACTTCGAGTTGAGCGTGGGAATTTGCCGGTTGCTGCTTTGGGTAATTCCGACGATGTTGTTGTTGGCGATGCCACAATTGCAATTGGTTCCCCGTTAGGTCTTACTGGCACAGTCACCAGCGGTATTGTTTCAGCGCTGAATCGGCCAGTAACCGCAGGGGATGCAAATGACATTTCGTTCATTAGCGCAATTCAAACCGATGCCGCAATTAACCCTGGTAATTCTGGTGGGCCTCTGGTTAATTCCCGTGGTGAAGTTATCGGCATTAACTCGGCAATTGCGACAACGGGTAGCAGCGTTAGTGGTCAAAGCGGCAGCATAGGACTGGGTTTCTCAATTCCAATTAATCAAGCCAGACGTGTGGCAACGGATTTGATTGCCACTGGAAAGTCAAGCTACCCGATAATTGGCGTTCAGCTTGATTCTGCTTACACCGGCCAAGGCGCAAAAATTGAATCACTAACTCCCAATAGTCCAGCTGCAACCACTGCACTAAAAGCCGGAGATGTAATCATCCAGATTGATGGCGTCAAAATAACTAGTGCAACGGAACTTGTAGTTCGAATTAGATCCAAGAGTCCGGGGGATTTAGTAAAAATCACACTCCTGGATGGCACTGTAATTGAACTGACTTTGGGTTCAGACCAGAGCTAGATTTCGCAACGGAAGGAGTGAGGTCGCACTATGAATATTGGATGGGCTGAGTTTTTAGTTATTGCCATTATTGGGTTGGTAGTTTTTGGCCCAGAGCGGTTACCTGAAATGAGCGCCCAACTTGCTCGCTTTGTTAAATCCATGCGAGCTAAAGCTAGCTCGGCAACTGCCGAGTTAACTGGTTCCGTTGATACAAAAGTGGTCACTGACTTAGCTAAAGACTTGCGCGGAATCACGCCCCGGGGCATGGCTGCAAATGCGATGTCAGCAAGTTTTGGCAAACCGCAATCAGGAACAATGAGAGATCAAAGACCCAGTGGCGCGGGAGTAAATCCAGTTTTTGATCCGGACGCTACTTAGCAATTTTGTTTGAATCAATATGCGCACTAGCGCACTGATTACTTATTGCGATCGGGCGTAATTCCCAGATTCATGCCGACTAAGCCGCGTGGCCGAGTACCAAGTTTTTGCGCCATTTCAATAAGTGCTTTTGACGCTGGCGCATCTGGATGCGAAAGCACGTATGGCATTCCCGCGTCGCCACCTTCGCGCAGGCCTGGATCAAACGGAATCCGGCCAAGTAGCGGTACTTCCTGGCCAACATTTGCCGTTAAAACTTCCGCCACCATTTTGCCGCCACCGCTACCGAACATGTCAATTGGTTCCCCGCAGTGCGGACAAGCAAACGCCGACATGTTTTCGATAACTCCGCTGACACGTTGATTCACTTGCGGCGCCAACATACCGGCCCGGATTGCCACATCAGCAGCAGCTGGTTGCGGGGTAGTGACAATAATCAATTCACTTTGGGGCAATAAGTGCGCAGAACTAATTGCAATATCGCCAGTGCCCGGTGGTAAGTCCAACAACAAGATGTCTAGGTCGCCCCACCAAACTTCACTTAAGAAAGATTCTAAGTACCTATGCAGCATGGGTCCGCGCATCGCGACTGGTTCGTGGCGACCTTTTGGCTTGAGTGGCAGCATCGACATAACACGCACACCATGACCCTGCGGTGGCATGATCATGTTTTCAACTTTTAGTGGAGCTTCAGTGATACCCATCATGTCCGGAATCGAGTGACCGTAAATGTCGGCGTCAACTATGCCAACTACTAAACCGTCAAGTGCCATAGCGGCCGCGAGGTTAGTTGTAACAGAAGACTTTCCAACCCCACCTTTTCCAGAAGCTATTGAATAAATCCGGGTCAGCGAACCTGGTTGATTAAAACGAATTTCTTTTGTTGGCCCTTGAAGTTTCTCGCGCAGCGCAGTTCGCTGCTCTGGACTCATGACATCAAGTTCTACTTCAACATTCGTTACATCACGAACTTTTAAAACAGCATCCTTGACACTATTAACAATTGTGTCTTGCATCGGACAGGCTGAAATCGTTAAGTAAACCCCAACAGTTACCGTGCCGCCAGCAATAGCAACATCCTTGACCATTCCAATTTCAGTTATCGGGCGACGAATTTCCGGATCAATTACGGTAGCTAGCGCAGCTTGCACGGCTTCTTGGTTTACGCTCATGAAGTTTTTGAATCGCCCTTATTTTCGGTTTGCTGTATTTCCTTAAATTCTTCCAGTAAGTCGCGGATCTCGCCACGCAAGTAATCACGAGTAACAACTTCGCCAAGTGCCAATCGCAGCGAAGCAATTTCCCGAGTCAAGAAATCAGCGTCAGCTAGCAGACGTTCCGTTTGATCCCGATCTTCCTGAAAGCGAACTCGGTCACGATCTGCTTGACGATTTTGTGCCAACAAAATCAGTGGCGCAGCATAAGAAGCTTGCAGCGAAAGTGCCAAAGTCAAAAATAGAAATGGAAAAGCGTCAACACGCAAATTACTGGGCGCAAAGATATTCCACAGCAACCAGGTAATGACAACACCGGTCATGTATCCCAAGAATCGCCAAGATCCCAAAAAGCGGGCTACCCGCTCACTTACCTGACCAGCAGTATCAGAATCAAGTGTCGGACGAAGCGAGCGGCCTCGTACTAATGGCTGATCCAAACGTGGTCCACGTCGTTCGGTTCCTTCGTTGCGTGCCATGATCAGCCCTCCTCATCTATCTCGTTTTCTCGCCAATTTTCTGGCAACATGTGGTCGATGACATCGTCTATTGTGACGGCGCCTAACAATTGATCATTCTCGTCTACAACTGGCAATGCGACCAAGTTGTAGGTTGCAAAATATCGCGCTACCTGGCCAAGTGGTGCCCCTGGTCCAATGGGGGTAAGGGAAGTGTCCAAAACTCCAGAAACCAGGCTGGCTGGTGACTCGCGCAGCAATCTCTGCACATGTGCTACTCCCACATATTTTCCAGTCGGTGTTTCAAGTGGCGCTCGCGTGACATAAACCTGCGAAGCCAAGGCTGGGGAAAGCTGTGGCTGGCGAACTCGCGCTAATGCTTCCGCAATGGTGGCATCGGAAGAAACCACAATAGGTTCAGTGGTCATCATGCCACCGGCGCTGAAATCGTCATAGGTAAGCAAGCGACGCAAGTCATCAGCTTCATCTTGCTCCATGGCACCTAAATATTCCTCAGCTTGCTCGGGCGACAATTCTGAAAGCAAATCTGCAGCGTCATCTGGATCCATTTCTTCTAAAACATCGCGCGCCCGTTCTAATCCAAGTTCAGACATAATTTCTACTCGATCATCTTCTGGAAGCTCTTCAAATACATCCGCAAGTTTTGCTACATCAAGTCCACTAATAAGTTCCAGGCGACGTTTTTGTGGCAGTTCTTGAAGTAATTTTGCAAGGTCAGCTGGACGCATCGTCTCAATTGAAGCAAGTAACGCGTCAACTGGTTGTTGCGGGGACTGGGAAAACAAATCTGAAACTTCATTCCAAGGAACTGTCAAAGTCGCACCTCGACGGCCAAACCCGGCGCCAGCTTTACGAATGAATAATCGGCTGATGTTCCATTCCAAATTGCGCTCTTGCGACATTCCAATATCATGAATAGTTACTTGCTCGCCTGTTTCAATAAGTGTTACGCGATGATCCAACAACTGGGCTACAACTAAAATCTCTTCCGGGCGACCATCAAAACGGCGCAAGTTCACGACACCACTTGTGACAACAGAGCCAGGCTCGATTGAGGAAATGCGTGCCATAGGCACAAAAATCCGGCGACGCGGAGCCACTTCGACAACAAAGCCTGTGACAATTGGCGCGCGGCCAGAGGTGCGAGGCGTTACAACGACATCACGAATTTTGCCTACCTGATCTCCCAAGGAGTCAAATACGCCAGTACCAGCCAAGCGGGCCAGGTATACGCGGGTCTGAGTTGTACTCACCTAAAGAGGTTACCCGTTAGGGGCTATATCTAAAGAATCCCAATTACGGCAAAGACCTTGAATTACTTGTGGTTTAACGGGATATTCATTTAAGGTCAAGGACTACTGCACTATGTATCTAGCGATCGCACGTCAATTAACAGCAAAGGAAATGCCATGAACCAGACCATGAGATTTGAAGGCAAGACAGCGATCGTAACCGGGGGCGCCGGTGGTATCGGAACTGCAATTTGTCAACGCCTCGCTGGCGAAGGCGCTTTTGTGGTGGTTACTGACACTAATTCTGAGAATGCCAAAAAAGTTGCTGCGGACATATCAGCCAACGGCGGCAATGCTGTTGCAATGCCAGCGGACATTTCGAAAGAGAATGAGTGCACGGAGCTAATTAAAAAAGTATTTTCCTTGCGTGGGCAAATTGATGTACTTGTAAATAATGCCGGAATTATGCGCCGCGGAAATATTTTAGATATTTCGGTTCAAGACTGGAATGATTTATTTGCGGTAAATATAAATTCAATGTTTCATTTATGCCGAGCTGCATTGCCGCACATGATTGCTGGCGGTGGTGGTGCGATCGTAAACACGGCGTCGCAATGGGGTTTATATCCTGCGCCAAATTGCATCGGCTACAACGTGTCAAAGGCAGCCGTAGCAGCTTTCTCGCAAAATCTTGCACGTGACTACGCCCCGCACAATGTCCGCGTAAATGCCGTTTGCCCTGGAGAAATCCACACCCCAATGTTGGAAGCTGGCGCAAAAAGATCTGGTCGCACGATTGCAGATCTAGATGCCCTAGTTCCATTTGGTCGAGTAGGTCGTCCAGACGAGGTTGCTGCGTTAGTTGCATTCTTGGCATCAGAGGAAGCAGCGTTTATGTGTGGTTCGCTAGTTGAAATAACTGGCGCACAACCTGTTGCTTAAGACTTAAAGTAACCTCTTGTTATGCGCGGTCAACCAGGTACATTCTTAGCTGGACTTGCACGGCGCCTCACTAAAATCGAAATTACTGGACTAGAAAATCTGGAAGTTTTAGATCAGCCAGGCCCAGCAATGATCGTGGTTAACCACACCACAATCGTTGATGTTGTGGTTGTGATTGGAACTTTGCATAAATACGGTTTCACAGTTGATGGTCCATGTGAAAAACTCAAAAAAAGCGGCTGTGCCCATCGCCGCCATCTGCGCCCAGTAGGGACATCTGATATGTGGAATTTTCAGCTGGCAAAACAAATCGTAAGTGGCAGTGGCATTATTCCAACTGATCAATTTAATGGCAGTAGTGCCTACCGAGTAGCGCTAACTGCGCTGCGAAACCAAGAATGTGTCTTGATGTACCCCGAAGGTGATGTGCAAATAAATGCCCAAGCTTCGCCGCGACCCTGGCGGCGCGGCACAGCAGCGCTAGCAAAATCGGTGGCTATGCCGATAGTGCCAATTGCTCATCACGACAGTAGAAAGCTGGGCACGGGAAGCGCACAACGCAGTATCTTGCAGGCGCTCACTCGCGTTGTTAAACGCCCCACGATTCACTTGATGATCGGCAAGCCGATTCTTGCAAGTGAAATCGCCAATTTAAATGAACAGGAAACTAGTACTTATCTAGAAGAAAAGTTATTGAATCTTTGGAAAAAAGTTAGCGCCCTAACTTAAGAATCTTGTTGACTACTTCGGGTGCGATTACGTTGGCGTGGTGCGCGCTCCTTTGGAGCCGCCTTTTCACCAGAGGTTTGCGCGCTTGAACTAGTTGAAGTTTTTCGCGGGGTACTTGAAGATTTATTGTTTCCTTGCGAACTTCCGGAACCGCTTCGCCCAGAACTAGGCCGACTGGAACCAGAGCGGCTTGCTTGCGGCTTACTGGAGTTTCCACGACGCCCAGCATTTGCGCCAGTCTCACCCAAGTCTTCAATTTTTTCGCCAGCCAAACCTTCCCGCGTGCGCGCGGAACCAGGCAAAATTCCGGTAATGCCAGCTGGAATTCCCAGGCCAATATAAACATGTTCACTAGAGGAATAAGTCTCAATTGGATCGTGGAAAGCTAAACCAAGCATGCGATTAATCATTTGCCAGCGATTGATGTCTTGCCAATCAACAAGAGTGATTGCCACACCAGATGCGCCAGCGCGACCGGTACGACCAACTCGGTGCAAATAAGTTTTTTCATCATCTGGACACTCATAGTTAATAACGTGAGTTACATCTGCAACGTCAATACCGCGGGCAGCAACATCAGTTGCCACCAAGACATCGACTTTGCCACTACGAAATGCGCGTAGAGCTTGTTCGCGAGCGCCTTGACCTAAATCTCCGTGCACGGCAGCCGAGGCAAAGCCGCGATTTGCTAAATCTTCGGCAAGATTGCCAGCAACTCTTTTTGTGCGGCAAAAAATCATGGTAAGTCCGCGGCCTTGAGCTTGAAGTACGCGCGCGACTAGTTCTGGCTTATCCATTTGGTGACAGCGCCAAACATGTTGTTCGATGGCATCAACTATCGATGAATCACTGGTTGGATCAGTGGCACGGATGTGAGTCGGCTGTGTCATGTAACGACGAGCTAGGGCAACAATCTGTCCAGGCATAGTTGCCGAGAACAACATGGTTTGCCGGCTTGCTGGAGTCTTACTAACTAAAGTCTCAACATCGGGCAAGAAACCCATGTCGAGCATTTCATCTGCTTCATCTAAAACTAAAACTTTGATGGCACTTAAATCCAAGTGGCCTTGTTTGATCATGTCAATCAAACGACCAGGAGTTCCAGCAATTACTTCCACACCATTTTTTAGCGCTTCAACTTGTGGCTCGTAAGCTTTGCCGCCATACAGACTCAAAACTCGAGCTCCCATATTTTTGCCAGCAGTTTCTAGGTCTGCGGCAACTTGGATTGCTAATTCCCGAGTTGGCACAATCACCAGTCCTTGCGGCTTGCCAGCGTGCTTGAAACTAGCCCATTGCGGGTTAGTTGGACTGATTACTTGGGTAAGGAGCGGAATGCCAAACCCTAAAGTCTTGCCAGTTCCAGTTTTGGCCTGGCCGATTAGATCTTGGCCAGCCATAGCTAGCGGCAAAGTTAATTCTTGAATTGGGAAAGCATCGATGATGCCTTTGCTGGCTAATGCCGAGCAAATGTCTTGGGGAACGCCGAGATCGGCAAAACTAGCGATGAGAAAACTCCTGGTAGATATAAGGACAAAAACACACATTTTCGTGGCTAGTTTCAATCGTACCCTGATATCGCCTACCCTTAAACGTTGTGACTAGTCCTGCGGAAATTGACCTACTCGGTGTGCTTGCATATGGCGAGTTAGTGGCTTTTGAGCGCACTGCTGCCGATGCCAAGCTCGCGCCAAATTTGGCAGATAAGGCAGCCCTGGGAGCAATGGCAGCAGCAGAATTCGGGCACTATGAAAAAGTATCGGCGCATCTTGCCAAATTGGGCCACGATCCATTCCAAGCAATGCAACCTTTCATGGAACCACTGAATCAATTTCACAACTCATTAACCCCGCGCGATTGGCTCGAAGGATTACTAAAGGCTTACGTTGGCGATGGCATAACTAATGATTTTTACCGAGAAATTTCTGCTCACATAGCTACCGAAACCGCCAATTTAGTTTCGGAAGTGCTCGCTGATGTTGGGCAAGCAAATTTCTCAATTGAGCGAATTAGGCAAGCAATTGCGCTGGATCCAAAAGTATCGGGTCGACTAGCTCTCTGGGGCCGGCGGCTTATGGGCGAGATGATCAGTCAAGCAACACTTGTTGCTGCAACTCGACCCGCGCTCCAAGAATTATTCTTGCGCCCATCAGGTAGCGACGCAGCAACGAGCGCAACTGAGTTAGTAGTCATGATTAATCGACTAACTGTTGGCCACGCTAAGCGGATGGATGTCTTAGGTTTAGCTAGCTAACCCAGCCAACTAGGGGTAACCCTATTAACCAACTAGGGGTAACCCTTGTGTTTTGCTAGTAATTTGATTTTTCCTAGGCATATTACAGAAACAGTGACTCACTTGTTACATGAACAAGTTTCCCCAACTTAGTCTTAGTTTTGCCTTGGTATTGAGTGTTGTAATCACGTCAAGTGCACAAGCAAAAGTAAAAGTTTCAAAACCGGCTGCGCCAACTGTTGCGCAAGTTTCCTCAACAAGTGTTAGCAACGGGAAAGTAAATATCACGATCACTTTAGAATTACCCACTAATTCAAGCGGGGCAAAAATAACGGGCAGCAAAATTACCGTAGGTGGAAAATTCTGTTTGCTTAAAAATGCAAAAACTAGCTGCACCATTAAGGGTTTCAAGAATGGCGCAATCCTCAAAGTGCGCTCGCAATCCAAGAACATAAAAGGATATGGTGCGCAAAGTATTGCTGTTCGTTATGTTGCAGGGTCGTCAACTTACCGGGTACCAGTAGTTACGCGCTTGCCACAAAGTCCGATTGTTTTGCAGATAGACCCAACCCCGACGCCAAGTGAAGAAGTAGTTTTACCTGCTGATCCAACGCTGATCAACACCGCAGCAATTTCTGGACTAAGTGTGCCAAAGCCAGGAAATGTGCCAGATACGAGCGTGACGCCGGGAACTGGTTACACCGCGAGTGTGAGTTGGTCACCCAATCCTGCAGCTTTTGTGAGCAACACTTCTTACACCGCAACCATCACTTTAACTGCCGCCACTGATTACACCTTGACAGGAGTTGCAGCGGACTTCTTTACGGTAGCGGGCAGCAGTTCCGATACCAACCCCGTTAACAGCGGCGTTGTCACCGCAGTATTTCCTGGTGTGGTTTATGCAATCAATGATGTTGGACCACTGGGTGGATTGATTTTCATTATTCCAGCAACAACTGGTAACACCGCTGGGAAATATTATGAAGCCGCAGCTGCTGATTTAAGTCCCACTAAAACCTGGTGCAATATATCAACCACAGTTGGCACCACAGGGTCTGCAATTGGCACTGGAAAAGCGAACACGGACCTTATTGCAGCCGCTTGCACATCAGGTGCTGGGCAAGATGCGGTTGATTACTCTGTCACCTTGGATTCAGCTACTTATGCAGATTGGTTCTTGCCATCTCAGGATGAACTTAATGAACTCTGCTTAGCTGCAAAAGTTACTCGACCTGGCACGAGTACTTGTGGATCAGGGAGCCTGAAATCTGGTTTTGTTGTTGATGAGTATTACTGGAGTTCTACGGAGTCATCTACAACTAGTTTTGCTCGGTATCAACATTTTTCCCAAGGACTTAAGGGTAACGGTGATAAAACTACTGCAAATAATGTTCGGGTGGTTCGGTCTTTCAGTTAGTTCAATCTGAAATTCAAATTACGAAGTGGTAGCAAAACCTACTCGGCCACTTACTGGTACGCCGATTTCTACGAAAGTGATTTTGTCGCCAGGAACTATTACGGTACGACCTTTGTCGTCAGTCAAACTTAGGACTGAACCAGCAGCCATCGCAGCATCGATAGATTTTTTCACAGCAGCAGCGGTTTCAGCACTTTCTAAAACAACTTCGCGGTTCGCGTGCGCAATACCAATTCGAATTTCCACTGCATACTCCAAAAGTTGGGTGCCAGTTATCAGGCTCCGTAATAAGGCAAGTCTACGTTAACTGTTGCGATCTTTCAGATTTGGTTGCGGCGGGCAGGACTAACTCGCTAGTTCCGCTTCGAGCGAAACTTGTCTGGTGAAACGGCGCTTATCCCGCGAATAAAAGTTAGTAATCGCGGGACAACTTGTCCTAGCCAGGTCAGATTCTCTGCAAAATCCTTGCGATTACTGTCCACTTGGCAACCAGTGGAAACATAACTTCTAAAAACAGGGTTGGATAGAGGTAATCAGATTTTAGGATGCTCACATGTCATTGCCCCCATTAGTCCAACCAGCTGCGGAGCTATCCGTTGACGAGGTGCGTCGCTACAGCCGCCACTTGATAATTCCAGATGTTGGTATGGCCGGACAAAAGCGATTAAAGAATGCCAAGGTACTTTGCGTTGGCGCTGGTGGGTTGGGTAGTCCGGCATTGATGTATTTAGCAGCTGCTGGAGTTGGCACTTTAGGCATAGTGGAATTTGACACAGTCGATGAATCAAATTTGCAGCGTCAAATTATTCACAGTCAAAGCGATATTGATCGACCAAAAGTTGATAGCGCAGCAGACACTGTCAAGGGAATTAACCCCTATGTAAATGTCATCAAGCATGAAGTGCGACTAGATTCCACAAACGTGATGGAGATTTTCGGGCAGTATGACTTGATAGTTGATGGCACCGATAACTTTGCTACCCGCTATTTAGTAAATGATGCCTGCGTACTTCTAAATAAGCCATATGTTTGGGGATCGATTTATCGTTTCGATGGTCAAGCAAGTGTGTTCTGGTCCGAACATGGTCCGTGCTATCGCTGCCTGTATCCCGAGCCACCACCACCTGGCATGGTCCCATCATGTGCTGAGGGCGGCGTGCTTGGTGTGCTGTGTGCTTCGATTGGCTCGATTCAAGTTACTGAAGCGATTAAAGTTCTTACCGGAATTGGCGATGCGCTAGTTGGTTCGTTAATTGTTTATGACGCACTTGAAATGACTTACCGCAAAATTAAAGTTCGAAAAGATCCAAATTGCGCAGTTTGTGGCGAGAATCCAACTGTCACTGAACTAATTGACTATGAAGCATTCTGTGGCGCAGTATCAACTGAAGCAGCGCAGGCTGTTGTGGATTCCACAATTAACGTGAAGCAACTTGCCGAGATGTTGCAAGCTAGAGAACGTGGTGAAAAGGATTTCGTTCTCATTGATGTGCGCGAACCAAATGAGTACGACATTGTTAGCATTCCAGGCTCAATATTGATTCCAAAAGATAAATTCTTAATGGGCGATGCCTTAGCTAATTTGCCGGTTGATAAGCAAATTGTTTTGCATTGCAAAGTCGGTGGTCGATCTGCTGAGGTGTTAGCTGCTGTTAAGGGCGCTGGTTTTAAAGATGCGATCCATGTTGGCGGCGGCGTGCTGGCTTGGGTTAGTCAGATTGAACCAGAAAAGCCCACTTACTAGCGGACCAATGAGTTTCGTATTTTAAAGATCGCCAGTTCGTTGCAAGTTACGAAACGCTAACCAGCCTGGAAGAGTGGGCAGCCAGAAAGTTAGTAGTCGGAAAATTAAAGTTGCTGAAATCGCTATGCCAGGATCTATTCCAGCAGCGGTCAAGCCAGCGGCCATTGCTGCTTCAACTGCGCCCAAGCCGCCGGGAGTTGGCGCTGCCTGGCCGACAACTGCAGCAGTTAAATAAACCAAAGCGATAGCAGCGATCGAGGCATCGGGTGTGAAGGCGCGAACTGAAGCAACTAAACACAAGCAGTATGAAACATTAAGCAGAAACACACCGAATATTCCAGTTGCAAGTTTGGCTGGTTGGTTTGCTAGGGATGAAAGTCTTGGCACAACTTGACTGAAAATTGGTTGTATTTTTTGACTGGCCCAAGTTCTGATGTTTGGAAGTGTAAGCAGTGCTGTCACGGATAAGGCAACAATGAGGAAGACGATTATTGCAGTGCGGGGTGGACGGAACGTGAAATCGCTGGAAGTTCCAGCAGCTATAACTGCGATAAATAATAAAATAATGTGACTTACGAAGGAAAGAGCTTGCGAAACGGCAATACTTGCCCCGGCAAGAGCTGTATGCATACCTTGTTTAGATAGGTAGCGAATATTTATTGCAACTGACCCCAAAGTTGGTGGGGTAACTAAAGTCGCAAACGAGACGGCAAATTGTGCTTGTAAAGTTTTCCAAAATTTTAGTCGTTCTGGAACCACGCCAGATAGAGCTAACGTAGCTGCAATGTAAGTTGATATGGAGAAGCCAAGACCGATTAGGACCCAAGTTGTATCAGCGTTTCGGAAAACTTCACTTAGGTTTACCTTGCCGAGCTGGGTTAGCAATAAATAAGCTGCTACTGATCCCGCAATTACGGTAACTAGAGTTCTCGGCTTTACTCGTTCAATTTCAATTTGTTCAATTTCAATAGCCGTATCAGGTAAATCATCCAAAATTGCAGTGCGTAAAGTAGTCAGCAACTCGCGATTTTCTTTTAGCAACTCTCGGGTGGTCGCGCCAAGTGCGACAAGTTGCAAAGCTGGTAGAGCCCGCGCTAGAGAGGCATTACCGAGCACCACTTTTCCAGCTTGGATTGCTCTAATTGGATCTGCTGCCAAGGAAAGTGTCACTAAAGCCTCAGCTAAATCGATACGCAGCATCACATCAGATGCAGCAATTGCGCCATCTTGGATTCCTTGAACGTAAACTCTGCCGTCAGTGGCCTGCAGAAAATTTTGCGCAGTTAGCGCCCGATGTGCGATCCGGGCAGCCTGCAAGTCCCGCACAATCTCCCAAGCACCCGCCAACTCGGCGTCACCTATTGCGTGACCGACTGAACTAAAGGAACGTCCTGGCACATGTTCAAATGCCAACAGCGCAGCATCTGGTCCCACTTCAGCAACTGCTAGCAGGTGTTGCGTAGAAATACCAGCGGTTGAAATCGCCCAACTGTTAAGGGCAATTCGCTCTAAGTGTCGGCGCATGGAAGTTCCAGCACCTGCGGTATCGCCACGTAATCTCAGTGAACGATAAATACCTTGAGCTAGGCCAGCACCTTCTAAGTCTCGATCTAGAACTATCAAATCTATTCGTGCGCCGTCAGTTGTGCTGGCGTCATAACGTCGACCTGATTTCAAAACTTCAGCGGCTCGTAGCAGCGTCAATGGAATTCCAAGAGCATTCATAACTTTTGAGATTTCGCCACCCGATGGTCGGGTGGTATCGGTGCCAAGTACATATCGAATTAGAAGACCCACAGCCCAACCAGCCAAGAGTGAGGCAGCAAGTCCAGCGGCTGTCACGCCACCACCAACAATGTCGGCCAGTGCAATTGAACTAATTACGATGCCAGCAACGACATTCCATCTGGGTCGAGACATGATTCGCGACACTGTGGTGAAAGCGGCTAAACCGCCAATAACCGCATTAAAGGGCACAGCTGATAATGGATCCGTAGTTCCGGCAAATGCCAAGAGCAAGCGTTCGGTGCCAGATTGAATTAGCGCCCAAGAAATAAGTGAAAGAATCAATACAGAGATTAATAATCCACCAACCGATTCCATAAGTTGACGTGGGCGTTTACGTATCAATAAATCTAAAGCAACAATCGCTGGAAAAATCAAAGTGCCTAAACCACTAATTGAGTTCGTGATCAAAATAATGGCTGCTGGCAGACGACTGGCACCTTGATAAATATCTTGTTCAATTCCAGTGGTGGTGCTTTGAGCAACATATGCCAGAAAAGCAACGCCAGCAAGTGCGATTAAAGTGAAGGCAAATCGAGCTAAGTCGGCAGGTCGACGTAATCGCCGATCCAGCACAGTGTCCTCAATAACTAAAGTTGAGGTTGCTGCCGTTGGCTTCACGCTAAATCCTCAATCTTGGTTAGTTTTCGGGTCATTTCTATTAATCTTGCACCAATTTTGCGTGAAACGCGAAAGCCTGCATAAGCATTGTCAGTACGACATGGTGGAATTAGGAGAAATGACTCGCTTAATCCTGGATCGCACGCCGGCAGCGCCAAATAGCCCGCCAAATCTCGATGCTGACCAATTGCGCGTTGTTAATCATCGACAAGGCGCGATGCGGGTATTGGCAGGACCTGGCACCGGAAAAACCACAACTTTAGTGGCCGCTATGGCAGCTCGGTTGTCTGGTCCGGATGCGCTTAGCCCAGAACAAGTTCTGGGCTTAACTTTTGGGCGCCGGGCAGCAATAGATTGGCGCGATCAAGTCAGCGCAGCAGTTGGCGGGGGAGTTGTACCACTTGTTAGCACGTTTCATTCTTTTTGTTACGCGCTTGTTCGCCGCTTTCAGTCTGATGAAATCTATGCAACAGCAACCAGATTGCTATCAGGTCCAGAACAGCAAGTTCGGGCGCGCCAACTTTTCGCGGACGCAATTGCAGACAAGAGATTGACTTGGCCAAATGATTTAATGCCAGCAGTTGGGACGCGCGGCTTAGCCGAAGAAATTCGCTCAGTTATGTCGCGCACTCGCTCACACATGATGGACCCCGAAGACTTAGTTGGATTAGGGAAAAGCTCAGGGCGAGAAACTTGGTCTGCCGTAGGCGTGTTTATGAATGAGTATTTAGATGTCCTTGACGCGGAAGGCGTAATGGATTATTCCGAGTTAATACACCGCGCAGTCTTGCTGAGTCATCGCCCGGATGTTCAAGAATATTTACATAAAACTTTCAAAGCGATTTACGTTGATGAATATCAAGATACTGATCCTGGTCAAGTTGCCTTACTTAAAGCAATGGTCAATACCGAAAGCTCATTAGTTGTCGTCGGCGATGTAGACCAAGCCATCTATGGCTTTCGGGGAGCAGACGAAGGCGGGATTCGCAATTTTGCGGAAGAGTTTGAAAAAGTTTTTGGGAAACCAGTTGTCGATGTCGTGCTATCAACTTGTCGTCGCTTTGGCAGTGATATTCGAGCAGCAGCCAGCGCTGTAATTGGGGATCGAATTCCAGCAGGATTTGATCCGAGTTCCATAATCAAGCACCGTAATCCGCAGTGCCTCGCTGCTGAGGCTGGCGAAATTTCAATTCAAACTTTTGATAGTCCAGGCGCGGAAGCGGCTCACATTGCCGATGCCATTGCGCGCGCTCACGCAGCCGGTGATTTGCAATGGTCTGACTTCGCAGTAATTGTGCGCTCGGCTGTGGTTTCGATTCCTACAATTTATCGAGCTTTTGTGGCTGCTGGAATTCCAGTTGAAGTTGCAGCAGATGAGATTGCGTTACATCAAGATCCGGCAGTCTCGCCGTTGTTTACCATGCTTCGAATAGTTGATAACCCAAAGCTTGCAACAGTGGATGTGGTGTCAGATCTTTTAGTTGGACCGCTGGCGGGAATTGACCCCGTTGATTTACGTCGCCTGGGCAGTTACCTGCGCGGGACTGATCGCTCACCGCAGCGAGCCCCGCGTCCAGCAATGACACTTATTGTGCAAGCGCTTTTGGACCCAAATTTGCTACTTGATGTGCCACCAGGTCGCCACGACGCTGCCGTCATGGCAATTCGAACCCTTGGACAATTACTAGCGCAAGCTCGCACTGCGATGCAAAAAGGTGCTAGTCCGCATGAAGTTTTGTGGAGCGTTTGGCAGGGCACATCGTGGCCGACAAAACTGCAGGAGCAAGCTATTGGCTTTGGCGCATCCAGTACCAGAGCACATCGAGACTTAGATGCGATTTGTTCACTATTTGATTTAGCGAACCGCTTCGTGGCCCGCGGCCGAGGTAAAGATTTAACAAACTTCTTGGATGAAATCCAAGCGCAAGAAATTCCGGCTGAGGCCCTTGCAGAAAATGAGGTTCGAAAAGATTCCGTTCGCTTGCTAACTGCCCACAGAGCAAAAGGACTGCAGTGGAAGTTTGTAGTTGTGGCCAGCGCTCAAGAAGATTTGTGGCCAGATTTAAGGCAGCACCAAACGTTATTGCAGTCTGATCGCATTGGTCCAGGTATTGAGTTATTGCCCGTAACCATGCGCGAGTTACTTGCGCAAGAACGAAGACTTTTCTATGTGGCAATAACGCGGGCAAAACAAACTCTGCTAATCACAGCAACTGATACCTCAGTCCGCGACGACGGGGTGTCGCCAAGTCGATTTGTGACTGACATCGTTGCGGCTTTACCTGCTACTGCGCCAATTCATACTGGTGGTCGCCCAAAGCGACCGCTGAGTATTGATGGCGTGATTGCCAATCTTCGTCGCGCGCTTAATGACAACGAACAGCCAGAATTAATGCGATTGGCTGCTGCGAATCAATTAGCGAAACTAGCCTCAGATCATGGCCCGTTATTTGCCTTCGCGCAACCAGCTAACTGGTGGGGCGTTCTAGAACCAACCCAAAATTCACATCACAAGATTGATGAAGTTTCAATTTCAGCCTCGGGGATTATGGCAATTGAAAAATGTCCAGCTCAGTGGTTCTTGGAACGCAAAGTTAATGCAACTGCGCAATCTGCGATGCCATTAGTTTTTGGAAATGCGCTTCACACTATTGCGCAGGGGCTGTCTTCCGGTGAGCTGGAAAGTGACATTTCCGTAATTGATGAACAGCTTGATCGGCTTTGGCCAAGTATGGGATATGAAGCCAAATGGGAATCTGCTCGAGAGCGCCGGGCTGCCCACGATGCTTCGGTGCGCCTGCTTTCTTGGATGTTAGACCATCACGAAAATGTCAGTCTGACAGAATCAAAACTTGCTTGGAGCACCACAGTTGCGGTTTCGCAGCCAAATGGCGAAATGCGCGAAGTGGCTATTGCAATTACCGGTCGAGCAGATCGAATTGAATTCACTGAAGATGGCATAACTATTTTTGATTTCAAAACCAGTAAAGAATCAAAAAAGCCAAAAGATTTACAAGTCGATGTGCAGCTCGCTCTTTATGCCTACTTAATGGAACACGGCACTTTCCAGGCCGACGAACTCATGACACATCGAAGCCCAGATCAAGCGGTTGCGGGCGCAGCGCTCGTCCAACTTCGTGTGGGTGAAAAAGATAACTCAGATGTTGCGTTAGTTCAGCAAGTCACCCCACAAGCTCATGACGAAAATTCCCAAGTTTCGCTAGAGCAACGTTTGGGTCAAGGCGCTCTTGTTGTGCTAGATGAGCAATACGAAGCGCGCTATGAAAAACAAAAATGCAGCATGTGCGCAGTTCGTATGCTTTGTCCAGCTACCCCAGAAGGAAAGCAGGTGTTGTCATGAAAGAACTAACTATGAATGACCTTGCAAGAGTTATTGGGTTCCGGCCAAGTGATGAGCAAATTGCAGCAATCAAATCCCCACTTGAACCGAGCATGATTGTTGCGGGCGCAGGAACAGGAAAAACTACAGTCATGGCTGCGCGGATTGCTTGGTTGATTATGACCCAGCAAGTCGCGCCAGATCGAATTTTGGGACTGACTTTTACTACCAAGGCAGCCAATGAATTATTAAATCGAGTTCGCACTTACTTACCAAAAGCTCTGGCGTATCTGCCAACTGAGGCAGTCCAACTCGATGTTGGGGAACCGACAATTTCAACTTACAACGCTTTTGGATCACGGTTACTCAAAGAACATGCACTTCGCCTTGGCCTAGAACCAGATGCCCGGGTAGTTGTGGATGCGACTAGATACCAACTTGCTATGCGAGTTGTTTGCGCTACAACTCAAGACTTAGGTCAATTGGGATATTCGCCCACGACTGCCGTAACTGAACTTTTGAAACTTGATGAACATTGCTCAAATTATTTAGTTAACCCAAATGCAATTATTGAAAGTGACACGCTTCGATTTGCTGCGCTGGATCTAATAGAAAAGAAACAGAAATTAACTGAAGAGATGATGGCAACTAGCGCAAAACGAATTGCACTTGCCGAATTAGTACTGGATTTCAGAAAAGCTAAATTAGCGAATGACGTAATTGATTATTCAGATCAGATCAGGCTGGCAGCGCAAGCTGCGCAGAATTCAGAAACTATGCGCAGCCTGCTTAAGGAACAATTTCACGTTGTGTTACTTGATGAGTATCAAGACACTTCGCTTTCGCAAAAAGTTTTACTCCAGCAACTTTTTGGCGAAGGTCATCCCGTTATGGCAGTAGGCGACCCATGCCAAGCGATTTACGGTTGGCGTGGTGCAGAAATAACCAATATGGGAAATTTCAAGACGGATTTCTTTCGGGTAATTGCGGGACAACAACAGCCAGCAGCCGTTTATAACTTAACGGTAAATCGACGATCTGGAATAAATATTCTTTCGGCAGCAAATGTTTTAAGCGATCAATTACGAGCAATTCACCCGGAAATTGTTGAACTCGTTCCAGGTGATGATGCAATGCCTGCTGGCGAAATTCACACTGCGCTGCTTCCAACTTTTGCTGATGAAGTTGATTGGGTATGTGATCAAATTGCGAAGTTGAAGCCAGCAAAGAGTTGGAATGACGTAGCAGTTTTACTCCGCGAAAAAAAGAATGCTGGATATTACGTAACTGGACTAGAGGAACGTGGAATTCCGGTTCAAGTTGTTGATCCAGGTGCGCTAATTCACTTGCCAGAAGTTCGAGAGGTAATTAGTTATTTAGAGACAACTTATGATCCGACAGCAAATCCTGCGCTGGTTCGCATATTGCTAAGTCCGCGCTGGCAAATTGGCACTCGTGATTTAGCAATCTTAGGACGTCATGCTGGCGATCTTGTCAGGATAAATCACGTGCCAGGAACTCCAATATCGGTTGAGTTAGATCAAATTGTTTCGGCCGTGGATAAGTCGCAGCGCGTGAGCTTGTTGGATGCTTTGGAATTAGTTGGCCCAGATGATGGCATGCCATATTCAAATGAAGCGCGCGCCCGCATGATGGAACTTGCGGCGCAACTGCGAATGCTGCGCCGGTATTGCACGGAATCTGCAATTGATTTAATCAGTCGAATAATTCGGGTCACTGGAATTGGTATTGAAGCAATGACATTGAACTCGCCCACAGATTCAACACACTTTGATCGGCTAGCAGCGCTAATTGATTTAGCTGGAAACTTTAGAAATCTTGAAGGTGATTCGAGTGTGGCCGCATTCTTGGAGTATGTCCGAACAAGTGAACGCTTCAATTCCTTAATTGATGCAGAAGTCACCCTGAGCGATAATGCTGTGATCATAATGTCGATCCACAAATCAAAGGGCTTGGAATTTCCAACTGTTGTAATTCCAGACTTAACCTCAGGTGTTTTCCCGTCAACACCAAAAGATCGACATTGGCCTAGAAATGCATTTCGAATTCCACAAGATGTGTTAACAGGACCACTTAATCCGGGGTTGCCACAGTTCCCGGCACCCGCAGGGCCACGAGGTGTTGATTACACCGCTTACACCAGCGCCGCTGCGCAACTTGCAATTATTGATGAACGCAGACTTGCCTATGTTGCAGTCACGCGCGCTGTGCAACGCGTTATTGGTAGCGGTTCATGGTGGGGACCAACTCAAAGTCGGGTTCGGGGACCAAGTAATTTTCTAGAAAATTTGCACGCCCAAGCTACCCACCCTGATATGTGGTCGCCGGAACCAGAAGCGCAAGCCAAGAACCCAATGTTAGAAAATGTGATTCACCCAATCTGGCCTGCAGGTGTTAGCTCTAAAGTTCGCGATCAACTACGAGTTGCCGCCAATTTAGTAAGCGCCGCAACCGCTAAGCCCCATGATATTTCAGGGCTAACTGATGACCAGCAGCAAGTTATTCAGTCTTGGGAACAGGATATTGCTGCCTTGGTTTTGCAGGCACAAGCTCACGCTGCGACGCAACGAGTTGTGCGCCTACCTGGATCCCTTTCGGCAAGTCAATTAATAGCCCTTGATACTGATCCAACGCAGTTCTTAAAAACCCTGGTGCGGCCAATGCCTAGACAGCCATCTGGCGCAGCAGATCGTGGCACGGCATTTCACTCGTGGGTGGAAACGTTTTACGGTAAGCGCGCTTTGATTGATGCGCAAACTTTGCCGGGCGCGATGGATGATGAGATTTATTCTGATGATCAATTACAAAAACTCAAAGCCGCTTTTGAAGCGGGACCCTTTTTCGCGCGAACTCCCGTGCATCTCGAGTTACCATTTGCGCTAGTGCTGGGTGGTCGCACTCTGCGCGGCCGACTAGATGGCTTGTTTAAGGGCACCAGCGAGGATCCAAATGCGCCAGATCGCTGGGTAGTTGTGGACTGGAAAACGGGAAAGCCAGGCTCAGCTAATGATTTACAACTAAGTATTTACCGCCAGGCTGCAGCGCTATCTCTTGGAGT
>CAMBGF010000005.1 GCA_945866135.1 Bifidobacterium breve
TTTTATTCTTGTAATGAACTTCAAGAGTTTCGCGGTTATACCTTGCGCCATGGCATACTTCACAAGGCACATAGACATCAGGCAAAAAATTCATTTCAATTTTCAAAGTGCCATCACCTGAACAGGATTCGCATCTGCCGCCTTTAACGTTAAACGAGAATCGACCTTGTTGATAGCCGCGCATTTTAGCTTCTGGAGTTTCCGCGAAGAGTTTGCGCACGTGATCAAATACCCCGGTGTAAGTCGCTGGATTTGAGCGCGGGGTTCGACCAATAGGACTTTGGTCAACATGAACAACTTTATCTAGTAGCTCAACGCCCTCAACTTTTTTATGTCGACCAGGTACGGTGCGCGCTCCGTTTAGATCGCGAGCTAATACGTTGTACAGCACATCATTTATCAAAGTGGATTTTCCAGAACCAGAAACCCCGGTGATTGCCGCGAACACACCAAGTGGAATTTCTACTGTGACATCAGCCAGATTGTGTTCACTGGCGTTAAAGATCTTTAGCTTGCGACTTGAATCCACAGGCCTACGTGTTGATGGAACTTCAATTTTTCGTTTCCCAGATAAGTACTGCCCAGTAATTGATTCTTTAGTCTTAATCAATTTCTCGTAAGATCCACTTGAAACTACATAGCCACCGTGCTCCCCCGCACCTGGGCCGATGTCTACGATCCAATCCGCGGTTCGAATCGTGTCCTCGTCATGTTCCACAACAATTAGCGTGTTGCCTAGATCACGAAGCCGAATTAGAGTTTCGATCAATCGATGATTATCGCGCTGATGCAATCCAATACTTGGCTCATCCAGGACATAAAGCACGCCTGTTAAGCCACTGCCGATCTGGGTTGCTAACCGAATTCGCTGCGCTTCCCCGCCAGCGAGAGATCCAGCAGAGCGCTCTAGTGAGAGATAGTGCAAGCCAACATCAATTAGAAAAGCTAACCGCTCATTAACTTCCTTCAAAACTCGATCTGCTATTGCTCGCTCCCGCGGAGAAAGTTCTAATTCTTTTAAAAATTGTGCGCACTCGCCAATTGGTAATTCTGCAATTTGCGCAATGCTTTTGCCATTCAATGTGACCGCTAATGAAAGTGGCTTTAGGCGCGCACCATGACAGGCTGGGCATGGAACTTCCCTCATGTAACCCTCGAGCTTTTCCCGACTTGAATCACTTTCTGATTCTTGGTGCTTACGTTCGATGTACTGAATTACACCCTCAAAGCCAGTGGAATAAGTGCGTTGGCGACCATACCGATTTTTATACTTAACTTGAACTTCGTGATCATTACCTTGTAGCAATGCATTGCGCGCCTTTACAGGAAGTTTCTTCCATGGCACGTCAAGTGCGAACTCCAACTCTTTGGAAAGAGCTTTAGTCAACCTAAAAAAGTAATCGAATATGTGTCCCGAAGCCCAAGGATCAATAGCTCCCTCTTCCAAAGTTAAGTCCGGGTTAGGTATCACTAAATCGATGTCCACTTCCATCTTGTTCCCAAGACCAGCACATTCTGGACAAGCTCCAAAAGGTGAGTTAAACGAAAAGGATCTTGGTTCCAACTCTTCGAATTGATTCCCGTCGAATAAGCAAACTAGATGCTCGCTAAACATTCGTTCCCGCTCGGGATCATCCTCAGGTAAGTCCACAAACTCTAGAGTCACTAACCCACTGGAAAGGCGAAGCGCAGTTTCCACGCTGTCTGTTAACCGTCGGACGGCATCAGGCTTAACGGCAAGGCGGTCAACCACTACTTCGATGGTGTGCTTTTCTTGCTTCTTTAAAACAGGTGGCTCTTCTAGTGGGTAAACCACGCCATCGATACGCGCTCGCGCAAACCCTTGTGACTGCAGGCTCCGAAATAACTCGGCGTACTCGCCTTTGCGCTCTCGCACAATCGGAGCAAGCAATTGAAATCTCGTGCCAGTCTTTATTTCTAAAATTCGATCAACAATTTGTTGCGGTGATTGGCGGGCAATTGCCCGGCCACAATCGGGACAGTGCGGCCTGCCAGCTCGCGCGAAAAGCAATCGCAAGTAATCGTAAACTTCCGTAATCGTGCCAACAGTTGATCTTGGGTTACGGTTAGTGGATTTCTGGTCGATTGAAACTGCCGGCGAAAGGCCCTCAATGAAATCAACATCAGGTTTATCCATCTGCCCGAGAAACTGCCTGGCATATGCAGAAAGTGACTCAACATAGCGACGTTGTCCCTCAGCAAAAATAGTGTCAAATGCCAGGGATGACTTTCCGGATCCAGATAAACCCGTAAAAACTATGAGTGCGTCTCGGGGCAAGTCAATGTTTATGTCTTTGAGGTTGTGCTCTCTGGCGCCACGGACAATTAACTTATCAACCACGCCTCTATGTTAGTTGGCTTGATCATTTGGCGCATCGGTGAGCCATCCAGCATGGGCCTATGCGCATGGGATCTGCGAACTTTAACTCTGAACATCCTCATCAGGTTTGTGGTCAAACGCCTCACCGCGGTGTTCGGTAGCTTCCGTTGTTATGTGGGCGGCCTGACTTGCATGCGCCAACGTTGGATCCCGTTTAACCGCAGCAAGGCTCGTCATAACTGTTACCCCTAAAGTAAGCAGGATAACCATCAAGGATTGGGCGATCGTTATGTGTGGTACTTCAAGATCTGTGGTGCCATCAAGTGCTTCGAAAAACAGCTTTATGGCTATGAAACCCAGGATAATTGCGAGTCCTCTGGCTAAATAAATTATCTTTGCAAGTAAGCCATCTAGTAAGAAATAGAGTTGGCGCAATCCCATCAAGGCAAAAGCGTTTGCGGCAAAAACCAAATACGGTTCTTTAGTTAGGCCAAAAATTGCTGGGATGGAATCCAGCGCAAATAATAAGTCCGTAGTGCCGACTGCCAGAATCACCAGAAATAGTGGAGTGATGTGGCGCTTACCCGAAATTTTTACTGTTGTTTTAGTACCGTCATAATCTCTGGAAGTTGGCACATATTTTTCCACCCATCGAACCAGGCCATTACCTTCAAGATCCGGTTCCTCACCATGGGAACGCCACACCGTGATTGCGGTGTAGAGCAAAAAAGCCGAAAAGACGAAAAACGTAGCAGCAAATCTCGAAATTGCTGCGGCGCCAACCACAATTAATATCCCGCGCAAGATAATTGCTAGGGCAACTCCGATTAGTAAAACCCGGTGCTTTAGTGCCTCTGGTACCGCAAAGGATGACATCAAAACTATGAATACAAAAAGATTGTCGACAGACAAGCTGTATTCCGTTATCCAGCCCGCAAGAAATTGCTGCCCATATTCAGCGCCGAAGTAGGTCCAGACAAAAGCTGCAAAAACTAGCGCGCCAACAATGTATGCCACTACCCAACGTGCTGCCTGTTTAGGACCAAACACATGCGGTCTGGCATCGACTACAAGAAAATCTAAGATGAACGCGGCAGCCAATACTCCAAGAGTGGTTGCCCAGATGAGCGGCGAAACTTCCATGACTAAATTCTATCTAGGCGTGGCCGGCTAGTGTCATTTGCCTTAACTCTTTCTTAAGTTCTGAAATCTCATCACGTAACCGCGCAGCTAGCTCGAACTGCAATTCACTGGCCGCAGTGTGCATCTGTTCACTCAACTGATCAATTAAATCGCCCAGATCACGCGCTGGAATACTACGCAAATTTTGTCTTACGGATGTAGGTACCCGCATACCTGACTTTTGATTCGCCATGAAATCCGCAGTGTCATCATCTTCCCTGCTTATTAAGTCAGTGATGTCCGCGATCTTTTTACGAAGTGGTTGCGGATCTAGACCATGCTCCAAGTTATAGGCAACCTGCTTTTCGCGACGTCGATTTGTTTCATCAATAGCAAATCGCATTGAGTCCGTGATTTTGTCGGCATACATGTGTACTTCACCTGAGACATTTCGAGCTGCCCGGCCAATAGTTTGAATTAAGCTGCGGTGACTTCGCAAGAAACCCTCTTTATCGGCATCCAAAATCGAAACGAGTGAAACTTCGGGTAAATCCAGCCCTTCGCGCAGCAAGTTAATACCAATTAATACGTCATACTCGCCCAGTCGCAATTCACGTAGCAATTCCACGCGGCGAAGCGTATCGATTTCTGAATGCAGATAGCGAACTCTGATACCCTGCTCCAACAAATAATCTGTTAAATCTTCAGACATTTTTTTCGTCAGCGTGGTCACTAGTACTCGAGTGCCATTGGCTGCGCGAATTCGAATTTCATGGATCAAATCATCAATTTGTCCCTTAGTAGGCTTCACAATGATTTCTGGATCTACTAAGCCCGTTGGGCGAATAACCTGCTCCACCACATCGTCATTCACGACCCCAAGTTCATACTTTCCTGGAGTTGCTGACAGATACACGGTTTGCCCAACTCGATCAAGGAACTCTGGCCACTTAAGCGGTCGGTTGTCCATCGCACTAGGTAACCTAAAGCCGTGCTCAACTAGAGTGCGCTTACGCGAGGCGTCCCCCTCATACATTGCGCCGATCTGTGGAACAGTTACGTGGCTTTCATCGATTACTAATAAAAAGTCATCAGGAAAATAGTCAAGTAAGCAGTTAGGCGCTGAGCCAGCATCCCGTCCATCAATATGTCGGGAATAGTTTTCAATGCCCGAACAGAACCCTAAGTTTTGCATCATTTCAATGTCATAGGAAGTACGCATCTTGAGACGCTGCGCCTCGAGCAACTTACCTTGAAGTTCCAATTCGGGGACCCGAATTGCCACCTCTGCCTCGATTTCACTGATAGCTCGATTCATTCGCTCGGGTCCTGCCGCATAGTGCGATGCCGGGAAAATGTAAATTTCTTTATCGTCAGTAAGTATCTCTCCGGTAACTGGATGCAGCGACATTAATCGCTCAACTTCATCCCCGAACATTTCAATGCGTACTGGGTGTTCTTCATAAACTGGATACACCTCGATAGTGTCGCCGCGAACACGAAATGTACCACGAGTAAAAGCAATATCGTTTCTGTTGTATTGAATACCAACTAATGAACGCAACAAGCCATCACGATCCAGAGATTCGCCTACTTTTAGTCGAATCATCCGGTCTACATACTCCTGCGGAGTTCCCAGACCGTAAATGCAGGAGACACTTGCCACAACTATGACATCTCTGCGAGTTAACAAACTATTTGTTGCGCTGTGTCGCAACCTCTCCACTTCTTCGTTAACCGAAGAATCTTTTTCAATGAAAGTATCACTTTGTGGAATGTAAGCTTCTGGCTGGTAATAGTCGTAATAGGAGACGAAATATTCAACAGCATTATTTGGCAACAACTCTCGGAATTCATTGGCAAGCTGTGCGGCCAAAGTCTTATTTGGTGCTAACACAAGCGTGGGGCGTTGCAATTTTTCAATCAACCAAGCAGTCGTAGCACTTTTTCCAGTGCCGGTTGCTCCAAGTAATACAACATTTTTTTCTCCTGCAACGATGCGGCGTTCAATCTCGGCAATCGCGGCTGGTTGATCACCGGCTGGCACATAATCGCTAATTACTTCAAAGGGTGCGACAGTGCGCTCCAAATCAGTAATTGGTCTTGTCATGTCTTAAGACTACGGGGAAATCTGATTCCAGACATTTAACACTTGAGCCCGTAACTGTGCCAAGGTTCCTGAGTTGTCAATTACGTAGTTTGCGACCGCCCGCCTTTGCTCATCCGTTGCTTGCTTACTCATGCGCGCGGCAATGTCACGCTCTCCTAATCCACGAGCTAACAAGCGCTCGGTGCGTAGTGGTTCTGGCGCAAGCACCACAATTACCTGATCAAACTGCTGTTCTAGCTTCTTCTCGACTAATAGCGGGGTGTCATATATAACGGTGGTGCCCGCTGTTAATGACTCTCGAATCTCTTGCACTTTGCCCGCTACTTCCGGGTGCACTACATCTTCAAGTTCCTTGAGTTTTGAGCTATTCTCAAAAACCTTGGCAGCCAAAATGCTGCGATCAATGTTTCCAGATGAATCCAAAATTTCATCACCAAATTTGTTCACGATTGATTCATACCCAAGCTGACCAGGCTCAAGAACTTCTTTTGCTATGGCATCAGCGTCAATAACGGTCGCGCCGAGATCGGCAAACATCCGAGCCGCAGTGGATTTCCCACTACCAATTCCGCCGGTTAATCCTAGGTACACGCTTCCACTTTAACTTCAAAATCTTTAAAAGAGTGGAAACCTAATTGCAATCGCATAAAAACTAATGGGCCCCTACTTCCGTAGGAGCCCATTAGATAGCAAAATTTACTCTGGCTTATCGGCCAGTTCAGTTCGCAATGCTTGCAGCGATGCATCTTCGGACAATGTGCCCTCTGATGTAGTTTCGCCAGAATATGAAGTTGGGGCTTCGGCATCAGCAATAGCTGCAGCGTCGGCCTTCTTTGATTCACCAGCTGAGAGCTTATGCGCTTCCCACTTGGCATGAGCCTGCGCGTACTGGCGTTCCCATTCCGCTTTCTTCTCTTCATTGCCTGGTAACCATTCGTTGGTTTCGGAATCGAAACCCTCTGGGTAAATGTAATTGCCCTTATCGTCATACTGATTCATGCCGTAAAGTCCAGCGTCAAATGAGACTGACTCATCGACATCAACGTCTTCATTTGCTTGCCGAAGTGAAAGTGAAATCCGACGACGTTCCAAGTCAATGTCAATAACCTTGACGAACGTGGTGTCACCTACCTGAACAACTTGTTCTGGAATCTCGACATGTCGACCCGCAAGTTCAGAGATATGAACTAGGCCCTCAATGCCATCACTTACTCGAACGAAGGCGCCGAATGGCACTAACTTTGTTACTTCACCAGGGACAACTTGACCAATGGTGTGTGTACGAGCGAAGTGCTGCCATGGATCTTCTTGAGTTGACTTCAAGGAAAGCGAAACTCGTTCGCGCTCAAAATCAACTTCCAAAACTTCTACAGTTACTTCTTGTCCGACTTCAACCACCTTGGAAGGATGATCTACATGCTCCCAAGAAAGCTCTGAAACGTGTACTAGGCCATCTACGCCACCAAGATCAACGAAAGCTCCGAAGTTAACAATGCTGGAGACAACACCCTTACGGATTTGCCCCTTTTCAAGTTCGTTCAAGAAACCGTGACGAACTGCGCTTTGTGATTGTTCTAAGTACGCGCGACGGGAAAGTACCACGTTATTGCGATTCTTATCTAGTTCAATAATTTTTGCTTCGATTGGCTTGCCAATGTAAGGCGCAAGATCGCGAACGCGACGCATTTCAACCAACGACGCCGGCAAGAAGCCACGTAAACCTATGTCTACGATCAAGCCGCCCTTGACGACCTCGATAACAGTTCCGGTAACAATGCCATCTTCTTCTTTGATCTTTTCGATAGATCCCCAGGCACGTTCATACTGAGCGCGCTTCTTAGAAAGAATTAATTGACCTTCTTTATCTTCCTTCTGTAGAACTAGAGCCTCGATAACTTCACCAACAGTTACAACTTCATTTGGATCGATATCGTGCTTGATGCTCAATTCGCGCGATGGAATGATGCCTTCGGTCTTGTAGCCGATGTCTACGAGAACTTCGTCTCGACTTACTTTTACTACGATGCCTTCGACGATGTCTCCATCGTTAAAAGGCTTTATGGTGGCGTCAACGGCAGCCATGAATTCTTCGGCAGATGCGAAATCGTCAACGGTTATGGAACTGGTCTTGTCAGTAGTGACAGTCATTAAATTATTGCCTCGATGCGGATAGAAATAGTGCGGAAGTTGCATTCTTTCCTTGCGGATCCTGCGGAACTAGGTCTGTCCTTGGGCAAATGGCAACTCTCTAAGGATAGGCACGCTCAAGTTCTGGGTCAAAAGCACTAACCAGGTGGAAACCTGCAAAATTAGACGATTTGCTACCCAGCCACCTCTTTAATGGCCAGCAGCAGCCCAAGAGGCGCCAATTCCGATGGAAACATCCATCGGAACCTGCAAGTTACCGACACTTTGCATGTTTGTCACCACAATTTGGGTTACCGCCTCGAGTTCACCGGGGGCAATCTCCACCACTAATTCATCGTGCACTTGAAGCAATAATCGCGACTTAACCCCCGCTTCGGCTAGGCCAGCTGCAACTCGAATCATTGCCACCTTTACTAAATCGGCGGCCGAACCCTGGATCGGCGCATTCAGGGCCATTCGCTGTGCCATGTCGCGCAACTGGCGATTTTCACTATTCAAATCCGGCAGATACCTGCGTCGTCCCATAATCGATTCGGTGTAACCCAACTTGCGAGCCTCAACAACAACGTTAGACAAGTAATCCCGAACACCGCCAAAACGCTCAAAGTAGGTATCCATTAATGCTTTAGCTTGGTCGTTTCCAATGCCTAGTTGTTGCGCAAGCCCGTATGCCGAAAGTCCGTAAGCAAGACCGTAGGACATTGCTTTGATTTGGCGTCGCATGTCTGCATCAACTTTTTCTGGTGGCACTCCAAAGACTTGAGAACCAACTGTGGTGTGTAGATCTTCACCAGTTTTTAACGCCGCAATTAAACCTGGATCATTTGATAAGTGCGCCATAACGCGCAATTCAATTTGACTGTAATCAGCAGTAAGCAGGGTTTCAAATTCTTTTCCAACTACAAAGGTGCCGCGGATGGCAAAGCCCTCTGATGTTCTAATTGGAATGTTCTGCAGATTTGGCTCAGTACTTGATAGCCGGCCAGTAGCAGCAACCATCTGGTTAAAACTGGTATGAATTCGACCATCGGAGGCAACGGATGCGAGCAGTCCCGTAACAGTTTGCTTCAGCTTGCTGACTTCGCGGTATCGCAATAACGCGACAAGTAGTTCATCCTCAGGAAACTTTGCAAGTAAGCCTTGCAGGGATTCCGCATCGGTGGTGTATCCAGTTTTTATCTTTTTAGTTTTTGGCAAACCACGTTCTTCGAAAAGAACTTCTTGGAGTTGCTTAGGCGACCCCAAGTTAAATTCATGACCGACGCTGGCGTGTGCCTGCTTGACCGCGGCTGCACTATCTCCTTCGAAATTTTCTTCCAACTTCTTAAGCGCTTTAACATCTACCGCGATGCCATAGCCCTCCATCTGGGAAAGAATGGCAATCAATGGCAATTCAACTTCGTTAAATAACGCAAGCCCGCCGCGCTTGATCAATTCAGCGCCCAAGTATTCACTTAGATCCAAAGTTGCCCGCGCTGATAGCGCTAGATCTTGACCCGACACTTCACTAGATCCATCAAGTGAGAGCTGAGCACTTGGTGCTGACGCGACGTCGCTTAGGGACTTGTTTAAATAGCGAAGTACCAGATCTGAGAGCGCAAAGTTTCGCCCACCAGGTGAAACCAAATACGAGGCGATCGCAGTATCAAAAACTAATCCATTGAATGCAATTCCCGCAGCGGCGAAAGCAAGCATCGGACCTTTTGCATCATGTGTGATCTTTGGGCTCGCACTGCCTAACCAAGTTATTAACGCACTGCCACCATCAGCCATAGTGCACCAAACACTTTCGCCACTGTTGGCTACTAGTGCGATCGCCTCGATATTTCCAGTTCCGCTGCCCCAGTTTCCAGCGACACTAAACGCGATGTTCGTCGCCGCGTGAGATTTTAACCAGCTCGCGAGTGCATCTGATTTAACTTGTTGCGTAACGACCTCAAACCCATCGGATGCCTCTGACTCAGTAAATACCTGCGTTGGTTCATCTTGCGCTTTAGAACTCTTGCTGGATTTCTCGGGTCCCCCAGTATTACTTGGCGAACCGGCGGCAGTTGGCCAAGCGGCAAATAGTCGCGGGCGAAGTGCGGAAAACTCCAGAGCATCCAGCGCAGCATGCACTACGCCCGAATCATATTCTCGCTTTGCATATGAAGTGATGTTTGTATCCACCGGAGCATTCTCCACGAGTCGATTCAATTCGAAATTGAGCTGCACTTGTTCCAAATTTGCCCGCAGCGCTTCGCCCACTTTGCCTGCGATGGAATCTGCAATCGCAATGATGTTTTCTAGCTCGCCATACTCCGCGATCCACTTCGCAGCTGTTTTTGGACCAACACCAGGCACACCCGGCAAGTTATCACTTGTCTCCCCGACCAATGCTGCAAGTGTTCGGTATTGCTTGGGTGTAACACCATATTTCTCAAAAACTGATTCTGGTGTCATTAAGACTAAGTCAGACATACCTTTTCTGGGATAAAGAATTGTTACCCGATCATCGATTAACTGAAATGAATCTCGATCGCCACTTATTATGCTCACTGGGAAGTCGCAAGCTTTTGCAAGTGTTGCCAATATGTCATCTGCCTCGAAGCCGTCGGCCTCTACGACTGCTATGTTCAAGGCCGCTAGAACTTGCTTAATAAGTTCAACTTGCCCTTTGAATTCTGGTGGTGTCTTTGCCCGGGTGGCTTTGTATTCGGGATACCGTTCACTTCGAAAAGTATTCCTAGAAACATCGAAAGCTACTACCAGGTGACTTGGCTTACGGTCCTTTAGCACATTGACCAACATCGAGATAAAACCATAAACTGCATTGGTGTGCTGTCCAGAACTTGTGGCGAAGTTTTCCACTGGCAGGCCATGAAATGCCCGATAGGCAAGCGAGTGACCATCCAAGATGAGAAACTCAGGGGTAGCAATCACATCTTGATCTTAGAGGGGTACCAGTGAGTCAGAGCCAAGAGAACCAGGCCGAGCATGTTGAAATCGGCGCGATGGCGCAGCGGATGGGAATTACCATAAGTTTTGCCACAGCCGCCAAAGTAGTAGGACACATGCCAGTTGAAGGCAACACTCAACCGTTTGGATTGCTAAATGGCGGCGCTTCGATGGCTCTTGCCGAAACTCTTGGTTCCGTCGGCGCCCACCTGCACGTTGGGCCAACTCGAAGTGTTGTTGGCATTGACATAAATGGCACGCACCACAGAAGCGCAACTTCTGGAATCGTAACTGGCACAGCTACTCCCTTAAGTTTGGGGCGCACTATCGCCGTATATGAAATTGTGGTGACAGATGACCGGGATAAGCGACTTTGCACTGCGCGATTAACTTGCTTATTGCGGGATTTGTCTTAACTCGTTAAATCCCTAACTTCTAAAAATTTCCTGAAAGGCTAGTGGCATGTTCATTGGGTCCGGCACGTTAATAAATGTCGTCGCGGTTTTGATTGGTTCCACCATTGGCGTCTTTATTGCGCACCGATTAAATGAGAAAATCCGTGAAGTTGTAACTGATGGCCTTGGATTAGCCACCGGAATGATCGCAGTACTCACTACCGCGGCCATAACTAATCCCCTGCTTACCCAAACTCTTGGCTCAGGTCGCCCTGTGCTTATTGTGCTTGCCAGTGTTGTTGTTGGTGGGATGCTTGGCACTGCGATGCGAATTGAAGAGCGTCTGGAAGCATTTGGTGACCGCTTAAAAGCAAAGTTTTCTGGAGAAGACGGTTCGCGCTTCACTGAAGGATTTGTCGCTGCTTCGTTGCTTTTTTGTGTTGGGGCGATGTCAGTGCTAGGTCCGATAACTGACGGATTGGGTGGCGGTAACGAAATTTTAGTGTTGAAATCGACGCTTGATTTCTTTGCCTCGATTGCCTTCGCTTCGGTATTTGGCTGGGGAGTCGCTGCATCCGCGCTAACAATCTTGCTGTTTCAAGGCAGTCTGACACTACTTGGATATGCTCTGGGAAACTTCATGTCAGAAGTTCAAGTACTAATGCTCACTGCAACTGGCGGACTCTTACTGCTGGCAATATCCCTGCGATTGCTTAACCTTAAGCAAATACCGGTGGGAAACATGTTGCCGGCACTGATTATCGCCCCGCTCTTAACTGCAGTCTTTTCCTAGCTCTTGTTGCAAAAAAATAACCCCAACTCAAAAGAGTTGGGGTTATTTAAATTGTTACTTAACCGCCGAGGTATGCCTGTGCGATTGCTGGATCAACGGCAAGTTTCGAGCCGTCACCCTCAAGCTTTAAGTGACCTGATTCAAGTACGTAAGCATAATCAGCAATTCGAAGCGCTGCCAAAGCATTTTGCTCAACCAAGAGAATTGTTACTCCGGACTTACGAATTGTCTCAATTGTTTCAAAAATCAAGTCAACAAGCACCGGTGCAAGTCCCATCGAAGGCTCATCCATAATGAGAAGCTTTGGCTCGCCCATTAGTGCGCGACCAACAGCAAGCATCTGCTGCTCGCCACCAGACATGGTTCCAGCTTTTTGGGTAATTCGTTCGCGCAGGCGTGGGAAGAGTTCTAGAACTCGCTCCCTACTCTCTTTAACAGCTGCTGAATCTTTGCGAAGGTAAGCTCCGAGATCCAAATTCTCATCAACGCTCATTCGAGGAAAGATACGACGACCTTCTGGCGAGTGACAAATACCTTTTGCGACAATCTCATGGCCCGGCATTCCGTCAATCTTTTCCCCGCGAAATTCGATGCTGCCAGTCTTTGGATGCATAAGGCCACTTATGGTGCGCAATGTCGTTGACTTGCCCGCGCCATTGGATCCGATAAGCGAAACGATTTCACCCTCGCGTACTTCAAAGGAAAGTCCCTTGACAGCTGTGATTGCGCCATAACCAACCGTTATGTCACTTACCTTCAGCATTACCGGTGTGTCTAAACGTGCCATTATTTGCTAGCCTCCGAACCGCTCTTGCCTAGGTAGGCTTCAATAACTCTTGGATTTGATCTAACTTCAGCCGGAGTTCCCTCAGCGATTTTTTGTCCCTGATCAAGAACTGTTACCCGCTCGGAAACTTCCATAACAACACTCATGTCATGTTCAATTAACAAAATGCTGATTCCTTTGTCTTGCTGCAGCTTTCGAACGAACGCAACGAAAGTAGCTGACTCGTTTGGGTTCATGCCCGCAGTTGGCTCATCCAAAAGCAAAACACTTGGACGTAGTGCAAGAGCGCGCGCTACTTCCAGACGCCTTTGGTCACCGTAGGAAAGGTTGCGAGCGTATTCGTGTGTTGTGTAACCAATTCCGACGTAATCTAGCAACTCTTGAGCAAACCTACGCGCTTCTTCTTCTTCCGCGCGCTGCTTCTTGGTACGGAAAATAGTGGCAAATACCCCTGCGCTCATATGTGAGTGCATGGCTACCATGACGTTTTCTTGAGCGGTCATTAATCCAAATAACCGGATGTTCTGGAAAGTGCGCGCGATACCACTCTGCGCAATATCGTGAACCTGGTCACCAGTGATTTCTTTGTCACCAAAGATAACCGCGCCACTTGTTGGCTTATACAGGCCGGTAAGCACATTGAAGAATGTAGTTTTCCCAGCTCCGTTAGGACCAATTAACGAAACGATTGATCCTTGTGGAATTGTGAACGAAACATCGTCAACTGCCACCAGGCCGCCAAATTCGACATGAATGTTCTGCGCATCTAATGCTGCTGTGCTACTTAAGCTCATGCTTAATGGCTCCCAATCTTTGTGTCGTCAGTGACTTTTTCTACATCTTCGAGCTTTTCTTCATTCATAACCATTCTCATGCGAGCTTCTGGTAAGAAACCCTCACGACGGAAGAGCATCATTAGCACCAGTAGCAAACCGAATAGCAAGAACTGGTATGACGGGAAATTGAATTTTGTACCAAAGGTGTTATTGATCAATTCACCAACTTGTACAAGTCCTACTGCGTTAACCCAAGCCAGTACGGTTGCGCCCACAACAACACCCCAAACGTTACCCATGCCACCTAGAACAACCATGGCCAAGATAATAATTGAGATTACGAAGTTGAATCGATCGGCGTAAACACCGCCAATCAAGATCGCAAAGCCGACGCCGCCAATACCTCCGCCAACAGCGCCGATTGCATAGGAAGAAAACTTAGTGCGCCACAATGGCACGCCCATCATGCTGGCAGCAAGTTCATCTTCACGAATTGCTAGCCAAGCTCGGCCTAAGCGACCATCGCGGAGTCGAATTGAGAAAAAGATCATTGCCCCAGCCATCAAGGACACCATCAGGAATTTCGCTGGTAGGTCGAAGGTTCCTATTGTGTAACCAAAGATTTTTGGTTGATCCAAACCACCGATACCTTGCGCGCCGTTAGTTATGTTAAGTCCGCCAATATCCGATCCATTGAGCATGAACTGCGGGATGATTTCTCCAAAACCAAGGGTAACCAAAGCTAAGTAATCACTCTTAAGGCGCAGCGTTGGTCCGCCAATTATGATGCCCCAAATCGCAGTAAACACCCCACCAAGTATCAGAACTATGAATACGTTGAAATGAATGCCCTGCTCAAGTCCTGGGCGGGGGTTACCAAAGAAATCGACTTGAAACTGACTTAAAAACGGTGACATCAACCAACCAGCAACGTATCCGCCAAGTGCCCAGAAAGCCACGTAACCCAGGTCGAGTAATCCGGCGTACCCAACAATGATGTTGAGTCCAAGTGCCATCAAGATCCAAATCATAATTTCAGCAAGTGAGTTCAACGAGAACCAAGCGTTAAAAAATCTTTGCACCTGAGTATTTGCATTAGGCAAAACAAAGACATTAAGCAGGAATATAACTCCAACTACTGTGCTAAAGCCAATTGCCCACTTCTTGTTGTTGACCCCTACTGCGTGATGAGCCGCTTGTAATTTTGTCATGTTAAACCTTTTCCTGTGAAGACTGGCCTAAGAGGCCACCGGGACGGTAAACCATTAAGAGAATCAAGATTGTAAAAACCATAGTTTGGGACCAACGTTGCCCAGGTCCAACTGTCAAGCCATCGTTGTAAGCCTGGATCAGTCCAACTATTAGTCCGCCAAGGACTGCGCCGTAAAGATTACCAACACCGCCAAGGACCGCCGAAGTGAATGCGATCAAGCCAAGTTGGAAACCTAAGTTGTAAGAAACGGTGCCGATAGTTTGCGCCCACATAATTCCGGCAGCACCTGCTGCTGCGCCTGCGATAGCAAATGTGAAAGAAATAGTTTGATTCACGTTAATTCCCATCAAACGTGAAGCATCTTTATCTTGCGCAGTCGCGCGCATAGCTCGTCCACGACGAGTCTTATTAACGATGAAAACGAAAAGAATCAAAATTGGAATCGTGACTGCGAAAATTACAAACGTCTTGAATGCAACTTCTAGGCCAGCAAACTGATACTTCGTGGCAGGTAGCACGGTGTTGACATTCACTGGAACCGAACCGACCCACTTTAGACCGATCCATTGCAGCACGAATGACATACCGACTGCAGTAATCAGCGGCGCCAATTTTGGTGCATTACGCAATCGCCGATACGCCACTCGCTCGATTGTCACATTTACAATCGCGCCAAAAATCATCGTTAGTAAAAGGACCACTAGGAGCAGCGCGAAGTTTTTCGCGCCTGGCGCTTTCGCGCCAAATAGCTCAGTTAAAATCGCAAAACTGAATACTGAACAAAGCATGAATAAATCGCCATGGGCAAAATTTATGAGCTCGATAATTCCGTATACCAAGGTGTAACCGAGGGCGATCAAAGCGTAAAGCAATCCATTGTTAATTCCATTTATGGAAACCTGCAGGAAAGCACGCGGATCAATGACTAAGTTAAAGCCGAGCCAGTAAGTAATTACGCCGATTACTAAGAACATGGAAATTCTTAGTAATAATTCCGACAAACTTATTTTCTTTTTTCGAGCAATGCCCGTGGCAACCGAAGTCATCCGTAAGATCTCCCTTTGATTGGTACTGAATTGTCGACTAATTCGTTCCTAATTTAACATCATAACTTGAAAAATCTAACCAAATTAGGGAAATGGGTGGGATTGGTAAACCAATCCCACCCAAACCTTTGCTACGTCAATACAACGTAACCTCTATGCGTATTACTTGACTTCGATTGCTCGGATGTCAGTTTCTACGCCACCAGTCATTTGCTGCAGTGTCATGGTAACTGTATCCACGTCACCAGTTTCCTGGTTGAGGCAGAAGCCCATACCAGATACTGATTCTTCAGCAGATAGACAGATCGGCTCGCCACTGAATACAGCAGCAAGGACACCCGCACGGGTACCATCTGATGCTGCAATTGCCTTCATGATTACCTGCATCGCTACACCACCGTAAACAGCGTATGAGCTGTTTGGCTCATAGCCGTACTTAGCAATGTATGCATCGATGAACGCAGCTGGAGCTCCGCCACCCTTTTTGATGCCATCAAGTGACTTACCAGCGAATGTCATCCATAGACCTTCAGCTTCTGGCATTTCCCGCAGAGTTGGGTAGCCGGAGAAACCGTCTGGAGCCATTGATGGGAATACAGTGTTATCGCCAAGAACTGCAGTCTTATCCTTTACCAACTGAACACCATTGTTATCAAAGATGCCTGCGTAGTAAACGATGTCAGCGCCCTGTCCCTTTACTTTTTCAAAAGTAGAGGTGTTGATTGAGCCAGCCTTGATGTCCCAACCACTGCGAAGTACTGTTCCACCTAGCTTGGTGAACTCAGCTTCAACAGCGTCGGCTAGACCGATTCCGTATGCCTGGGTGTCATCAAGAAGTGCAAGAGTGCGCTTGCCTAGCTCGTTGTACATGTACTGAGCTGCAGCTGTTCCCTGGAAACCGTCGTGTGCAATTACGCGAGCGTAGTTGCGAGCACCTGATGGGTAGTAAAGTGCTGGTTCGCCAGCATCCCATTCAATGGTTAGACCTGGGTAAGTGTTTGCGTGAGAAACCATTAATAGACCAGCTTCGTTAGCAACTGGAATAATGATCTTTGCACAACCGGAGTTGTATGTACCCATGATCGCAACTTCATTTGTGTTTGCTACGTGATCCTGTGCGTTCTTTGCACAAGCTGCATCGTCCCAAGCACCCTTAGCTGCTGTTGAGTTATCATATTCTTTGATTGCGACTGAGTAGTCTCCAGCTTTGCCACCGGCTTGTTCAAGAACAAGTGCTACTACTTCATTTGTTGACTTGCTGGCATCAGCTGAAGCGCCCTGGATTGGAAGGTCAGTACCTACGATAAGTACTTCGCCACCAGCAGCAGAATCGCTAGCTTCTTCCCCACCGCTGCAAGCAGCAAGTGCTAGTGCGCCGGCAAGAGCCAGTGCACCAATTTTGATCGGCTTGATCATTTGTATTTCCTCTCGTTGACCCGACGAATTCTTTTCGGGCAACTCCTAAAATAACCCATAAACTCCGGATCATTCATGGAAAATGCTCCAATGTCGCCAGGAGTTACGGGTTCGTTACCTGAGTAATTTGGGACTTAGTCCCCCCATGCGAAGAATGCAGCGGGCTATCTTCGCCGTTTTTCCCGAATTCGTAGGTTAATCACTATCGGTGAGCCAATAAAGCCAAATTCTTCTCGGAACCGCCGTTCTACAAATCGGCGATACCCAGCCTCCAGAAAACCTGAAGTAAAGAGGACAAAAACCGGAGGCGAGACGCTGGCCTGGGTGCCGAACATGATTTTTGGCTGCTTGCCGCTGCGCACTGGGTGCGGGTGACTTGCCACAATCTGCGCTAGGAAGGCATTCATGCGCCCAGTTGGCACTCGAGTCTCCCAACCTGCAATCGCAGATTTCAAGGCGGGTACTAGGCGATCCTTATGCCACCCAGTTTGGGCGCTGAAGTTGATTCGCGGGGCCCAAGCAACTTGAACTAAGTCGCGTTCAATTTCGCGCTCAAGGTAAAACCGACGTTCCTCATCGACAAGATCCCATTTATTAAATGCGATGACAAGTGCCCGACCAGATTCCACAACCATGGAAATGATTCGCAAATCTTGCTCTGTCATTGGTTCACTTGCATCAAGCAAGACGACTGCTACGTCAGCTTTATCAAGCGCAGATTTAGTTCGTAGGGTGGCGAAGTATTCATGGCCGGAAGCGTTCTTAGATTTACGTCTTATTCCTGCGGTATCTACCAAGATCCACTCTTCGCCATCCAACATGACCAGTTCATCAACTGGATCCACGGTAGTTCCCGCGACGCTATCTACTACTGCGCGTTTTTCGCCCGTTAACGCATTTAGCAAACTTGATTTTCCAACATTTGGCTTACCAAGAAGTGCCACTCGATGTGGTCCCCGCGGCCTGGCCAAACCCGATCCGTCTTCTGGAAATGCAGCCAGCACTACATCGAGTAAATCTCCACTGCCACGTCCGTGTAATGCTGAAACTGTGTATGGCTCCCCTAGTCCAAGTGACCAAAGTCGGGTGGCTTCAAGTTCAGCGCGCTCATCATCAACTTTGTTAGCCACCAAAATCACGGGCACTTTTGCTTGTCTTAGCACTCGCACAATCTGTTCGTCAGCATCGGTGGCGCCAACTGTTGCGTCTACGACAAAAACCACGACATCACTTGTGTTGATTGCAGCCTCAGCTTGCGCTGAAACCTGTGCGCTCATCCCAACAGCGTCGTATTCCCAGCCACCCGTATCAACAACAATGAACGGTACGCCGCTCCATTCGGTTTCATATCGAACCCGATCCCGAGTAACACCAGGTGTGTCTTCAACTACAGCCTCGCGTCTGCCAATAATTCGATTAACCAAAGTGGACTTACCAACGTTTGGTCGCCCGACTACGGCAACAATTGGAAGTGCACCTTTATCCTCAAATACTTCGTCAATCTCATCGGTTGGGATCCCAAGTTGATCTAGTAATGCCGCGTATTCGGATTCACTTAAATCTTCCCAACGTTCGGGAATTTCAATAGTGTCGTCCAATTCAACAGCGTCACCAGCAACGTCATAGATAATCGTTTCGGCGTTTGGATCCAGGGAATTATCCACGGTAGGACCGCGCTAAATCAATGACTTGGATTATTACTTCGCTAAGTTCCATATAAGTAGTGTCAATAACTGTTGCGTCTTTGGCAATCTCAAGGGGTGACATGGCCCGCGTGGAATCTGCGTGATCTCGCTTTTCCATACTTGCATTCGTTTCGCTCATGTTTGCGCCCACTTCAATAGCGCGCCGTGCTGCCCGCGCTTGTGGATCGGCAGTGATAAAGAGTTTCACAGGTGCATCTGGCAGAACTACCGCGCAGATGTCGCGCCCTTCAACGACGATTCCTGAATGCGACTTTGCAACTATCTCGCGCTGTAAGGCAACCATTACTTGCCTTACTTGCGGAATAGCGCTAACTGCGCTGACTGCTTGTGTCACAACTTCGCCGCGAATGGGTTCGGATACATCGACTTCACCAACTTTTATTCCCGGCTCAGCTGGATCTGTGCTTGGCACTACCACTGCGGAACTGACCAGATCGGCAATTTGCGCAGTGTTAAGTAGGTCAGCACCTTTACTTTGCACATACCAAGTTGCAGCGCGATACATGCTGCCAGTGTCTAGATATTCCAGCCCAAGTTCGGTGGCAACGGCCCTACAAACACTTGATTTTCCTGAACCACTAGGGCCATCTACGGCAATAACTAGGGGTTTGGACATAAATACAGTCTAACTGAGCCAACACCTAGCCAATAACGACAAAATTGGCGCTTTCTAGAAGCGATAACAAAGTTGGTTTTGCGGCCAATGAAACTGTTAGTTCAACTAATCCAGTTGGCTTACCAAGTGAATGATCAATGCGAACGTCCTCGAGATTGACTTGTGCTTTAGCTGCTTCGGTAAATACTCGAGCTAACTCACCTGGCTTATCGTCAAGTCGCACTGCAATCGTGGTTGTATTTTGATTCGCTACGCCGTGTTTTCCTGGCAACCTATCCCTGCCCTGCGCGCCGCGAATAAGTTTTTCAGTGATTTGGTCATCTTCTCCTGCAGTTAATGCAGCAGCAAAATCTAAAAGGCTATTTGCCACGTTAGTTACGCGCGTTGCGATGTACTTAGAATTCTCACTCAAAATATCAGTCCATAAAAGTGCATCTGATCCAGCGATTCGGATAGTGTCTCTGATGCCTTGACCAGCCAATTCAATTTGGGAGAAGTCAGCATCCATTAACTCCCCTGCTAATACGGATGCAACTACTTGTGGGGTATGTGAAATTAGCGCAACTGCTTGATCATGCTCTTCATTCGTGCGAAGAATTACGAATGCACCCAACGACTCAACAAGTTCTCTAACTGTAGTAATTGCTTGCTCGCTAGTTATCGCACTTGTAGTTACCACCCAAGGACGATCCAAGAATAAGTTCCCTTGCGCACCTTGGGCTCCCGAAACTTCTCGCCCTGCCATTGGGTGACCGCCCACTAGGCGATCCCATTGCGTAAAACCCAATTTTTCAAGTTCTGTGAAAATGGAAACTTTGACACTTGCCACGTCAGTTAACACTGCTGTTGCGTGCTTCGCGGCGTACTCGAAAAATACTTTCGCAACACTTGCCGGAGGTGTCGCAACAATTACGAGCGAAATTTCTTCATTTTGGTAGACAGCAGCGCCGCTTACTTTAACTGCGGAATCTAGTGCACTGGCATCAATGTCAGCCAGAAATACACTTCTACCCTGCGCAGTAAGTCCTAACGCGATGGACGTACCAATTAATCCTGTGCCAACTATCAGTACAGCCATTATTACTGCGCTATGTCTTTGCGAAGCGCCTCTGCGCCGCGCAAGTAAACGTGCTTTATTTCGCTGCGCGGACTGCTGGTCTGGACATGGAGCATGACTCTAATGACTTTTTCCATCGCGCCGACTACATCGAGTTCTTGCGCGCAAATCAGTGGCACATCTGCCAACCCAATCCCGCGGGCCGCAGCAGCTGGAAAGGCACTATGCAAGTCTGGTGTTGCAGTGAAGAAGATGCTGACTAGATCTTCTAAGCCCACTTCATTGCGCGCCAAAATCTCGGAAAGCAATTCAGTAACTGCTTCCGCCATTTCTTGGGCATCGTCTTGCTGTAAGCAAGTAGCCCCACGAATTGCTCTAAAGTTCACAATCCCAATCCTAGAGCCCAACTGCGTTATAAAGTTTCCCTAATTCTTTGTTCTCCAGCACTCTCAAGTTTCCAGACTTGAGATTACCCAGCGCGATCGGACCCACTTTAGTTCTAACTAGATCTACTACTGGGTACCCCATTTCGTCGAAGAGCCTTCGCAAAATTCGATTTCTACCCTCGTGTATAGAAATTTGAACCACAGTTTGATTTTTACCAGTTTCAAAAATTTTACAATCCGTCACAGCCACCGGGGTTCCCTCAATTAAGACGCCAGCCAGAATTTTTGCGATGTCTTCCTTAGTTACGTGACCTGTTAATCGAGCTAAATAAGTTTTCACTATGCCATGCGAAGGATGTCCCAGCCGCTGACTTAATTCACCATCATTTGTTAATAGCAGCAGTCCTTCTGTATCTGCATCAAGCCTGCCAACGTGGAACAAACGCTGTTCAAACTGCGCCACTAAGTCGCCGACACATTCTCGATTATGCTCATCCAGCATTGTCGTAATAACGCCGCGCGGTTTATTTAGAGCCACCACAATATGGCCACTTGTTTGCGCGATTCTTACGCCATCAACATGAATAATGTCGACATCAGGATCCACTCGCGTGCCTAGCTCATCAGCGATCACGCCGTTTACGGTCACGCGATGAGTAGTAATAAACTCTTCGCATTTTCGGCGGGAGCCAAGTCCGGCGCTAGCCAGAACTTTTTGCAGTCTTATTCCAGAATCTGACATCAAAGTTTTTCTAGTTATTGACTAAGTCAAGAACTTCTTCAACATTGTCTGGCATTGGCAAGTGCGCAGCAATTGGCGGCAGCTCCTCGAGTGACTTTAATCCCAGACGCTCTAGAAAATAATTAGTTGTGCGATACAAGTGCGCACCGGTCTCATGATCGTGTCCAGTTTCTTCGATCAAACCTCGGGTGACCAGAGTGCGCACCACACCATCAACATTTACACCTCGAATAGCTGAGATTCTCGATCGTGTTACCGGTTGACGATATGCAACTACGGCCAGTGTTTCTAAACCTGCCTGAGAAAGCCTGCCGTGTTGGCCATCGAGAACAAAGCGCTCAACTACTTGGGCGCAGTTATCTCGCGTCCAAAATCTCCAACCACCAGCAAGTTCACGAAGATCAAAACCTCGCTCTTGAATTGCGTACTCCTGGGCCAAGTCATGCAACGTGGTAACGACAGCCTCTTGTGGCGTCCGAGTCAAAGTTGCCAATGTTGAGGAAGTCATGGGCTCTTCGGCCACCATAAGTAGCGCCTCTAAAGCTGCGCGCAACGAAGGTGCACCAAGTGATACCCCATCATCTGTTTCAACATCAGTTGCTGATTCACCATCAATTAAGTCAAGGCTTTCTTCAGTCATTGGTGTCATTACCTTCCTGTTCGTCATTAGTGCGGTCGTGGCTCTCGCCTAACTGATTTCGGAATTGCTCAATTTGCGTAGTCTCAAATTCATCAATGTCCCCAAGCGCATCGATGTCTATCTCATCATCACCAATCCAGCGAACATAAAGCTCCCCTAGTGGCGTTGGTTGGTCGAAAGTTACCAGGCCATCCCGGTAAATTTCAAGCAATGCTAAGAAGCGCGCAACTACTAATAGTGTCGTATCGCAATCTCGCGTCAACTGTTTAAACGAAGCTTGGCCAACCCGGCGTAAGCGCTCCACGATTATGGCCGCTTGCTCTCGAACCGAAACTCGAGCTGCGTGAATGTGTGCTACCGAAATAACGTCTGGGAGCTTAGGTTCCAGCGCTCTGGCGGCAAGATTTGCGAAGTCATCTGCGCTCATACCAAGTTCAACTTCAGGTAAAAGTTTGACGAATCTTTCATCTAGCCCAACTGCGCGCGGGTGCTGGCGCCCGGCAGTTGCGAGTAAATGCTTAAAGTCTGCTGACATCGCCTTGAATGCTCGATATTGAAGTAACCGAGCAAGTAACAAATCTCGCGCTTCCAAAATAGCAATGTCTTCTTCGTCTTCAACTTCGCCGCCTGGAATTAAGCGAGCAGCTTTCAAATCAAGCAAAGTTGCCGCGATAACTAAAAACTCAGTTGCTTCATCGAGCGTCCAATCCTCGCCACGGGCCTTTATGTAGCCAAGAAAATCATCAGTGACTTGATGCAGGGATAAAGCCGTAACATCAAGGCGATGTTTTGCGATGAGGGAAAGTAAGACATCAAATGGACCCGAGAATTCCTCGAGCGAAACTACAAATGATTCTGCGGTCTCTTCCAGTGCAGTGGTCTTAAGTTTCGGCTCGGCGGGCGCCGCAATCATTACTTCGTAACCGAGCCTTGGGACTCAAGGCGTGCGACTAACTCCCATGCCAAATTGCGGTAATTTATCGCACCCGGGGAATTAGGTGCTTGCTCAATTATTGATACCCCAGCTTTTGTTGTTTCTGGGAACTTCACCGTACGACTGATTGTGGTGTGAAATACCGATTCGCCGAAAGCATCAAGTACTGCCTGAATAGTCTCGCGGGTGTGAAGCGTACGAGCGTCAACCATAGTTGGTAGGACGCCAGCAATTGTCAATCGGCTGTTGAGTCGCTCTTTCACTTTCGTAATTGTTTCGCGCAACATCTCGACGCCGCGGAGTGCAAAGAACTCACATTCCATAGGTATTACAACGCCATCAGCTGCTGTTAAAGCATTGACAGTCAGCAGACCAAGTGAAGGCTGGCAATCGATCAAAATGTAATCATAGTTTGGTCGCACAGATTCAAATGCCCGGTCAAGTGCATACTCGCGCGCTACTTCGCCGGCCAGTCGTAATTCGGCCGCGCTTAATTGAATGTTCGCCGGAAGTAAGTCAAGTCCCGCAATAGAAGTTTTCATTACGACATCAGTTGCTGGCGAGGTGTTTGAATCCATCAACATGTCGTACACCGTCTTGGCGCCTCCTAGATCATCCGGATTCACACCCAGACCAATAGACAACGAGCCCTGGGGATCCATGTCGACCATAAGAACTCTGCGACCGGCCTCAGCAAGGGCGGCACCTAAATTGATTGTGGTTGTGGTTTTACCAACACCACCTTTTTGATTTGTCATCGCAATTACATAAGCAGGACCGTGTGTGGCTAACGGAGCTGGCGCACGAAAAGTTGGCAGTGGGCGTCCCGTCAAACCAATTACTACTCCAGCGGCAGTGTTAGAAACAATAGGCGTAACGGTCGATGAAGGCTCGGGAGCAATCGAAGTATGTCGGGGCAAAACTTGATCAGAAATGTTTTGCTCCTGTGGAATTGGAACTGTCATGATTACCCTTCCCAGCGCAGGTTCTAGCGTACAAACAAGATTTCTTCAGATCCGAGACATTTTCATCGCTGAGGAAGTTACGACAACCCTAGGTTAAGCCCTTTATCCCGCAAACACTGGGATCTACTGAGTAATTTAACAAGGTGTGGCGCGCTAAATCAGCCCTTGGCACGCGGGTGCGAGGTGGCATAAACCTCGCGAAGTTGATCAACGGTAACCATGGTGTAAATCTGCGTTGTGGTAACCGAAGCATGACCCAAAAGTTCCTGGACCACACGAACATCCGCCCCGTTTTCAAGTAAATGCGTGGCAAACGAGTGCCGCATAGTGTGCGGGGAAACTTTGCCAGCTAAGCCCGCGCGGCTGGCAATTTCCTGCAAAATCGTCCAGACGCTTTGCCGGGAAAGCCTTCCGCCACGAGCATTTAGGAATAGGGCTTGGTCTGCCTTACCTTTTGCGGCTAGTACTGGTCTAGCACGAACCAAATATCTTTCAAGGGCGCTCAATGCATGAGATCCAACAGGAACTAGGCGTTCTTTACCCCCCTTGCCACGCAACCGCAAGATTGGCACGTCAGGGCTCAGATTCGATCCAGCATCCAGATCAAGATCAATTAGCTCCGATATTCGGGCGCCGGTGCCATAAAGCAATTCCAAAAGTGCCTGGTCGCGCATCAGCAAAACCGGCAAGTCACCTTTACTATTTACCCCCACCTCAGCCAGCAGTTTCTCGATATCAGCAAAACTCAAAGCCTTAGGTAGACGTTTAGTTATTCCTGGAGGTTTCACTGATCTAGCGGGATCTGTCGTTGTGATGCCCTCTTTGACTAAAAATGAATGCAACCCACGAACTGCGATAACAGTTCTTGCTGCCGAGGTCGCAGCTAACGCAGGATGCGCCGAATCACCAAGGCGCAGTGCAACTAAAAAGTCTGAAACCTGTTCTGGGGTGACTTCAACAAATGAAAGCTTCCCCTTTTCCTCGAGAAAATCCCCGTACCGGGCTAAATCCCGGCGATACGCCGACATCGAGTTCTTGGCTAAACCGCGCTCGATCAACAAATGATCTAGATAACCAGAAATGTGCCGACGAATTTGGCTGATTGCCGGCTGCGAGTTGGTCACACTAAGAACTTACCTGACATAACTATAAAAAGTAGGAACTAGCACACGCAAAAAATCAAACAGTGACTAAATTTTTGCGAACTCGTTACGTCGCGCGATCATTACTTCGCGTCTTGCTACTTCTTGGCTTACACCTAAGAGCAATGTTGAAAGAGGCGTATCAAGGGCGCCGCATACTGCTGCAAGCAATTCAGAGGAAGCTTCCTTTTGCCCGCGCTCAAGCTCCGAAAGGTAACCAAGTGATACTTGGGCATCTCGAGAAACATCGCGCAAGGTGCGCGATTGTTCAGTGCGGCGGCGGCGCAACTCTTCACCAATTACTTGGCGCATTAAAATCATCTTCTTGCCAGAATTTGCAGACTGCGCAGCTGGATCAGAGATTTTGAATGTGTGTGTCAGCATTGGGGCACCTCCAGTTTGCAGCGTTAAGTTTTGCGGCGTTAAGTTTTGGTTCATTGTGCTTTCCATACCTTTGATTTTATCATCAATCCACTGTTTATGACTTCTGGGCGATTATGCCCGCTGCTGGACCCGTTAAACCTATTGGTTAAAGGAATGTCAGTAAGAGTTCTAGCGCAGCTGCCACAGTTTCTTCTCGAATTTGATCTCGCGCCGCTCGCGGATCGGTTAATTCGGGAAATAGGTGCAACTGCTCAACCACAGAATCAATGACACTGCCCTGCTCGTCACGCTGAATACACGCAACAAAAACCGTACCCAGCAGGTGTCCGTCCTGTGAGTCTGGACCAGCAACTCCCGTAACAGCTAAGCCAAATTCAGCGTCCAAACGCTGCGCAACACCAGTTGCCATGTCCAGGGCTACTTGGGCTTGAACCGCGCCACCTTCGGAGAGCAAAGTCTCGGATACACCCAGCAAAGTGGCCTTTAAATCTGAGGCATAGGCAATTACCCCACCACGATAAATTTTTGAGGCACCAGGAATCGATGTAATCGTTGAACCAAGTTGCCCACCAGTTACAGACTCAGCCGTTGCAACCGAGCGTCCCTGCATAGCCAAAATAACAGTTAGTGCTAGCGAATCAATATCTGTTTTCATCAACCATCACACATTCGTTTTAGATTAACTTGCCTTGGCTTATTATCTCAAGTGTTTGCAGCTGGTGGCTAGCGAGCACTGCTAGACGAGAATTTAACTTTAAGTGCGTAATCTATCCCAGTAACAATAGTCAGGGTGAGTGCTACCCCAAGTGACACTTGGGCCACTATATCCACCCAGCCTGAAACCGGAATCAAGAATGCAACTATGGCAACAATCTGGCTGACCGTTTTAACTTTTCCACCGCGACTAGCTGGAATCACGCCGTGATTGATAACCCAAAAACGCATGATCGTGATCGCTACTTCGCGAAAGAGAATAACGCCAGTCACCCACCAAGCTATTTCACCCGTGATTGACAGCGCAACCAGCGCAGTACCAATTAATGCTTTGTCCGCTATCGGGTCAGCGATTTTTCCAAAGTTCGTAACTAAGCCATATCTTCTTGCCCAAACGCCATCAACTAGATCTGTGATGGCTGCCACCAAAAATATCGCGGCGCCTGCCCACTGCGCAGTCTGCGTTTGTTCCACACCAAGTACTAAATATCCAAAAATTGGAACTAGCAGCAATCTTGCAACCGTAAGTGCGTTTGGAACATTAAGTATCGGCACGTCATTGTTGGTATCACCCATGTGATCCGGGATAGGTGATTGCGTCACGAGCTGACTTCTTCTGCGATCAAGTCCACTCCATCACAATCAACAACTACTGCCTGAACAAATTGTCCAACTTCAAATTCATTTGCAGAAATAACAGTTGTGCTGCCATCTACTTCAGGACCTTGATGCGCACTTCGCCCAATATTGCTAGGTTCTTCAATCAAAACCTCGACAGCCTGACCGATACGGCTTCGAGCCACATCTTCACTTACTCGCAGAGCGACCTTAATTACCGCTTCTCGTCGGGCTGCAACTTCATGATCGGGTAAATGGTCGTCAAGTTTTACGGCAGCTGTGCCTTCTTCGTCCGAATAAGCAAACACGCCAACTGCATCCAGACGCGCACCTTCAATGAATGCAATTAATTCAGCAAGATCCTCTTCGGTTTCGCCAGGGAAACCAACAATTACATTAGTGCGGGCTCCTGCAATCGGATTGTGTAATCGGATGGCGCTTAATAAGTCTAGAAAACTATCGGTACCACCAAATCTTTTCATCCGACGCAGAACTGTGTTGCTTGCGTGTTGAAATGACAAATCAAAATAAGGGACGACGCCAGGCGTATTTGCAATAACCGAAATCAAATCTGGACGCATCTCAGCTGGCTGCAAGTAGGAAACTCTTACCCACTCAATTCCATCAGGTTGGGTTAGTAGCGGTAACAACTTTTCCAGCAATCTCAAGTCGCCTAAATCTTTGCCATAGGAAGTTGAGTTTTCACTTACGAGCAATAATTCGCGAACACCATTGTCACCAAGCCAGGCTGCCTCTTCAAAAATTTCACCTGGGTCTCGGGAAACAAATGACCCACGAAAAGCTGGAATCGCGCAGAAGGTGCACTTACGATCACAGCCGGAAGCAATTTTTAGGGGTGCCCAAGGCGTTGCCTCTAGGCGCTGGCGATAAATGTGTGGACCCATTCCAGGTGTACCAACACTCTGCGCAACTTCCTGACGGGCAATCGGAGAAATCGGTAGCAATTTCCGCCGATCACCTGGGGTATGAGCTGCAATACTTTCGCCTGCTAAAACTCTGCGTAGCGTTGATCCGATCTCTACATAATCATCAAAACTCAAAATTGCATCAGCTTCTGGTAACTCGGCAGCCAAATCTTTTCCATATCGCTGGGCTAAACAACCGACTGCTACTACTTTTCCACTGCCAGCGAGTAATTCGCTAGCTTGCAAAATGGTATCGATCGAGTCTTTCTTAGCTTGCTCAATAAACCCACAGGTATTAACAAGCACTACATCTGTTTGCTCGCCATCAGAAACTAAGTTCCAGCCATCGGCAGTTAGTCGACCAGCGAGTTCTTCGGAGTCCACATCGTTTCGTGAACACCCGAGTGAAACTATTGATACTCGGGGATTTTGGGTCACAACGTGAAGTCTACTCGCCGCGAATCATTGCTATTGTCCCTGGCAAATCTTCTGCAGTGACCAAAACTTCCCGAGCTTTTGAACCCTCTGACGGTCCGACTATGTTTCGCGATTCCATCAAATCCATTAAACGTCCAGCCTTAGCAAACCCAATTCGTAATTTACGCTGCAGCATTGATGTTGAGCCAAACTGTGTGGACACAACCAGTTCAACTGCTGCCAATAAATCATCTAAGTCATTTCCGATATCGCCATCAACTTCGCGCAATGCTGCAACTGGCGCTGTGACATCTTCGCGATACTGCGGCACCATCTGAGTTTTGGCATGCGCTACGACTGCGCGAATTTCTGCTTCAGTAACCCATGAGCATTGAATTCGAATTGGCTTAGAGGTTCCCATTGGCAGAAATAGTCCATCGCCTTGACCAACAAGCTTTTCAGCGCCTGGCTGATCAAGTATGACCCGACTATCAGCCAGACTTGAAGTTGAAAATGCTAGTCGGCTTGGCACGTTGGCTTTAATCAAACCTGTTACCACGTCAACCGATGGGCGCTGGGTCGCTAACACTAAATGGATTCCAGCTGCGCGGGCCAGCTGGGTAATTCGTACGATGGAGTCTTCGACATCGCGCGGGGCGACCATCATTAAGTCGGCAAGCTCATCCACAACTACAAGTAAGTAAGGGTACGGACGTAACGTGCGCTGCGAGCCAACCGGCGGCGCAACAATTCCTGCCTTAACTGCTCTATTAAAGTCATCAACATGTCGAAAGCCGTAAGCCGATAAATCGTCGTAACGCGCTTCCATCTCTTTTACGACCCAGGCAAGTGCATCTGCAGCTTTCTTGGGATTAGTGATAATCGGGGTAATCAAATGCGGAATGCCTTCATAGGCCGTTAACTCAACGCGCTTAGGGTCTATCAAAACCATTCGAACTTCATCGGGAGTTGAGCGCATCAAAATTGAAGTGATGAGTGCATTCATGCAACCAGATTTACCAGCGCCCGTGGCTCCAGCCACCAAAAGGTGCGGCATCTTTGACAAATTAGCGACGGTAAACCCGCCCTCAACATCTTTACCAAGTCCAACTAACATCGGATGCTCGTCGCCTGCTGCTTCAGCGCTGCGCATTACATCACCAAGTGAGACGATTTCGCGATCCGAATTTGGGATTTCAATTCCGATCGCGCTCTTACCCGGAATCGGCGAAAGAATGCGAACATCCGCGCTAGCAACTGCGTAGGCGATGTTTTTACTAAGCGCAGTAACTCGCTCAACTTTGACTGCCGGTCCAAGTTCGACTTCATATCGTGTCACGGTCGGTCCACGCTGAAAACCGGTAACTTTGGCATCAATTTCAAATTGCTCAAGCACCTGAGTTAACGCCTCAATTACTGCATCGTTTGCTGCAGTTCTCGCTTTTGGCTTAGCTCCGGGCTTTAAGAGGGCTTCACTTGGAAGTGTGTAATTCAATGCTGATGCAAGTGGCAGTTGAACTGGCTTAGAAATTGGATCAAGCATCGAAGCTGGTTGCGAGGGAACCGACATTTTTGCTGCAGTTGCCGAATCGGGAACCTGTACTGCTTCACTCGCCCAGGTATCACCTAGAGCCATCACGTCAACAGCGATCGTGTCTAGGCTTGTGACATCTTGGGTTTCGGGAATCGCCTCTACTTCTGGCTCAATAACAATTGCGCTGACAACCGGAGTTACAAATGGCATGTCTCCGACTAAAGCACCAATGGCCAAAGCTGGGTCAAGAGATACTTCTGGCTTGTTCCTTCTAAGGACGCGGCTCAACAAAGTGCGTGAAGGTTTAACGGATACATCGAGTGCCAACTGTGCTTGCGCACTTGAAATGGCATCGAGATTAGGATGCGAAGCCGCTGTTTCGGTCTCAACTTTAGCCCGAGCGAATTTGCCCTGAAGTAATTTGAATTTTGCTGGAATTGAATTTACTGGCGTCGCCGTAATGATTAAGAGCGCAAAAAATAACACAACAAACAAAAGCAGTACGGTAACGATACTTCCGACAGCGCTAACTAGCGGCGCGGTAACAGACCAGCCAACCCAACCTGCTGCGCCTCGCATAGCTTGTGCGCCCTGGGCTGGCTGCGGATTGCCAACATAAATCTGGGTAATTCCCATGACGCTAAGTGCCAGCAGTGTCCAGCCAATTGTTAATCGACCCTTCTTTTGCGAAGGCGCATCTGGGTGGCGCAAAGTTTGGATTGCAATACCTAAAAGTGCAAGTGGAGCAACTGCATCAAAAACTCCAATTCCTCCAGTCACCACGCTGGTGATAACTCCAGAAACGAATCCGGCCACATCAAACCAAATGACCGAGGCAACAATTATTGCAACGCAAAGATAAAGCAGACCAAGTCCGTCCCTGCGATGAGCTGGGTCTAAATCGCGAGCACTTCGCCCAAGGCCGCGAGCGATCGCGCCGACTACGTGGGCAATTCCAAGCCAAAGCGCGCAACTAAAAGTGCGTAGGCCATTCATTGTTGTAGTTAGTACTGGAGGCGCTGAGCGTTTTGCTGATTTGCGACGTTGCACTGGGGCTCGGCCCTTGGCAGAGTTACGCCCTTGGGGTCTTGCTGCTGGGCGCGGTCGAGTCTTTGCCGTTGACGGGGAAGCCATATAACAAATATATCTGAATCACACGGGTAACTCTGGCACCAAGCGTGTCGGCGTGTCGCTCAAAAATGCCATATATGTCAATCGAATTGCCGAAAAATTCTTGATCGAATATTCCGCGCTACCGGAGGTAAGGCTACTTATTCGGAGATGATTAACGGCACAATCATGGGTCTGCGACGATGCTTCTCGCCTACCCACTTACCGGTAACTCGGCGAACCATCTGCCCAAGTTGGTGTGTGTCAGTAACGCCTTCATTGAGCGCAGTTTCTAGAGTCTTGCGGATGGCAGGAAGAATCTCGGCGAACACACTTTCTTCCTTACTGAAGCCACGCGCGTGGATTTGTGGTCCCGCAATAACTTTTCGGTCGGCAAAATTAACGGCTGCGACAATGGAAAGAAATCCATCCTCGCCAAGTACTCTTCGATCTTTTAGCAAAGATTCGGAAACTTCACCCACGGTGGAACCCTCGACGTAAACATAGCCACATGAGATAGCGCCAACTATCGATGCTCTGCCAGCAACTAGATCCACAACTATGCCATCACCAGCAAGTATCACGCGAGCTTCTGGTATTCCAGTCTTGATTGCAAGATCGGCATTTGCTCGCAGGTGTCGCCATTCCCCATGAATTGGCATCACATTCTTTGGCTTCACAATGTTGTAGCAGTACAACAACTCCCCTGCAGCTGCGTGACCCGAAACGTGCACCAAAGCATTGCCTTTGTGTACAACATGGGCGCCAAGACGTGTCAAATCATTGATGATTCGATAAACAGCGTTTTCATTTCCTGGAATCAAAGATGATGCCAGAATCACAGTGTCGCCAGGTCCAACGGAAATTGCATGATCTTGATTCGCAATTCTGGCTAAGGCTGCCATGGGTTCACCTTGTGAGCCAGTGCAAATTAAGACAGCTTGATTATCTGGCAAGTCTGCAATTTCATCACTTGAAATTAGTGTCCCAGCTGGAATGGTTAAGTAATCAAGGTCACTAGCTAACGCCATATTGCGAACCATAGATCGACCCACGAATGCGACTTTGCGATTGTTGCGGGTAGCTACGTCAATAATTTGTTGAACTCGGTGAACATGTGAGGCAAAGGAAGCCACTATTACTCGCCCAGTAGCGCCGCCAATGACCTGTTGGAGCGTGGGAATGATATCTTTTTCACTCGTAACAAAACCTGGAACTTCCGCATTAGTTGAATCAACTAAAAATAGATCTACGCCAGCATCTCCAAGTCGACCAAATGCATTTAAGTCTGTGACACGTCCATCAAGTGGTAATTGATCCATCTTGAAATCACCAGTAATCAAAATAGTTCCTGCTGGTGTCGTCACTGCAACGGCTAGAGCATCAGGGATCGAGTGATTTACTGCGATGAACTCAACTGAAAAATCGCCATACTTTTGCGTCATACCTTCTTTGACTATCAAAGTTTGCGCTGAAATGCGATGCTCTTTAAGTTTGCTTTCTACGAAAGCTAAAGTAAGTTTCGAACCAACAATTGGGATATCCACCCGGCCACGCAGTAGATATGGAACTGCGCCAATGTGGTCTTCGTGTCCATGAGTTAGCAATACTGCTTCCACGTCGCCCAATCGGTCCTGGATATGTGCGAAATCTGGCAAAATCAAATCCACACCGGGTTGGGTTTCTTCTGGAAACAAAACACCACAATCAACGATGAGTAATTTGCCGCGGTATTCCAGGACCGTCATATTTCGGCCAATGTCTCCAAGGCCGCCAAGCGCAACTACGCGAAAGGCATTATCAGCAAGTGCAGGTGGTTCTGGCAGCTCTAGTTGTGAAACACTCACAGACTGAAACCACCCTTGATTAAATCTGCCTTCAAAACTTTTCGTTGTTCAGGTGTTGCAGGCACCAAAGGTAAGCGAAGTGATCCGCCACCAACGCGACCGAGTAGATCTAGGGAAGCCTTGACCATAATCGCACCGCCCGCGCGAGTCATAATTCCTTCCGTGATTGGGACTAAAGATTCATTGATCTTGCGCGCAGTCAGAACGTCATTATTCTGGATCGCTTCAACCATCTGCTTATGACGGTCAGCAACTACATGTCCCGTGACACTTACTACCCCAATTGCGCCAACCGAAAGCAGCGCTAAATTTAATGGGTCATCGCCTGAATAATATGCCAGATCGGACTGCGCCATAATCTGTGAAGCTGCCCAAATGTCACCTTTTGCATCCTTGTTAGCAAGAATTTTTGGATGCTCACTGAGTTGCAACATTGTGTCATTACTAATTGCCACACCAGAACGTCCTGGAATGTCATAAACCATGATTGGTAGATCAGTTGAATCTGCAACAGCGATCATGTGCGCGAAGATTCCAGCCTGCGGTGGCTTGTTGTAATAAGGAGTAACTACTAGCAAACCATGTGCGCCCGCTGCTGCTGCATCTTTTGCCAGCAGAACTGAGTGCGCAGTGTCATTAGAGCCAGCGCCAGCAATTACGCGCGCCCGGTTCCCAACAGCATCGAGGACGACTTTAAGTAATTCAAGTTTTTCATGTTCATCGGTTGTTGGTGATTCTCCTGTGGTGCCATTAACTACTAGACCATTGTTTCCAAGGTCAACTAAGTCGTTAGCTAACTGAGCTGCGGCCGCAAAATCAATCTTGGTGCCATCAGCATTGAACGGGGTCACCATGGCCGTTAATACGGTGCCAAAGGCATCTACAGCTTTCACAAAAACAACGTTATCACTAGGGTGCCACTCGCCCATTGGCCACAAAAGATGCGTGGGTTAATGGCATTAGTCGCTTGAATTCTTCTTCATACTTTTCAGCAACCATTTCGATTTCGCGCTGTGGGAATGATGGGAAATGAGAACCTTCAGCTTTACGACGCAGGCTAATGAAATTCATCATCGCCCGCGCATTCATAGTCACATATGCTGACGAGTAAATAGTTACTGGCAAAACTATCCGGGCTACTTCGCGAGCAACCCCAGCTTCTAGCATCGCTTCATACGATTCATAAGCAACTGCGCAAGCTTTCTTAGTTTCATTGGTTACTAAGTCAAATTGTTCTGGCGTGCCATCAACAAATTCGTACGCCCCAGGTTTACCCACTTGAATGAGTTTGCGTTCTGGACCTGGCACATAAAACTCGGGTTCAAGTACTTTGTATCGACCAGACTCTTCGTTATAGCTAGCCATACGATGACGAAAATGTTCCCGCCACATAAAAATTGGAGCTTTCACAAAGAACGTAAAGACCGAATGTTCAAATGGACTGCCGTGGCGATCGCGCATCAAATAATTTATTAGCCCCGCGGAGGCAGCCGAGTCTGCGTCGATATCTACCGCAGACTGATCACCCTTTGTGGACACCCGAGCGGCCCATAAAACATCAGCATCCCCCGCTGAGTGCTTAACTAACTCTACGACTACATCGCTACGAAATTTGACCTCTTGGCTCACCAGTAAAGACTATCGGCGAGTTATTTGGGCGTCAGAGAAGGTTCGCTTATTTTGTCCCGTTTAAATGGTCGAGCGTCTACTGGTCGCAAGAAAAAGAAAAGTACGGTCGTAACAAATCCCAGATAAACAACAGCCTGCAGGAGCGTCGTCTTCGCGCTGATGTTGAAAATGCCAGCCAATAACGTCGTAATCAGTGAATTCTCAGGAAGTAACGTACTGAGGTTCAAAATCACATTGCCATCACCTGGCAGTAACGCTACCTCTTGGAATTCATGAATTCCGTATGACAAAACGCCAGCCGCAACGAAAATTAAGAGGATTCCAGTTGTTCGAAAGAACTTTGGCAAATTGATGCTTGCTGAGGATCGATAAATTCCCCAACCCAAAAGCACTGCGGTAGCTAGACCTAGAGTTAGACCAAATAATGATGTTGCCGCGCTTCCGGAAGCCTGCGATGCTGCCCAGTAAAAAATGGCGGTTTCTACGCCTTCGCGAAGTACTGCTACGAAGGCCATAACTGCGACCGCTAATTCCCCACCCGAAACTTGTGCGGCATCAAGTTTTACTTTGAGATCACTGGACATTGTCCGGGCGGCGCTTTTCATCCAGAAGATCATCCAAGTTACAAAGATCACCGCGACAAAGGAAACTATGCCAGCGAAGATTGGTTCAATACTTTCGGCCAACTCACTTGAAATTGACTCCAGCGCTATCGCTACGGCAATACTCATCGCTACCGCAAGAAGAACACCGTTTCTTACGTAGCGGATTAGATTATTTCGGTTTGTGCGCTGCAAATAGACGACAAGAATGCTGACAACTAGAGCTGCTTCGAGCCCTTCACGTAAGCCAATCAGGTAGTTTCCCAGCATCTCAAACCTTTCTATTTATGCAACCATATTGTTGCATAAATAGAAGAATAGCCAATTTAGATTAAATGCGCAATTTGGGCGCTGCTTTAGCTATTTTTCAGAACTCCTTTGTGAGATTCGCGCTTTCTGGGTAACTGCAATACAAATCACCACAACACTTGCCGCCAGTAACGTCGCTTTAGTTACGTACTCATTTAGCAACCAAGCGGACCAAAGTAATGTCAAAAGTGACTGAATTAGCTGTACTTGTGAACCCTTTGCCACACCCAATTCGGCGAGTCCCCGGTACCAAGCAAAGAAACCAAAATACATGGACCCAAAGGCAGTAAACAGAAAAGCTAGCAGCGCTACGGGAGTAATAGTGTGGCTATCGCTGCCTAACCAAAGCGAGATTGCAAAATAAGGAAGTGAAATTGGCAGGGTTAGCACTACGCACCAGGAAACTACATGCCAACCAGGCATGACTTTACTTAGCGCTGCTCCTTCAACATAACCAATCGCTGCTGCAACGACTGCGCCGAGCAGATAAAGATCAGCTTTTAGGGACGCGCCCTCTTGGCCGCCGTGAATCCAGGCATAGACAACCAAAGTAAAAGTACCTACCAGAGCCGCAAACCAAAACGTCTTAGGTACGTGCTCATGTAATCGGGTAACTGCAAGTATCGCTGTCACAAGTGGCAATCCGGCAGTGATGACAGCGGCATGTGCGCTTGTTGTTTCTTGGAGTGCAAGTGTTGTCAAGATTGGCCAGCCCACAACAATTCCACTGGCAGTTACAAGCAACGGGCGCAATAATTTGCGTTCTGGAAATTGTGCCTTTGAATACTTAAGGAATGCAATAGCTAGCATTCCTGCTAATGCTGCTCGTCCAAAAGTTAGCGTCCATGGCGAAAAACCAGGCAGTGCTAGTTTGACCATTGGCAGCGTGAATGAAAATGTCAGGACTCCAATAAAGGCAAATGCGAAGCCACGATAATTCATAGTCATTCTTTTACCTTAGTGCGCTAAGTTTGTCTGACTATGGAGTCAACTGCCGCGGATTGGTTAACAGTTCGCAAAGAGATTATTGGCAATGCACTTAGCATTGGTGTGGCCGTAGCAATGTATGGCGTGTCATTTGGCGCCCTGGGAACCACAACTGGACTAACAATTCCACAAACTATGGCGCTGTCCCTTCTAATGTTTACTGGCGCAAGTCAATTCACTTTAGTTAGCACATTAGCCTCGGGCGGTACCGCATTAACAGCTGTTATCGCCTCTTGGTTAATGGGAACTCGCAATGCTGCTTACTCCATGCGCATGACACCTATTTTGAAAACTAGCGGTGTTGGCAGGCTTGTAGCTGTGCAACTAACTATTGATGAATCAACAGCGATGGGACTAGCCCAGGACGAAACGGCTTACGAAGGTCGAGCTTCGCGTTTAGCCTTTTGGGCAACTGGACTATCGGTGTATGTGCTTTGGAATTCAGCTACTTTTATTGGCGCAGTGAGTGTCTCTGCAATCGGTGATCCAAAGACTTTCGGTCTTGATGCTGCAATTGCTGCCGGATTATTTGCCTTAGTTTGGCCCCAAATTAAGTCTCGGATCGCTATAGCGGTTGCCCTAGGTGGTGCGTTAATCGCATTAACGCTGACGCCTTTTGTCTCCCCTGGAATTCCAGTTCTAGCAGCGGCATTAGTTGCAATAATTATTGGCTGGACAACAGGACGAAGGGTTCTCTGATGTGGTTTGCAGTTTTAGCGGGCGCAGCAGGTTGTTACGCACTTAAATATGTCGGTAGCGCGATACCAGGACATGTGCTGGAAAAGCCTTCAGTTAAACAAGTCGTGCTGTTATTGCCGATTGCACTTTTATGCGCCCTAGTTGCCGTCCAAACAATTGCAACTAATCAAACATTGGTAATTGATGCCAGAGTTCCAGCTCTTGCTGTTGCTACCGTGGCGCTTCGATTTAGAGCCCCATTTATAGTTGTGGTGTTAATCGCTGCTGCAACAGCAGGCGGCCTAAGGTACTTCGGACTAGCAAGTTAATTCTGCAAATCTAATCTTGCAGACCAAGTAATCCTTCTAGGCCAAAAGTTAGTCCAGCAATCTGGCTTACTTTACGAACCGCCAAAAGCACTCCTGGCATAAATGATTCGCGATCATAAGAATCATGTCTGATCGATAGTGATTCACCAGGACCACCAAATAAAACTTCTTGGTGGGCGACTAATCCCTGCAATCGAATGCTGTGGACGGGGATTCCAGAAATGTTTGCACCGCGTGCCCCTGCTACAACATCAGTTGTTGCATCTGGCATGGCCGGCAAACCAGTTCTAGCTTGCGCGATTAATTCAGCGGTTCGCTTTGCAGTCCCGCTGGGTGCATCAGCTTTACGCGGATGATGTAATTCAATTATTTCTGCACTTTCAAAATAGGGCGCAGCCAACTGTGCAAATTGCATCATAAGAACTGCGGCCAGTCCAAAGTTTGGCGCAATAATTATGTTTGCTTTACTTTCCTTAAATAATTGCGCGACTTTGCCAAGCCGATCGGCATCAAATCCAGTTGTGCCAACTACGGCATGTATGTCATTTTTTGCTAAGAATTCTAAATTTGCCATGACACTATCTGGAGTTGTGAAATCAACGACAACTTGAGCTTTCTTGAAAACAAGTTCGGTTAAATCATCAGCTATATCAAGTGACGCGACTAATTCACAATCAGCGGACTTTGTGATCGCCTGGCATACGGTTTCGCCCATACGCCCATTAGCACCAAGAACGCCGACCCTAATGCTTGTCATGATTTACTCCGGTCCAACTACTGCGGTAAGGCGTTCCTGCGACCACAAGTGATGCGCAAGTGCCTGTACCTCCTCTAGCGTAACTGAGGAGATCCGCTCTAACACCTGGGAAACCGAAGGAACGTAGCCGTGATTCATTTCCGATCGGGCAATCCGGCTCATTCGCGAAGAAGTGTCCTCTAGACCCAAGACCATTCCCCCGCTTACTTGGCCTTTGGCCTTAGCCAGTTCTGCTTCAGTTATGCCGTTGAGTGCTACCTCGTCTAGTACATCAGTAATTACTTGAGTCACCTGTTCCAAATTCTTTGGGCTACAGCCGGCGTATACCCCAGCCATTCCAGCATCTTGGAATTGTTGTCCGAAGGAATATACGGTGTAGACCAACCCACGCTTCTCGCGAACTTCTTGAAATAGTCGACTAGACATTCCACCACCAAGTGCTGCGTTGAAAACTGACTGAATGTAGCGTCGCTCATCACCTCGATCTAGCCCTGGAACACCAATTACTAAGTTCGCTTGCTCAGTTGTCTTATCGAATTTAACGTAGCCGCCAGTGTGTGAAACTTTAGTTTTTACTTTAGGTGGCACATACGGTGTTTCTTCGCCAGCTAAATCGACGCCACCGAGATCAAACGCTCTTCGAATTTGCTTAACAATCGAGGCATGATCAATGTTTCCAGCAACGGCAATAACTAGTCGATCTGGCGAGTAGTACTTGCGATAAAAACCGTGAATGGACCTACGCGAAAGTGATGAGATGTTTTCGACTGTGCCCAAAATCGATCTACCAAGTGGTGCATCGCCAAAAAGAGCACGTGAAAATTGTTCGTGCACAATGTCTGCTGGATCATCGTCGCGCATTGCAATTTCTTCGAGGACAACTTGGCGCTCTTGATCAACGTCAATAGTGGTGATTGTGGCTGAGGTGATCATGTCGACTAGAACTTCAATCGCTTCTGGCACGCTGGTATCTAGCACCCGAGTGTAAAAGCAGGTCACTTCTTTTGAGGTGAACGCATTCATTTCGCCACCGACCGCATCGATGGTTGATGAAATGTCTAGAGCTGAACGATTCTTAGTCCCTTTAAATAACAAGTGTTCTAAATAGTGGGCAGACCCAGTTTGCGAAGCAACTTCATCACGGGAACCAACGTTTACCCAAATGCCAATGGCAGCTGAACGAACTGACGGCATCTGCTCGGTAATAATTCGAAGGCCGCCTGGAAGTACAGTGCGCTTTACGAGTCCGCCTTGTTCAGCAGTTAATAATGTGCGAGTGGTCCCTGGGCGTTGTTCATGCCCAAGGACCACTGCGGAGTTTCGTGCGCTCACGTTTTAGTCTTCGTCTCCATCATCAGCAGAACTGTCATCAGAACCTTCAACTACAGGTACGAGTGACAACTTTCCACGTGGATCGATTTCCGCGATTTCAACATGAACTTTGTCGCCAGTCTTCAATACGTCTTCGACATTCTCAACACGCTTGCCACCCGAAAGTTTGCGCAGCTGGCTGATGTGAAGCAGACCGTCCTTACCTGGAGAAAGGGATACGAACGCACCAAAGTTAGTTGTTTTAACAACTGTTCCCATGTAGCGCTCGCCGATCTCAGGCATTGTTGGATTTGCAATAGCGTTCACCTGGGTGCGAGCTGCTTCTGCTGCTTCCCCATTAGTTGCGCCAATGTAAACCGTGCCGTCATCCCCAATGGAGATATCAGCGCCAGTTTCTTCTTGAATCTGGTTGATGATCTTGCCCTTTGGACCAATAACTTCGCCAATCTTGTCGATTGGAATCATTACTGTGATGATGCGAGGCGCAAACGGCGACATTTCATCTGGTACGTCGATTGCCTCAAGCATGACCTCCAAGATTGCTAACCGAGCTTCGCGCGCTTGGGTAAGTGCATCCGCAAGTACGGATGCTGGAATGCCATCAAGTTTGGTATCAAGCTGTAAGGCAGTGATGAAATCCTTTGTGCCGGCAACCTTGAAGTCCATGTCGCCAAATGCATCTTCAGCTCCGAGAATGTCGGTAAGTGCGACATATTCAGTTTTGCCATCAATTTCATCTGAGATTAGACCCATCGCAATACCAGCAACTGGCGCTTGTAACGGCACACCAGCATTTAGTAACGAAAGTGTTGAAGCGCAAACAGAACCCATCGAAGTGGAACCATTTGAGCCTAGAGCTTCCGATACCTGACGAATTGCATAAGGGAAATCCTGCTTAGTTGGTAGCACTGGAACAAGTGCGCGTTCCGCTAAAGCGCCGTGACCAATTTCGCGACGCTTTGGGCTTCCTACACGACCGGTTTCGCCAACTGAGTAAGGCGGAAAGTTGTAATTGTGCATGTAATGCTTACGCGTTACTGGCGACAATGTGTCCAACTGCTGTTCCATCTTCATCATGTTCAAAGTAGTTATGCCAAGAATTTGGGTTTCACCACGCTCAAACAGTGCTGAACCATGAACCCGAGGAATTACATCTACTTCAGCGGACAGCGAGCGAATGTCGCGCAGGCCACGGCCATCGATACGAACTTTGTCCTTGATGACGCGCTTGCGAACAAGTTTCTTAGTTAGTGATCGAAGTGCGGCGCTAACTTCCTTTTCGCGACCCTGGAAATCTCCACCAACACGCTCGATGGTTAGATCCTTCACGCGATCTAATTCAGTTTCACGATCTTGTTTTCCAGCAATAGTTAGTGCCTTAGCAAGTTCATCAG
>CAMBGF010000006.1 GCA_945866135.1 Bifidobacterium breve
CGATCGCCCAAATTTGAGCCAAGGCCAACTGTGGCCTTCATTACGGTAACGTCCTGGACACTGAAACATTTGTGAATGGCACTGAAATCGGTGCCTGAGGTTTATGTACGGTAACAGTCACGGTTGTAACTCCCGAAATGTCCAAGCAATCCGTTGCAATCCGGTTAGCAAGTTTTTCAATTAAGTTAACTGGTTCACCGACGATCGCAGCATGGACAATCTCTGCCAGCTCTGCATAATTCACAGTGTCTCGAACATCATCGGAAGTTACCGCTGAATCAAAGTTCGTGGTTACTTCCAGGTCTACCGAAAAAGTTTGACCATCGCGGCGCTCGTGCTCTAGGACTCCATGAAAACCAAAGCCGGTAATTCCAGTGATAGTAATTTTGTCCATCATCTTGTTTGCGCCAATCGATCTACGACAGCAATGGCATCCCGTGTTGCCTTAACGTCATGCACCCGAACTGCCCAGGTCTGGCGAAGTGCCATAAGTGTTGAAATGGCAGTAGTTGCAGACTCACGTTCTTCCATAACGCGCGCTTCGCCGTTTTTAGCTAGCAATTCACCTAAGAATTTTTTACGTGATGCACCCATCAATATTGGAAGTCCTAGCTCGTCCAAAATATCAAGGTGCTTTAAGATCGGCCAGTTTTGCTCTACTGTTTTGGCAAAGCCAATGCCTGGGTCTATGGCTATGCGATCTCTGGAAATTCCGGCCGCAACAGCTACCTCGACTTGAGCGCTGATTTCCATGGTTACATCTCGCACAACGTCGTCATAATTTGTCAAAGTGTTCATGATATTTGATGGTCCACGCCAATGCATCAATATGTATGGCGCAGTTAACTGGGCAACATAAACAAGCATTTCTGGATCAGCTTTTCCGCCACTCACATCATTAATCATGTGAGCCCCCGCAGACATTGCAGCCTTGGCGACTTCGGCGCGCATAGTGTCAATACTTAAAATTGCATCTGTTTTAGCCATTTCGGAAATGACTGGCAGAACTCGATCGATCTCTTCTTGCGCCGAGATCCGCTCCGATCCTGGGCGCGTTGATTCCCCGCCAATATCAATAATGTCCACACCATCCAAAAGCATTTGCTTGGCATGTGCGATTGCAACTTTCGAATCTAAAAATAATCCGCCATCACTAAATGAATCTGGCGTGACATTAATTACGCCCATTACAAGTGTGCGATCTAGGGAACTAATTTGATTTGGTAGCCCACTTGGATGCAGCATCGGTAATTACTTTCCGTTAATAAGTGACATAGCTTCAACGCGCGTTGCTGGATCGCGCAATTGGCCACGAACAACGGAAGTCAAAGTTTTCGAGCCCGGTTTACGAATTCCGCGCATCGACATACATAAGTGCTCGCATTCGATCACAACTATTGATCCGCGCGCACCAAGTATTTCGGTCATGGCATCTGCGATCTGGGTAGTTAGACGTTCTTGCACCTGTGGGCGACGAGAGTACATATCAACCAGTCGAGCAATTTTGGAAAGTCCAGTAATTTTGCCGTCTTCGCCCGGGATGTAACCAACATGCCCAACGCCATGAAATGGGAGTAAATGGTGTTCACAAGTTGAATAAATTGGGATGTCTCGCACTACTACCAATTCATCGTGGCCAAGGGCGAATGAGGTAGTTAACACTTCTTGTGCGCTTTGATGAATTCCGCCAAAAATCTCTGCGTATGACTTAGCAACACGCGCGGGCGTTTGCGCTAATCCCTCGCGGTCCGGATTTTCCCCAATACCAATTAGCAATTCGCGAATTGCTGCTTCCACCCGAAGTGCGTCAAATGGACCAACGGCTGGTGGTTCATTTAACTGTTCAATTGGATCGATGCTCACAAGCTTGCCTAAAGATTTTCAGCAGTTGTTGATTCGGTCATTGTTGATTCGGCTGCGTCAGTCACAACTTCGCCATTTGATTCGCCCACTGCTTTAGGGCCAAATGCATTAGTTAATGCAAGTGGTGGCACATCAACTGGCGGACGATCACTAGGTGAGCGACGAGCAGATCCAGTCCAAGCTGGACGACCTGGGCGGCGATTTAACGGCTGGAAAATGCGTTCGATTTCCTCGCGGTTAAGCGTTTCCTTCTCTAGTAACTCGACAACTAAGGCATCTAGGACGTCGCGATTTTCAGAGAGAATTTCGTAAGCCTCATGATGGGCAACATCAATAAATGCGCGAACTTCTTCATCAATTGCCGAAGCTACTTCTTCTGAGTATTCCCGACCATGTCCCATGTCACGACCCATAAATACTTCGCCGGATTCAGCGCCATATTTAATTGCGCCTAAGCGTTCAGTCATACCGAACTGCATAACCATTTTGCGCGCAACTGAAGTTGCTTTCTCAATGTCATTGCTCGCACCCGTAGTTGGATCGTGGAAGATCATTTCTTCAGCAGCGCGCCCGCCCAGCATGTAAGCAAGTTGATCTTGCATTTCGCTTCGAGTGGTTGAATATTTATCATTTTCCGGCAGCACCATGGTGTAACCAAGTGCGCGACCACGGGGCAAAATTGTTACCTTATGCACTGGGTCAGTGTTAGGTAGCGCGGCCGCAACAAGCGCGTGCCCACCTTCGTGATACGCAGTGATCAAACGTTCGTGCTCACCCATAACTCGAGTGCGCTTTTGCGGTCCACCAATTACTCGATCAATTGCTTCATCGAGAGTTTCATTTGTAATAAGTTTTTGATCTGTGCGCGCCGTCAGCAATGCAGCTTCATTAAGTACGTTCGCTAAATCCGCGCCAGAAAATCCGGGTGTGCGTCTAGCAACTGCAGTTAGGTCCACATCTTCCGAAATCGGCTTACCCTTGGCATGCACCGTAAGGACATCGCGGCGACCAAGAAGGTCCGGAACATCAACAGAAATCTGTCGATCAAAGCGCCCTGGGCGCAATAACGCTGGATCAAGGATGTCTGGCCGGTTAGTTGCCGCAATTAAAATAACGCCGGTGTTGGCATCAAAGCCATCCATTTCAACGAGCATCTGGTTCAAAGTTTGCTCACGCTCGTCATGACCGCCACCCATACCAGCGCCACGATGACGACCCACCGCATCAATTTCATCAATGAAAATAATGGCAGGTGCATTTGCTTTTGCTTGCTCAAATAAATCGCGAACTCGGCTGGCACCAACACCAACAAACATTTCCACAAAATCAGAACCTGAGATCGAAAAGAATGGCACACCTGCTTCGCCGGCCACTGCGCGAGCTAACAAAGTTTTTCCAGTTCCTGGTGCGCCATAAAGTAAGACACCCTTAGGAATTTTTGCGCCAAGTGCCTGGAACTTTGCTGGTTCTTGCAGGAACTCTCGAATCTCATCTAGTTCTTGTACCGCTTCAGCAGCGCCTGCAACATCTGCAAACGTTGTTTGTGGCATATCTTTAGTAATCATTTTGGCTTTGGACTTGCCAAATTTCATTACTTGGCCGCCGCCCTGCATTTTGCCCATAAAGTAAAACAGCAAACCCAAGATCAAAATAATTGGGAGAACTGATGCAAGCAGGCTGACTAAAAATGATTGGGATGGAACCGTAACGTTATATCCATCTGGAATATTTCCAGCAGCTTTTTGCGCTTTTAGTAAATCAATTAAATCTGTGCCTTGCCCTGAAATATAATTGGCAGTAACTTTCGTGCCGTCAGTCAAAGTGACGTTTATCAACTGATCTTTGTCGACCAAGGTGACTGACTTAGCTCTTCCCTGTTGGATGTCATCGACGATTTTCCAGGTGTCTACTTTTTCGCTGGCGCTGCTTCCAGTGGCCGCGTTGCTTCCGATGAGCAGTGCCATTACGGCAAGCAAAATCCAAATTAGTGGAGATCGAAAAACTGACTTTATCTTTATGTTGCGCAAACCAACGCCCTTAAAATCGGGTAATTATTGAATCTTTACGGTACTACCCATTGTCTCTGACCGCGAAACCGCTCGCTCACCTTATGGACCTTGTTCGCTGCTAGCGACATACCTGGGATGCCAAATACCCATTCTGCAAGGGGATTTCCCTATTGTTTAGATGTGATCTTTAAGTCAGTCTTGGACCAGCGCCCATACCCCGCCTTGACCATAGCCAGTGAGGATTGGGCAGCACTAGCGCCTAGACAAATTCGCTTAGCAGACCTGGCTACGATTCGTAGCACGCTGGACTTAAATGCGTTGCTAGCTAGCGACTCGACATTCTTTGGTGACTTATTTGCCCACGTAGTTCGCTGGAATGGACAACTGTATTTAGAAGATGGTTTACACCGGGCTGTTAGAGCTGCGCTGCAAGGTCGCACTTCGCTGCATGCGCGCGTCATAGATTATCCAGAAAACTAAAGTCGTCCGGCTTCGTGCACTCGTTGTAAGAAATCTTGCGTATCGACATGTTGCGGAGCGCTAATAACTTGTGAGGCTGGACCGCGTTCCACAATTTTTCCATTCTTGAGGAAACAAACTTCATCAGCAACCTGTGTGGCAAATCCCATCTCGTGAGTTGCTAAGACCATCGCCATACCTTCAGTTTTTAGATCACGGACAATTGAAAGTACTTCATTTACTAAAACTGGATCAAGGGATGAAGTTATTTCATCGAGCAGAAGAAGTCGTGGCTTAACGGCAATCGAGCGAATAATTGCAACTCGCTGTTGTTGTCCACCACTTAAGCGATCGGGAAATTGATCTGCCTTATCTGCTAAATCAAAACGGCGAAGCAGCGACATTGCTTCATCACGCGCCTGGGCTTTAGAAATTTTATGTACTCGAATTGGCGAAAGTGTGATGTTATCTAAAACACTCATGTGTGGAAACAAATTAAAGGACTGAAATACCATTCCTAAACTTCGGCGGACTTCATCAACATCAATTCCTGGATCTGATATCTCGCGTCCATCCAAATAGATCGAGCCATCGTCAATTGAATCCAACAAGTTAATGCAGCGAAGCAATGTTGATTTACCCGAGCCAGATGCACCTATTAATACAGTGGCCGTGTGATCTGGAACGGTGAGCGATAAGTCATCGAGTACCAAGTTGTCATCGAAGCACTTGCGAAGGTTCTTAACTTCCAAAACATTCATGCTGCGCCCTGCGCATTCTGACGTTTAATCGATTTTGCAAGAACGCGATCCGTGTATCGAGTCAGCGGAATTGTGATGAGCAAAAATAGAATCGCAGCGGTTACATAAGGTGTGTAATTAAATGTGCGTGAACTAGCGATTTGCGCCGCCCGCACTGCGTCGGTCACACCAAGGATTGAAACTAAACCAGTGTCCTTAAGCAGGGCAACCAAGTCATTTAGCAAAGGTGGTACCACTCGCTTTACAGCTTGTGGCAAAACCACATGACGCATAGTTTGTGAGGAAGTAAGTCCAAGGGATCTGGCAGCTGCCCGCTGACTTGGATGAATTGACAAGATTCCACTTCGCAAAACTTCTGCAACATATGCAGAATAAGTAAGTACCACCGCCGCTGTGCCGAGAATTAACACGCTGTTTGTTAGGCCCTCAATACGAAGGGCAGGTAAGCCAAAACCAATTAGCAAAATTACCAAAAGTAGCGGGACGCCTCGAAAAATGTCGACATAAGCGGTAGCTAAAAATCGAAATGGCGTTAGTGCTGCTGAGCGAGAGGTCCGAAGTAGCGCAAGTACCATCGCAAAAATTCCAATCAGAATTGCTGCGATTATCGTTAATCTGATATTGACTATCAGCCCTTTGGAAATGGCGCCTAGGACTTCACTGCCATAAGACCAATCAAAAAAAGTTTCTTTAACTACTTGCCAGCCAGGTGAAGTAACAATCAGCGAAGCTAATGCGCCAAGAACCAAAATGGAAGAAGTTGTTGCAATCAGAATCTTTTTGCGATTGATTGCAGTTCGTGCTACTTGGCGCTCGACTTCACGCGCACTTGGCGTCCATAACGAAGCCCGACCCGAATTATCTCGGGCCGGGCTCACGTTATTCATGACTTAACTAAACCAGCACTATTGAAGTACTGGTGCGCCAGCGTCAGTTGAAAGCCACTTTGCGGTGATTTCATCTAATTCGCCACTGGCACGGATAGCGTCTACAGCCTGTGAAACACAGGATGTAATTGGGCTATCTTTTGTTAGCAACAATCCAAAGTCGCCACTATCGCCAGTTGATGGAATCTGGCCGACAATGATGCCGCCTTCAACTTCAACACCGGCTAGGTAGAAAGCTGTTGGCAAGTCAACGACGATGCCATCAATCTGACCATTAATTAGCGCAGCTACCGCAGCAGCATTGTCATTAAATGCTTTTGGCTCGGAGCCAAACACTGCTGCAATTGCATCAAGTGATGTTGTTCCAACACCAGCGCCAAGCTTTGCGCCCTTTAGTTCCGCAATTGTGGTTAGACCCTCGATTGGGCTACCTGCGTAAGAAACAATGGCCTGTGGTGCTGAGTAGTAAGGAGTCGAGAAATCGACAGCAGCTTTACGTTCTTCAGTGATTGAGAACTGTTGCAAGTTAAAGTCGAAGTCTTTTACACCTGGAGTAATTGCGCCATCAAATGTGGTGCGTACCCAAGATACATCTTCCTTAGCAAAGCCAAGTTGAGCTGCAACTGCATACGCAACTGCGGCTTCGAAGCCTTCGCCTGATTCCGGTGCGTCATCAATGACCCATGGGAAGTAAGCAGGCTCACCTGTAGCAATAGCTAGTTTTCCAGAAGTTAGCGTCTGCAAACTTTCTGGGGCACAGGCACTTGCTGTTGTTTCGGCGGTTGACGGCGCAGCTGATGCTGCTGTTTCTGATGACGATCCGCAAGCAGTTAATAGCAACGCTGATGCTGCAATTAGTGCTGTGCCAAATCGACGTGTTGTTACGTTTTTCACGCTGTCTCCTTGATATTTCAGGTGGCATGGGTCAACGGTTGTTCACCCAAGTTGGGCCCTGTTATGGACCCGCGCTTGCTGCTTGCGCAGCCAGGTCTTCATCCGGAGGCACCCCATCGCGGTCTGCAAGGGTTGTCGGATAGCTAGCCGGGACTTAGTGCTATCACTCTTGACCTGCTCAAACCATAACAAAAAATTCGTATTGTGAAAAGTCGAGAAAAGGCGTGAAACAATAATTAGGTGCAAAACCCCGCATTTGATGAAGCCATGCGCAAGGCACTGTTGCTTGCGGCAACTGCTTGGCAACAAGGTGAGGTTCCTATTGGCGCACTGGTCCTTGATCCAGCCGGATTGGTCGTGGGCGAGGGTTTTAACACTCGGGAACAAGAACACGATCCAATGAATCACGCCGAAGTTGTTGCGCTGCGAATGGCCGCTTTAGCTAATGAATCTTGGCGCCTGGATGATCACACTTTGGTCGTAACACTGGAGCCCTGCACAATGTGCGCGGGAGCCGCAGTCCAAGCTCGAATTGGTCGAATTGTGTTTGGCGCTTTCGATAGCAAAGCGGGCGCTGTTGGCTCGCTTTGGGATGTTGTTCGAGATCGCCGGTTACCCCATCGCCCAGAAGTTGTTTCTGGGGTATTGGAAGCAGAATGTGCGGCTATCTTGAGTGAGTTTTTTAAGGCGCAACGATAGTTTCACGATTTCTTATGCATCTCAATAGCCAGTAATCTTGATCTCGGTATCGTGTCCGAGCGGCCGAAGGTGCAACTCTCGAAAAGTTGTGTGCGTGTAAGCGCACCGTGGGTTCAAATCCCACCGATACCGCCAACTCACTACAAAGATTTAAGTGCGCCTACGACCTTGGTCAATGAGTCCTTAGCGTCCCCGAATAACAACGAAGTCTTTGGATCGAACAAGACTTCGTTCTCAATACCAGCAAAACCAGGGCGCATTGAGCGTTTCAGGAATACCACCTGTTGTGCTTGATCTACGTTCAAAATCGGCATGCCATAAATCGGCGCCGACTTGTCATCGCGAGCCGCCGGATTAACGACATCATTTGCGCCAACAACTAGCGCAACATCGGTTCCCGGGAATTCTGGATTAATCTCATCCATTTCTTTTAGCTGCTCATAAGGTACGTTCGCTTCAGCAAGCAAAACATTCATGTGGCCTGGCATACGTCCAGCAACTGGGTGGATTGCGTAATCAACTTCGATTCCCTTGGCAACCAAAAGTTCAACCAGTTCCCGAATTGTGTTTTGAGCTTGGGCGACTGCGAGTCCATAGCCCGGCACAATAATTACCTTGCGCGCGTATGCCAACATAATCGCAACGTCCTGCGGCGATGCAGATTTAACCGGACGATCTTCTGAGGAAACGGCCGATGAAGCTACCCGCTTCTTAAACGCACCGAACAATGTATTTGTAAGTGGTCGGCCCATTGCTTGCGCCATCATGCGCGTCAGCAATGTTCCCGATGCGCCAACCAAAGTTCCGGCAACAATCAGTAATACGTTATTAAGTACGTAACCAGAAGCCGCAACTGAGAGACCAGTGAATGCGTTTAGTAATGAAATAACAATTGGGACATCTGCTCCACCAACTGGCAACACCAGCAATATGCCGAGTACTAACGAGAGACCGAGCAATAGCCACAGCAGCGAATTTGTTGGATTCAGAATTAGCGCAACTGCTGTAACTACGGTTGCCACGGCTACGCCGATAGTTACAAATCGTCCCAATGGAATAACGACTGGACGAGAAGTCATTAATTCTTGCAGCTTTGCAAAGGTTAGTAGTGAGCCTGTAAATGAGACTGAACCAACAACTACTGTGAAAATCGTTGCAGTTAAAATCGCTGCACTCTCAGAATGCACGGATAAGAATTCGATTACGGAAATCACAGCAGCAGCCCCACCGCCCACGCCATTAAACAGCGCGACCATCTGTGGCATTTGAGTCATTTGCACCCGGCGGGCTGCGATCCAACCAATGATTGAACCGATTGCAATTGCAATCAAAATTTCAGGTAAATGCTGAACTGGACCGCCATAAAATTTTTGGCCATAGAAAAAGGCAACCGCTGTTGCAATTGCAGCGCCAGCGGCGCCAAGGAGATTTCCACGACGCGCAGTTTTTGGCGAAGACAAACCTTTTAGCGCAAGAATGAAAAGAACTGCAGCTAGCAGTTCAGCAACGCGTACCCAGGTTGGTGTCATTTGGACACCTCTTCCTTTTCAGCCTTCTTCGGCTTAAACATTTCCAACATTCGATCAGTAACCACAAATCCGCCAACCATGTTGATTGCGGCTAAGACAATTGCTACAAGTCCTAGATACAACTGCACATTGTCGGTTGCTTTTCCAGTTACCAGAATGGCGCCAACTAAAACCACGCCGTGAATCGCGTTTGCACCCGACATAAGTGGAGTATGCAAAATTGCAGATACCTTTGAAACGACTTCGATACCAACAAAGATGCTGAGAATAAAGATTGTTAACAGCGAAATAGCATCCATAACTATTCACCCTCTCCAGTTGCTAATGCGGGCAGATTTAAAGTTTCGCGAGCCATTGCATTTTTAATTTCGCCCTTAAAGACAACAGCTGAACCTTGGACAACTTCATCTGAATAATCCGGTGTTACGACACCCTCGTTAGTCATCAGTGTTAATAAGGAAACTACGTTTTGGGAATACAGCTTGCTGGCGTGAACTGCTAACTGACTAGCAAGATCCTTGCAACCAATAATTGTTACCACGCCACCTGGAACTTTAACTTCAACATCTTGTCCAGCAACGCTGCCATCAACATTGCCTCCAGATTCAGCAGCAAGGTCAACAATGATTGCACCTGGCTTCATCGAACTCATCATGTCGCTGGTAATTAGTGTTGGGGCTTTCCGGCCAGGAACAGCTGCAGTTGTAATTACTACGTCCGATTCTGAGATGAATTTCTTTAGTGCATCCTGTTGGGCTTTCGCACGCTCTGCTGTCATTTCGCGTGCGTATCCTCCAGCGCCTTCAACTTCATCGAGTCCAAGATTTAGGAAAGTTGCGCCCATTGATTTAACTTCATCCGCGCTGGAGGCGCGAACATCATAAGCACTTACGACTGCGCCCAGACGTTTCGCAGTCGCCATCGCTTGCAGACCAGCAACACCCGCGCCAAGTACTAAAACTTTTGCTGGTGGAATAGTTCCAGCCGCAGTCATGAGCATTGGGAAAAACTTTGGTGCGCGCTCAGCTGCAATAAGTACTGTGCGATATCCACCGCAAAGTGCCTGTGAAGTCAGGGCGTCCATTGATTGTGCCCGCGAAATTCGCGGCAATACATCAAAAGAAAGTGAAGTTACTTTTTTATCCGCTAGCGCTTTGATTGCTTCGGAATCGTTCGTTGGTGATAAAAATGAAATTGTTAGCGCACCAGATTTAAGTTGTGAAATTTGTTCGCTTGCAAGTGGCCTGACGGTTGCCACCACGTCTGCTGAACTAATGGCCGAAGCACTATCGGCGATCTGGGCACCCGCCAATTTGTATTCATCGTTGTGATATCCAGATACCAGTCCCGCACCATCTTGGATGGACACAGTTAGCCCAAGTTTGATGAGTTTTCCGGCGCCTTCAGGAGTTAACCCAACGCGCTTTTCGCCCGTTTTTGTCTCCGCTGGAACAAATACCAACATATAGAATTTCACCTTCATTCAATTAGATACGAGCCTATGGGGAACTTTAATGAAGTGCAGAACCGCCTCTGGCTTTTTGGACTTGTTGCGTTGCGATTGCTATCAAAATAAACGCGAACAAAATGAGAGCGATTCGCTGTGGCACCTGGTGGCTGAGGTAAACCCCGAAAAATGTGCTCGGAACCCCCGCAATTCCTGAAAGTAATGCATAGGAAATCTCAATATTTTTCTTGCGCAGGTTGGACCAAGTCCCGGAAAGTCCCGATCCAACAATCACCAAAAGGCTAGTGCCACGGGCGACTACCGAATTCATGCCAGCCGCGATTACTAGCGCTGGGACCATGACAATCCCGCCACCTACTCCAAAAAGTCCTGCCATGACTCCAGCGAAAAAGCCAACTGCAATAAGTAAGGCAATACTTGCCCAACCATCAAGGAGTTGATGTGGGTTTGAAGACCAAATCAACCGCGCGGCCGATGAGTAGAGAAGGAATGCAAAGCCCAGTTGCAGAAACTTAAGTGGAACTTGCCCCAGTAACTTAACGCCATAAAGTGCGCCGAAAACTGAACCGGCTAGCAGTGCAATTGCTGCACTTAAGTCAACACTGTCCTGGGCTGCATACCCCAGCGCGCCGGCCAGTGCAATTGGCACGATGGCTGCCAATGAGGTTGCGTGCGATTTTCGTTGTTCCAGCCCCAGCCATGAGATGTATAGCGGAACCATTAAGAAGCCGCCGCCCACTCCGAACATTCCAGCCAGGACGCCTGCAAGTAATCCAATTACAACAGCTAGCCAGATTTGGCGACGTGTCATTGGCGCAGGCATCTAAAAGTACTTAACAAAAACGATGTATTTTCTAGCTTTTGTCGTCAGGCTTTGTGGCTGCAATAACTTGTGCGAAATCTACCAAACTAGGTGGAAGGTGTACGAGAGAACGAATTTTTGACATTTGTTCAGTTAAGTCCTCAAATATTTTTTGGTGATCATCGATTGAGGCCAGAACGGTATCACGGTATCCAACTGCGGCTTCATTGAGTAAGCCGGCTTTGATCAGTGATTCTCCTTGAGCCTGAGCAATGATTTGCTCCGCTTGACTCTCCGCCTGCTGCAACTTGTTTTGACCATCAGCAATTGTCGCGGTGTAATTCCTGCCAGCTTCTTCGCTAAGTGCCCGTGCATCTCCAGTGGCTTTTTCAAGCATGGACTGAGTCGCAGCAATTGCTTCAGCAAGGAGTCGCTTTGCTTCAACTTGAGCTTCTGAGACTAGGGAAGTAGTAGTCTTTTCAGTTTGGGTGCGTAGCAGATTTAACTCTTGGTCTAGTTTTGCCCGAAGCTTTGCAGTTTCATTTTCAAGATTATTCGCGCGACGAGTTGCGTCATCTAAAAGTTTTGAGATTACTTTTTGGTTTTCTTCTGTTTGTGAATCAGCATCATTTTGAGTTGCCTCTAATAATTTAACTGCCTGTTCGCGAGCAGATTCAAGAGTTGATGTAGCCTCAGCGCGAATTTTGCGGGCATCAATGTTTGCTGCTTCCCGAGTTTGGCGGGCATCCAATTCACAACTTGCGCGAATTTGTTCGCGCTCTGACTCTGCTTGTTGTAAAGTTTCGGTGGCTTGCTCAATGAGCTTTCCAGCACGCAGCCGAGCTGCGCGAATTATTACGGCGGCATCCTCCGCAGCAATCTGCGCGAATCCGTCTTCGTCCATATCAATGAAACTTTGACGCCCTACCGCGCCTTCAAGTTCTATTATGCGAGCCTGTAAGGCGACAATAGTTTTTTCTAGGTCTGCTGTATCGCGCGCGAAAGTACTACCGCTACTTTCTTCGCTCCTAAAAAAGCGGCCTAAACCTTTGCTATCACTCACTTGACTTCCTCGTTTCTCGTAAGAAAATTCTAGGGCAGATTTAGCAACAGAAATCCCACTTTTCCCAGACGAATGAGGGGTTTAGCGAGTTCGGCTACCGCCGCGGGATCCGCCGGATCGACCTTGTGGACGTCCGCCACCAGAACGTCCGCCACTTGGGCGGCCACCGCGTTTAGGTGGTTCAGCTGGCGGTTTCCAGGCAATGCCCGTTGGTTCTTTAGCTCCTGTGATCGAAACTAATTCCTTGGACATGGGCTTAACTTTTACAACTTCTGGCTCAACGCCAGCTCGATTAGTCATCGCAGTTACTGCCTTTTGCTGCCGCGGCCCAATCATTGTTACAACTTTGCCAGATTCGCCAGCGCGAGCTGTGCGGCCTGCTCGGTGCAAATAATCTTTATGATCATTTGGTGGATCGATGTGAACCACCAAGCTGACGCCATCAACGTGAATTCCACGAGCCGCAACATCAGTTGCAACTAATACGTCAGTTAGGCCTTCTTTAAATGCAGCAAGAGTTCGGGTTCGAACTGCTTGGGTTTTGCCACCATGCAATGCGCCTGCTGGCACACCTTTGTGCGCTAGATCCTTGGCAATGCGATCTACGCCAGCTTGTGTGCGAGCAAAGAACATAGTCTTGCCTTTGCGAGAACCGATCTCGGCCAAGATTGTTGGCTTATCTTCGCTATAAGTAATGAATAAGTAATGTGTCATGGTTGTGACGGAAGCTTTGCCTGAGTTAGTTGCATGCTCGATCGGATTTTTAAGATATTTCTTAACAATCTTGTCGACATCTTTATCAAGCGTTGCGCTAAACAACAAGCGCTGCGAACCAGGCTTGGTCATATCCAGTACTTCGACAATTTGTGGCATGAATCCCATGTCACACATCTGGTCGGCTTCATCAAGAATTGTGATTTCAATTTTGCTTAAATTAATGTGACCTTGTTCTACCAAGTCATTAAGGCGTCCGGGAGTAGCAACCACAATTGGAACACCGCGCTTTAATGCATCAATTTGTTTTGCGTACGGCATACCACCAGCAATTAGGCGAATGTCGAGCTCAACCGCTTGGGCGTATGGCATAAGTGCATCTGTTACTTGCATTGCAAGCTCGCGCGTTGGCACTAAAACAATGCCAAGTGGGTGCTTTGCCGTTGCTTTGCGATGCGCTAACCGGGTAACCATTGCCAAGCCAAACGCAAGCGTCTTACCAGAACCAGTTTGTCCTCGACCTAATACGTCGCGACCGCTGATTGCATCCGGAAGAGTTTTTGCCTGAATTGGGAACGGGGTATCAATTCCTTGACGTCTTAGCGTGCTAAGTAATTCTGTGGAAACGCCGAGTTCTGCCCAGTTGCTTGATGCGGTATCTAATGCGACTTCTGCAGTGTTCTCTGACATTGCGCCAGTTGACTCATCATCGTAATCACGTGAAACTTTTTCGCGCGGTAGCCGAGATTTTGGCGCGTAAACATCATCACTCTTTGTGCGTGGTGCGCGCTTTGGTGCTTCGTCTTCGTAACGCGCGCGCGCGGTTGGACGTGCCTCCGATGTTTTGCGCGGTGCGCGAGCTGGTGGACGCTCATCTTCATAGCGACCTCGAGCTGGAGGCCGGGAATCTGAGTAAGTACGTGGCGCGCGCTTTGGTGCTTCGTCTTCGTAACGCGCGCGCGTAGTTGGACGTGAGTCGGAAGTTTTACGTGGCGCCCGAGTTGAAGGCGCGTCATCGCGACTGCGAGCTGGTGGCCGGGAATCTGAATAAATACGTGGTGCGCGCTTTGGTGCTTCGTCTTCGTAACGCGCGCGCGTGGTTGGACGTGAGTCGGAAGTTTTACGTGGCGCGCGAGCTAACGGCGCATCATCGCGCCTTCGAGCTGGTGGACGCTCATCTTCATAGCGATCGCGAGTGCCGCGGCCACCAGATGGCTTTTCCCCACCCTTGCGCTGTGGTTTGCCGGAAGGATTCCAGACATCTCTACCGCGAGAGGTGCTTTTTACTGCAGCGCGCGGTGATTCTGCTTTACTGCGGGCTTCCGGGTCGCGCGGGGCGCGGGATTCGGCTTTGGCGACCTTGGACTTTGGCTTAGCGCGCTTCTTGGCTGCGGTGTCCTTTGCCGTTGCGTGACGAGGTGAACCAGCTTTTGCTTTGGGTTCGCCTTCGCGAGATCGATCGCGCTCTAACTTTCGGGCGCGCGGCTTTTTCTTAGGACTTGATGGAGTGGACATTAAAACCTTCTTTGGGGAATGTTCTAACGGTAGATGCAAAAGGGCACAAAACCTAATCGTCATGGGGTTTTCAGCGTTTTGTCACTGCCCAATGGGAGACTTAACTCATGGACGTTACCTCACTTTTAGTCATCGTGTTAGTTACTGCGCTCACCACTGCCGCCATTGTTGGTCTGGTTGTTAGCCGAGCAATGAAGAGTCAAGGCGGGCTCTCAGCGCAAGACATCCGACAGCAAGTTGCTGATGCCTCGCGGGAGCACTATTTATCTGCAGCTCAAATGCTCGAGACCTCCACTGAGGCTCGGTTACAAACCACAACAAGTTTTGTTGCCGAACAAAATCGCGCAGCTTCGGCTTCCATCCAAGAAATTATCAAACCCCTTGGCGACAGTTTGAAAGCACTTGATATAAAGGTGGGCGACTTGGAGACTAAGCGAGCTGACGCTTATGCCAGGCTCGATCAACAAGTCACAAACACAACTGGGCTCCTGGACACTTTGCGAACTGAGACTACAAATCTTTCTAGTGCACTTCGTCGCAATGATGCCCGTGGTCGTTGGGGTGAACTGCAACTTCGCCGCATCATAGAAATGATTGGAATGTCAGAGCACGTTTCCTTTGACGAACAAAAGCAACAAGTTGGTGACGGGTCAGGTCGCCCAGATGTGACAATTCACTTGCCAAACAATCGCGTTTTATATGTTGACAGCAAGGCGCCGATGAATTCCTACCTGGATGCAATAAATGAAGTCGATCCCGATCGCCGCAAAACTTTATTTGATGCTCATGCCACCGCGCTAAAAGGTCACATCAAAGCGTTGTCGAGTCGCAACTATGTCGATGACAAAGAATCATTGAATTACGTAATTATGTTTATTCCAACTGAATCTTCACTGGCTGCTGCGTTTGAGGTTTATCCAAATTTGATTGAAGATGCAGCGCAAGCAAAAGTTGTGTTGACTTCCCCAACTTCACTTGTGATTGCGCTCAACACCATCGCGATGTTGTGGCAAGAAGATACCCAAGTTCGCAATGCGCAAGAAATGATTAAAGAATCCGGCGATCTCTATGGCCGCTTGATAACTTTCATAAACCATTTCAGCAAGGTGGGCGATAACCTCAAGCGTTCGATGGATACTTATAACAACGCGGTTGGTTCGTTTGACCGCTCAGTGATGCCAAAAGCAAAGGCCGTTGAGGAACTTGGTCGATTTACTGATGAGTTGCCGATGGCTGAAAAACTAGAGGTTGACGTGCGCGAGTCACGCTATGCCACACATGAAACCCAACTTGGTCTGGTGAGCGAGACTCCTGAAGTTAATACCGAAGAAACTGCCTGATTTATTGGCGGTATCAGTGAATAGTGTCCGAAAAATACGGCATTATTACTGATTTGATTCTTATTGTTGGGTTAGTGCCAGCAATACATATTGCACGCGTTAAGTTTTCCTTATGGAAAATGACACAGTCGCAAAAGAACCTGCTTCCCAATTTGACCTAACACCAACATATTTAACGGAACGAAAAAATTTCCGAAAAGACTTTGGTCGTAAAGAGGTTTTATTCTTTTCCCTCTGCTCGGTAATTGGATTAGACACAATTGCAATAGTTGCTGCTGCTGGTCCGCAAGCAATTTCCTGGATGGCGGTACTTGCTATCGTTTTCTTGATTCCGGCAGCAATGGTTTTTGCTGAGTTAAGCTCCACGTTTACTTTTCAAGGTGGACCTTATATGTGGATCCGCTTGGCGTTTGGTCATCTGGCGGGTTCAATCAGTTCAGTCATAAGTTGGATTAAGAGTCCGATTTGGCTTGGCGGGGTTCTAACCATTGTGGTGATTACTGCTGCTGAAACATTTTTTATGGCTGGCTCTCAAATGTCGCAGTTTTCATTTTATCGATTTGCTTTAGCATTCATTTGGCTTTCAATTCTTGCAAATAACTATTCCTTCCGAGTGGGTAAATGGGTTTCAGTATTTGGCGTACTTTCCAGACTCATCCTGATTCCGTTATTTACAATTACCGTTATTGCGTTCGGGTTTATAAACGGCATGGGCGGTGTTGCATTTTCTGATTTTGGGTTGAGCTTTGATGGCTTGATTCTGACAATTCCCATTATTTTATTTGCTTTTCTTGGACTGGAAAATGTGAGTGCGGCCAGTGCCGAGATGCAATACGCAAAGCGCGACCTGCCTTACGCTGTATTTCGAACCACGGCGTTTGCCATGTTTTTTTATGGCATTCCTATTTTGGCTGTGCTATTGGTTTTACCGGTTAACCAAGTGGATGGTCTTGCTGGTTTTGTTGATGCGCTCAAAACTGTGTTTACTGTTTACGGTGGCGGCATTGCCGAAGATGGCACAGTCACTTTAAGTGGAGCCGGTATTTACTTGGGTGGATTTGCTGGAGTGCTAATAATCTTGACCATTTTTTCAACTGGAGTTACTTGGTTGATGTCTACCAATCGCAATTTAGCAATGGCTTGTTTTGATGGTTCAGCTCCACGTTGGCTTGGTCATACCAATCCTCGATACGGCACACCTGTTCGACTAAACAACATAACTGGGATAGTGGCCTCGGCAATTTTGATTTTGGGTTACCAATTAAATGAGGGTTACCTAGCAAAATATTTTGGCGTTGCAGTTAGTTTTGCCGTGGCGGCTTCATTGCTGACTTATCTCGGAATTTTTCCAGCGTTTTGGGTACTGCGCAATAAGTACCCTGATGTGGCGCGGCCCTACAAAGTCCGGGCCCACCGCACAATATCTATCTGGTTGACCCTAGTAGTTGCATTTGGTATTTCACAATTGCTTGCACCTGGGCTTGGCGATCGGTGGTTTGGTAATGACTATCTGCCTTCGGGTTGGATTGGTGACCAAGGCCGTCCCTATTATTTAACTCAATTTGGTGTGCTGGGGGTCATGATTGTTATTGCAACTTTGTTCAGAATCCTAGGTCTAGCCAGATCCAAGGCGGATGCTCGAAAAGAAATTGCTGAACAGCTGCCCGAAGATGAGTTAGTTGCAGAACCGATTGAAGTAGCCCCGGAGTCAGATAACAAGTAGCACCTTGCCGTACGGTTACTTCCATGATCACTTCTGTTATTGATGTTGCAAACGCCGAAGCCCTAGTCGCTAAGTATGCAAGCGAACTCAGCAATGAAGAAGTGGCGGCTGATTCGTTACTGCCTGATTGGTCTCGTGGCCATGTACTTACGCACTTAGCAAACAATGCCCGCGGTCTTTCGAATCTGATCGAATGGGCACTAACTGGTGTGCAAAAGGATATGTATGTGTCCGTCGAGCAGCGCGGACTTGATATTGAATCTGGAGCGAAACGAGATGGCTCAGAAATTATTGCCGACTTTCTGGAGCAATCTAAGCTCTTTGCGAAAAATCTGGATCGATTGATTGAAGGTCCACTTTTAACCCAAGAAGTTGTTATGGGTAACGGCTCTCAAATTCATCCCCACGGAATCACCACACTTCGCGAACGTGAGTGCTTGGTGCACTTGGTTGACCTCGGTCTGGAATACAAGTCAACCGACTGGACGTTTGATTTTTGTATTAAAACTTTAAAAAGTATTACTGGTGGCAAGCGAAAGGAAGCAGTTAAGTTCCGGTTACTAATTGCCGGCGACCACACTTGGACTGGCGATCAAAATGGTATGACGGACATTTTTGGCGTCCCGCAAGATCTAGCAGCCTGGTTAATGGGCCGTGAACCTGACGGGAAATTAGTAACTTCTGATGGTTCAGCGCTGGGTAAACCACCCGTTTGGCTTTAGAGTCTTAATAACCACGGTAAAACAATTCAATGGAAAGTAGCTAAATATGTCTGAAGAAAAAGCCAAGATTTCAATTCGTGCAAACGGCTCAATGCGAGTAGAAGGCGCAACTTTGATTGGAGCTGACGGCGCGGTTATTTCTGAAAAGGAAAGTTTTTCACTTTGTCGCTGTGGTCACTCAAAGGACAAGCCATTTTGTGATGGCTCGCATCGTGAAGCTGGCTTTGAAGATGCCGGCGAACACGCCCCCGTTGAGTAATGGAGCTACTTGAGTTAAAAAGTATCTGGAACGACGTTCTAGACGAACTCGAAGCAACAAATCGAATTGCTTGGCTGGCTTTCTTTGACGCACGATTAGCAAAACTGGAAAATCAAGTTTTAACTTTGGATTTCTCTGACGCTTCAAAGTTCCAAGATGGCCATGATGTAAAAAGCACAGTTTCAAATAACACTTACGATGCATTGCTTACTGCTATAGAAAAACTAACTGGGCTAAGTCTGACTTTGGAAGTTAGTTAAGTCAGGTCCCATGATGCGCTTAATAAAACAAATTAGTTTTCTTGTGGTCGTAATTGCCTTAGTAGCAATCGGTGGATTTTGGATCAGCGACCAAGATGGGGCTGAAACCACGCAGGCTGAAATTTCGACTTTAAGTTCGCAAAGTGCTAGCCCCGAACCAAAACTTCGCAATATTTCGATTGTTTCCAGTGGCGACATTTTGTTGCATGAAAGATTATGGGCCCAAGCCAAAGCCGATGGCACTGATGGAAATTTAGATTTTTACCCGCAACTTGCAGATCTAGAGCCGGTGATCAGTTCTGCTGATCTCGCGCTTTGTCATTTAGAAACACCGTTGGCAGAGCCCGGCGTTGACTACCAGGGATATCCAACTTTTAATGTCCCACCGCAGATAACAGATGCCATCATCAAACTTGGCTTTGATGTGTGTGGCACGGCCTCCAACCACAGTTTGGATCAAGGATTTGCGGGCTTAAAACGAACTATCGCAACTTTGGACGCTGCCGGTATCCCCCACACTGGCACTGCGGTTTCGCAGGATGCTGCAAGTAGGCCATTGATTATGGATGTGAAGACCGAAAACGGAATAGTAAAAGTAGGAATCCTTTCCTATACATATGGCTTCAATGGCTTTGAGCGCGATGCCGATAAAACTTGGAGCGCGAACCTAATTGATCCAGTTGCAATCATCGCGGAAGCAAAGTTGGCGCGATCACAAGGCGCGGAAATAGTCATCACTAAATTGCATTGGGGCACAGAATACACAAACAGAGCCAATGACTTCCAGACATCAGTTGCGCAAGCACTGGCTGACTCTGGACAAATAGATTTAATCGATGGCTCGCATAGTCATTCCGTGCAACCGCTAACTCAAATTGGTAATACCTGGATTACTTATAGTCATGGAAATTTTGTTGCCGCGCATCGAGAACCCACAACAATCAAATCTGAAGGTCTGATAACTCGCTGGGAGTTTATTGAAGGTTCGGCCGGAAAGTTTTCGTTGTTCTGTGTTACTGAAGTTCCGACACTAATTCGCGATGATCGCCCAGTTCGAGTTATCGACGTTAACAAAGCCTTAGCTACTGGAGAATATCTCGGCGAAACAAAACAGCGCCTTGAAGAAGCGAAATCTCGCACTGATAAAACCGTTAGGGCTCTTGGCTTTATAAATTTTTGTAACTAAATAGCTACCTTTGACTAACTTAAAACTCTGCGCGCTCGAAGGGATTCGAACCCCTAACCTTCTGATCCGTAGTACGCAACGCAGTGTCTCGGCTGTACCTAATAACCCGGGGTCAAACCCTAATTACTTCGCAGTACAACGGAAACGTCGGCTCTGCATTTCTAGGGAACAGCGCTGGATCCAAACTAGAATCCACAAATGGCGACGGAAGGGTTCGGGTTATTGAAGCATCCAAAATTGTCGATGAATAGCGAAGCCCAGTACATCTTTGCAGGGAGTGTGGCGCCAGATGGAGAAAGGATCTTTAGCTTCATCGACAGCACATTGCCAGCACTGCTTAGGTCTCCAGTGATCTCAACAATGACGGTGTGAGCAACCGCATCGGTTGCAGCACTGTCCCAGTAGGTAAGCGCAGCATTAGGTGGATCGGCGCTAAAGGAGTCCTCACTTGTGTCGGACCACAGCGCAACGAAGTCGGTGAGCGACAAGTCTTGTATGTCCCGAAAGGGGCGGTCGCTAAATCCCACGAGGCTTCCCACCGGCACGCTCAACACACTCGAGGACTGGTCAAAGTCGGTGGTTCCAGCTGACTGCAAAGAGTACAACCATGATTCCGTTGCGGCCTCTGATGCGGAAGGAGTTTTATCTTTTGCATTGAACAAAAAGATTGAAAGCGCCACAACCGCAATCACAGTAATTATGGCCAATAGTGGTACCAAGAATTTACGCATAATCGAAGCTCCCTTTTCTTAGAATTATTTGCAACATACCAACATGACAGGAGTAATACATCACTCAAAAGGCAATTAGGGCAAATGTCTAGGGTTACCCCTAGTACCTGCCTAGGGGTAACCCTAGCGATGCGTAAATTTTCCGCTTTGAAATCTCATTTGCGGCATTCTCCTATTCGAGACAGGACATACTTCTAGATATGGAAAAGCCAAGGTTGCTCGTCGTTGAGGATGATGCATTTACGCGAACATCAATAGTCGGTGCGCTTGTTAGTAACGGCATCGAAGTTGTTGATGCCGTTGGTACCTCTGCAGAGGCTGTAACTTCGTTCGAGAATCATGATCCGAATGTGGTGCTACTTGATTTAGATCTTGGGTATGGGCCAACAGGACTAGATCTTGCTCGCGCCTTTCGGATCCGAAATCCAAATGTTGGTCTAGTAATGCTCACATCATATTCTGATCCAAGATTGTTGCGAGCAAATTTACCTAACATCCCACTAGGCACTGAATACCTAGTGAAGAGCAATGTTGGAGAAATCAAAGTAGTCAGCGAAGCAATTATGCAAGCCATTATGAACGCCGCTGGTTCAAGAACCGGATCTAGGCAGCCAAAGAATGATGTGCCTCGTGAGATTGAAGGTATGACAGATGTCCAAGTTGAAACACTTCGCATGGTGGCGCAAGGTCATACCAATGGCGAAATTGCTAAATTAAGGTTTGTTACCGAAAAAGCGGTTGAACAAACGATCGCCAAGATTGCTAAGGCCCTCGACATACCAGCAGCGACAAACCAGAACCAAAGGGTGCACATTGCGCGGGTTTATTTCCGATTAACAGGCCAAGGTCATTTGTAGTGTTATCGGCTAGCACGCGCAAAGCACTAACGGGGCGATGGGTGATTTCCCGCACTCCATTTTTGGTAATCGCCCCCACAGCTGTGGCATCAGTTGTGTTGATAGAAGCTACTAGTTTTGATGCGAACGAACTTGGTGGCTGGCTACTTGCATCCGCCGGAGGTTATCTCGTTTTTTGTGAGTTGCTATACCTCTCGCACCTAACAATTTTTAGAAATCGAGCGACCAAGCCGGTCCCTGTTGCCTGGATCTTCATAATTGGTTTTTTATTTGGCGCGATAAAGGGCGTCACTACTGGAACCCTAAGTATTTTACTAAACCTTGAATCCGATGTTGCGCAGGGAATTTCAGTAAGACTTTTTGGTGCCGGCTTTCTTGGCTTAATTGGCGTACCGGCCAGTGCCATTGTGATGAACACACTACAAGAATTCAGAGAAAGACGCGCAGAGCTTATTGCCGAACAGATCCGTCTTGAGTCCAAAGAGTTGCAAAGTCAAGAAGTCATTGCCGCAATGACCGCTCAGTTGCGATTATCCGTCGAGAGTGATTTGAGTGTTCTACTTGAGGATCTGAAGCATAGTTTGGAAGAGACATCAGCACCTTCAGACTCATGGCAAATTCTTGCCGATGACTTAAGGATGAGCGCGCGAGAAACTGTGCGGGACATGAGTCATCGGCTATGGGAGCGACCATCAAGCTCGGTTAAAGACATCACATTGGTTGATCTTGGTAAAGCAATGATCACTACAAGTGCTTTTCCATTAATACTTATTCTTCCGCTCCTGCTGGCATCTGCTATTCCAGTAAATGTAAATATCCATGGCAGCAGCGAGCTACTTACTCGACTTTTGATGCTGGCTTTCACTACATCCCTGATCTACTTGAGCGCTACCTCTGCCATTGAGCGCTGGAGTAAACATAGGTATCAAATATATGTTTTTGCTATATTTTTAGCCGCATCAGCTCCCGGTCTTTATTCCTTACTAATATTTGGCGATGCTATTGATCAACAATTCTTTGGCGTCAATGTGACGATTGCTATTTGGCTACCGCTATTAACAATCACCTGCGGCTTGATCGATACTTCATTAAAGCAACGTAAAGAGATTCTAAATGAACTACAGGATAGAATCGATAAAAGTCGGATTCGCACAATATCTGAGGAAAATGAGACTGTCCGCCTTAGTAGCGACATGGCTAAGTATCTGCACGGAAACTTACAATCACGCTTGATGGCTTCGGCATTCGCAATTGAGATGGCAGGTAACGCGCAAGACTCAAAGGCGCTACTAGCTGAAATTGATAAGGCTAGGCAAAGTGTCACAACTCCATTCGACCAATTGATTTCCCACGAAATGGCTTCTATCGAAAATGAACTATCCAACTTGATGGTGATGTGGGACGGAATACTAACTACCCAAGTTGAAGTTATGGGCTCGGAAAATGATGTTTCAGTAATTGATACTAGAAACATTGTTCACGTGGTTGAGGAAGCATTCTCAAATGCACTGCGGCATGGTTTAGCTACCGAAGCGACGATCTTCCTAAATTCAAGTGCAACCGAAATCTCACTCACTGTCATAGATAACGGGATCGGACCGCGGGCTGGGGATCCTGGTTTAGGATCATCACTATTTAATTCAATTGCGGGAAGCAAGTGGTCACTTTCCCGAGGTCCCGAAGGTGTCGGCGCTGCGTTGAATTTGCAAATTACTAAGTAATCACGGGAAGTTTCAAATAATCCTCATTGAATTACTTAGTTAAGTGAATCTAGCTAAGACCATGTAGTCTTCGGTGGTGGCGCCATAGGCGCAGCAATAGATGCAATCGAGGTGCACCTGTGACACTCCAGAAAGTCATCCTGTTTTATGGGTTCGCCCCAGTTTCTGATCCAACCTCACTTCGACTCTGGCAACGCGATCTTTGCCAGAGTCTTGGCCTAACGGGTCGCATTATCATTTCTGAACATGGCATAAATGGCACATTGGGTGGCAGCATGAGGGACTTAAAGAAATATGTCCGTAAGACGAGGGAATTTCCTGGCTTCGGCAAAATCGACTTTAAGTGGTCGACCGGAACTGGAATGGATTTCCCCAAATTAGTTGTAAGAGTTCGTGATGAACTTGTCTCCTTCGGTGCAGTTGATGAGCTTGCTGTTACGCACGACGGAGTCGTTGGCGGCGGCACTCACTTATCCCCACAAGAAGTTCATGACTTAGTTGCAGCTCGCCGTGATGAGGTAGTTTTTTTCGATGCCCGTAATTCATTCGAAGCCCGTGTCGGAAAATTTCGCGACGCTATCGTTCCTAACGTCGAAACGACAAGAGATTTTGTATCGGAATTTGAGAGTGGAAAATTCGATCACTTGAAGCACAAACCAATTATTGCTTATTGCACTGGAGGTGTGCGGTGCGAAGTTTTATCTGCCGTGATGAAGAGTCGCGGCTTCCAAGAGGTTTATCAAATAACTGGAGGCATAGTTCGTTATGGCGAAACTTTTGGGGATGATGGCCTCTGGGATGGATCGCTCTATATTTTTGATAACAGAATGAGTATGGATTTTTCTGACCACACTAAGGTGCTTGGAAGATGCGATGAGTGTGGTCAGCCAACAAATAGTTATTACGATCAGCACGCAAAACCTGGTCGAACACTTGCGCTACTTTGCCAACCTTGTGCAGTAGCTACTGGTGGCACTAAGCCAACGATTGATTCCAATACCGTTGGCTAGACGCGGCTTAAGCTAAAGCCGCAATCACGTCTATTTCCAGCAATAAGCCCGGAATCGCTAACGCAGTAACTTCAACCGTGGTGTCAGCGGGATATGGCTTGGAGAAATACTTCTCGCGGCATTCGATAATTGTTGGAAATTTAGTCATGTCGGTCATGTAAATGTTTACTTTAATGACTTTGGACAAGTCGCTTCCGGCTGCTGCTAAAACTTTCTGCAAATTGGCAAATACTTGATGGGCTTGAGCCTGGAAGTCATTCTCACCCACGATTGCGCCATCAGAATCTAATGAAGCTTGGCCTGAAACGTAAACAACGCCGTTATGAATCGTTGCTTGTGAATAAAAGAAGGGGCTATCCCAGGAATATGGACTGGCAACTCCGGTAACGCTCATTTGTTTCTCCAAACGAATAGGTGCTGGTTTGCTGAATCTAACTAGCAGTATCTAAATGTTGGCATAGATGTGGCGAAAAATCCCATGGAATCTAGCAATTCCAAGGTTAGGTCTCGCTTGGGCTGGTCTTCTCTAGCGCGCGTAGATTCGCGATTCGATCTTCAATTGCTGGATGAGTGGCAAATAGCTTTGAGGTCATCTTGTTATCCAGTGGTGATTCAATCCAGAGGTGGGCAACAGCATTAGATTTTTGCTGCACCACAGTGCTGTCAGCGGCTAAAGTCTCGAGCGCTCTTCGTAATCCTGTGGGATTACGCGTGAATGCAACTGCAGTAGCGTCGGCGAGAGCCTCTCGCTTTCGAGAAATTGCTGCCTTTAATAGCACTGCTGCGATCGGTGCCAATATGGCGGCAATTAACGCGGCAACCAAAACAAATGGATTTGCACCCCCGTTATTGCTTCGCCGACCGCCACCAAAGAGGCTAATCCGAATTAGAAAGTCGCTCAACAGTGCGATTGCTCCGGCAGTTGTTGCAGCTACGGCAGAAACTAAAGTGTCTCGGTTTGCTACGTGCGCTAATTCATGCGCAGCAACACCCTGCAGTTGTTCGCGGTCCATTACTTCCAAGATGCCTGTCGTAAATGCAATCACTGCGTGTTCAGGATCTCGGCCGGTGGCAAAGGCATTAGGCGCACCATCTTGTACGATCGCAACTTTGGGCATGGGCAAGCCAGACGCAATAGTTATCTCATGAACCAAATTGAACAGCTGTGGCGCAGTCTCATGATCAATGACTTTAGCTCCGGTCATGGCCAGAACAATCTTGTCTGAGGAATAGTAGGAACCCCAGACTCCAAAGAGTGAGATTCCAACCACGATAGGAATTATTCCGATGCTGGTGTAGCCCGCATAGAGAGCAAACGCATAAATTACGAACGCAGTCAAACTTCCCATTACTGCTAACAGGAGATAAGTCTTTAAGCGATTGCTCTTTTGTTGCTCGCGAAAATCAGACAAGACGCGCCTCAGTTAAATGAGACGTTTGGTACGTCGCGCTTACCTGGATCATTAACAACATAGAACTCGCGTAAAACAACGTTGGCCGGTCCCGCAAAAAACTTTCCAGGAATGCCAACAATGATTTCATTTAGCGCACGCACATTGTCGTTGTAGTACTGACGAGCGAAGCCCACCTTGTTTTCCGTTCCAGAAAGTTCTTCCTGGAGGGAAAGAAAATTAGCAGATGCCTCTAGATCGGGGTAAGCCTCGGCTACAGCCAGCAGGCCTCTTAGCGCCTGAGTCAGCATGCCATCAGCTTCAGCAACTGCTGCTACACCTTGGGCGGCCGTTGCTTTGGCTCGCGCCTGGACAACTTTTTCGAAAGTTTCCTTTTCATGGGCTGCATAACCTTTGACGGTTTCTACCAAGTTCGGGATCAAGTCACCACGACGCTGCAGTTGCACTTCGATTTGGGCAAAGCCCTCATCGACGGCAACATTTAATCGCACCAGCTTGTTGTATTGGGCTATTCCAAAAATAACCAAGAGGACGAGAATTGCGACAATTACATAAGTTCCATTCATGGGCCTAGATTACCCCAGCAGAGCCCACTTAAACCTGAGCGGGCCTAGACCAAACTGGCTCGGTGCTCTTCATCGTGGGTTAAAACCTGGATCAAAAGCGCGCTGACATCGATCTCGCCAAAAGCGTCATGTCTGGCTTGAGCTTGCCATTGCGTGGGTGTGAGATCCTTGACTGCCGAAAGCAAGGTGGTTCGATGCGACATGGCAAGAGCTGCCACGTCTTCAAGTGATTGACTCCCGAATTTCGCTACAGTTTCCGCTGGATTTGGCTCCCACCAAACAAACTGCGGTACGGGATCCCCGGCCGCTTGCGCCTGGCACATTAATTGAATTCTCGGCAACCACACCAATTCATCTACTTGCGAAATGTGCCCCAGTACCACCGGTGGCGCCCACTGCTCATCGGTATTGGCCAACCATTCCGGGTGTCTTAATCCTGCATTCCGCGCTGAGGTGATCATGCGATCTATCGACATAATGAGTTCAACCATCAGTACCGCAGGAGGCGTAGACACTCTCCTATCCTGCCTTAAAACTAATCTTTGTCTAGTTAGGTAACAAGGTTTCGAAGCATTCAGGTTTACTCAAAATGCCAAGCATGGCACTCTTTTCAGAACTGGTTACAAACAGTTGCCACTTAGTTTTTACTGCCACCTGCCTGGCAATAAAGTCGCATCGGCCAGGTTTATATGGGGGTAACCAAGAAGCGGCGTTGGAATCACTTTTTTGCCTATTAAGAGAAGCCACTGTGACGATTAAGTTAAGTGGGTCGTTAGCAAATTCAGTGCGCATTTCATCGGTCCATAAATCTGCGCCCATTTGCCACGCGTTACTTAGCGCAACCACGTGATCAATTTGTGCTTCGGAGGGCTGTTCAGTGAAGGTGTAGGACTCATTGGAATACGGATCAGTCCATGTGCCACCAACAACTTTGCAATCGTTAGTTCCGCCCTTGTAGCTGGCGGTGGTGAAGTCACGGCTCAAAATGTCATTTCGAGTGTCACAGCCATTTCGATCCACGTCTTTCCAAGCTGAACCGAAAGCATCTCGACTGTAATTAGTGCTGGCACTTCGCCCGCGCTCAACTAATGCTTGTGCAGCCAGTAATGCTTGTGTGTCGCCAGCGCTTGGCTCTTGCGTGCTAATGACCGAAGGAGAAGCTAAGACTTCGGGAATCTGCGTTGTGTTAGGTACAACTGGACTTGCCGGCACATAGTAGGACGAAGGCGAAACCGTTGGGATTGACTCTGGCGGCGCGCTGACATTGTTGCCGGGGCCAAACCACCAAAAGAGGAAGATGATTGCGAATAACGGGTAATACTTTTTCACCAATCGATCCCCTCTTTGCGATCCAATCTCAGCATTTCATTAGTTTTGCTAAATGGCTTAGAACCTGCAAATCCTCGATGCGCACTAAGTGGACTCGGATGCGCCGAGGTCACAATGCGATCTTGCGAAAACATAGGACTGCAACTCTGCGCTGCCTTGCCCCAGAGGATCGCCACCACTTTTGAATTAGCGGTAACAACTGTGTTCAAGATCTGCGCGACTACTCGATCCCAAGGCAATTCGGCGTGGGAATTGCTCACGCCATGAACTGTGGTGAGAGTGGTATTTAGCAGGAGCACACCCTGAGCGACCCAGTGCGCAAGATCCGGTGAAGTTTGTGGTGGTCGGCCAATGTCTGCTTCCAATTCCTTAAGAATGTTGCGCAGCGAGCCTGGTAGCGGCTTAGTTTCCTTTGGAACTGCAAACGCTAGACCAATTGCATGACCTGAGTTTGGGTATGGATCTTGGCCAAGTATGACGACTTTGACTTGATCTGGCGCAAGTGTCAGCGCAGTAAAAATGTTGTCCCATGCCGGAACAATAATCTCGCCGCCAACGTGCGCAGCGTTTAGGGCTGAATCAATTTCCGCTAACTCGTCACGGCAGTTTTCTAACTGGTTGCGCCACGGCTCTGGAATAAGACTCCAAAGATCCCGTGTCATGTTGCTAAACCAAGTTGGGAGCCCATTGTCCAGCTTGGGCGACTAGAGCCCGTAACTCTTCAACTCCAGCATCCTCAAGTGTGTTTAGTGGCGCGCGAGTTTCGGAGCATGGCGCGCCAAGAATTCCCATAAGCGCCTTGGTCTTTGCTATGTAACGACCAGACTCAATGTGTTGCAGAATTGGCAAGACCGCTTCATAGGCAGCTGCGCGGGTTTGCGAATCCATGATTCCAAGATGTGCTTTAGGAAGGGCATTGGCCATTCCGCCAATCCAACTTGTCACGCCAGCATCCATAAAAGTTTTACTGTCAGCATCGGCGCCACAAACGATTTCAATTCTCCCGGCGTAACGGGACTTAAACATTGGAATACGATCTAGATCCCCTGATGCTTCCTTAATTCCAATTACGTACTCATTGTCGGCGAGCAAATCCAAAGACTCTTGGTCGAACTGCACACCGGTGCGCGCTGGGTAGTCGTAAAGCACCGAAGGCAACTTCACAGCGTTTATTACAGCGTTCACATGCTTAGCAAGTTCAACTGAGGTAGGAAGCACATAAGCAGGTCCAGCCACCATCAAGCCATCTACTTTTAACTCGGCTGCTAGTTTCACTTGCTTAATTGCCTCGCCAGTAGACATGCCGCCGATGCCAGCTAAAACTGGGACGCGACCCTTTACTTGCGACACTATGGTGCTAATTACCGTACGACGCTCTTCAAAAGTTAGGGCATATGCCTCACCTGTTGTGCCGGCTGCGACTATGCCAGAGAGATTGTTGGCCAGCATAACTTCTACTAAATGAGCAATGCTCTTAGCATCAACTTCGCCAGAACTATCAAAAGGTGTCACTAGCGGAACGTGTACTCCATCGAGATTCATCGGGTTCTCCAAACTTGTATTCTTAAGTGTGCAAACCCCAATCTACTCGCAGGAAACTGACGGTCAGGCACATCCCCACATTCGTACATTTCATGCCCGACATGGCCGAATGTCAGCTCGCCGGGATCACGCTTTGAACGTGCTTTTGCCCCCAATGGAGATTATTGATCTCCCACGACCTATTGATTTGATGGAAGTACTGGGGCTATCTAAAGTCATTATTGATTTTGGCAGTGGCATGGGCGACCATACTGTGGCTTTGGCGCAGTCCCAATCTGAGCTTGGGGTACTTGCTATTGATGTGCATACTGCAGGTCTATGCGAAGTGGCGCAAACTGCACACGAAAATTCCCTGACCAACGTTCGGATACATCATGGCGACGGAATCGATGTGCTACGCGATTGGTTACTTCCAAACTCCATCTCTGAGGTGCACATCCTGTTCCCAGATCCATGGCCAAAGATCCGTCACAATAAACGGCGGTTAATTCAACCGGATTTCCTGGACTCAGTTAGCAAAGTATTGCAACCAGATGGGCTCGTGCGATTTGTCACAGATGATGTCTCATACTTTGAGCACGCGACTCTGGCTTTCGGAAAAAATCTTAATTTTGAAACTGCAAACCAGCACTGGGACATACCTTTGACCACTTACCATAAGCGTGCCTTGCGACTCGGTCACACTATCTCGCAGCAAAGTTTTAAGAAATTAAGTCCGAGCTAAGACTTCTTCGATTGCTATTAGGATCTCATCCCAGTTAGAAGCAAATCCTGGATGTAGATTTAAATCCTGCACTTTAGAAATCTCAATCCAATCAGCCAGCTCCGCTTCGTCGTTGGTAACAAATTCAACATCACGCGAAGTTAATGCAATTACTGTGTGATAGTGCCAGTCATCATGATCAGTCCACATGTTGTCATGCACCACTTCGACCAATGACTCATCGATTGCTAATTCCTCGCGCATCTCGCGCAATGCTGATTCAATCGCACTTTCATGTGAATCGCGCGCACCACCTGGAATCCCCCAAACCCGACCGCCGTGCGTCCACTCTGCGCGCAATTGCATCAGAACAGATCTTGAGCCTGCATCTAGCAGCACAACTCCAGCTGCGCCATGAAGTCCCCAATGCTTAGAACCACATTGGCATTGCACCCAGCCATCACCATCACGTAAAGCCATTATTAGATTTCCTTAGGAATGTGCGCCAGCATGTGCCAGCGCCATTTGTACAAGTTGATCTTGACCGCCAGTCATTTCGGCGCGGACATTTTGTGACATGGCTTCCTTGGGCGTAAGCCAAACCAAATCCAGGGCATCCTGGCTCGGTGAGCAATCACCCTTGACTGGCACCACATAGACCAAGGAAACTGCGTGCTGACGTGGATCATGAAAACCTGAAATCTCTGGGTCAGGAAAATATTCAGCAACAGTAAAAGGTGCTGGGTTTGTGGGCAACTGTGGCAGAGCAAGTGCGCCCAAATCCTTTTCAATGTGTCGAAGTAGCGCTTCGCGAATTCTCTCGCCGTGAAGCACCCGACCCGATATCAAAGCTCTGCTTATCGAGCCATCCGGGCGCCCGCGAAGCAATAACCCAACCCTGGTTATGCGACCTGCTTCATCGACACGAACTGGAATGACATCCAAGTAGACGATCGGTAACCGGGCGCGCGCCAAATTCAAGTCCTCGGCGCTTAACCAAGTTGGAATGGTATCGGTTACATTCGTCACGTTCTTATTATGCCAATGACTTGTCACATTTGAACTATCGAGCCTGGTAAGGAAACTTAGTCTTTAGCTCTTCGACCGCGACTTGGTGATTTCCCTTGGGCATACCAGCGACCATCGCTGTACTCAACTACCAATGGCATATCGAATGCCTGTGACATAGGTTCACTGCTTATAACTTCTGGCACCTCGCCCATGGCACAAATCTGCCCACTTTTAATCAACAGAGCGTGAGTAAAATTCGGTGGAATTTCCTCAACGTGATGCGTCACCAAAACCAGACTTGGGGATGCTTGATCGCCAGCAAGAATCGCTAATCTCGCAACTAAATCCTCCCTGCCGCCAACATCCAGCCCAGCTGCGGGTTCATCCAAAATCAATAACTCTGGATCACACATCAGCGCTCTAGCAATAGAAACTCGCTTGCGTTCACCTTCGGAAAGATTTCCAATTCTCCGGTTGGCTAAAGTCAGCAGTCCCCAGGCAGAGATCAATTCATGTGCTCGAGATCTATCGACTTCGTCGTAGCGCTCCCGCCACCTGCCTGTGATTCCATAAGCAGCAGTTTGCACGCTGTCAAAAACAGTTTCACTCGCTGGCAGCAGCGCGGCAACAGCAGCACTGGAAATACCAACCAGCGTGCGTAATTCTCGCATGTCTGTTTTTCCAACTTGGTAACCAAGAATGCTTGCTTGTCCAGAGGTTGGGTGCATATATCCAGAGCACACCTGCATCAGAGTAGTTTTACCGGCCCCGTTGGCGCCCATGATGACCCAGCGTTGTCCGCGGGATACTTGCCAGGAAACATGGCTCAATATTTCAGTTCCACCACGGCGCACTGTGACATCACTTAACTCCAGGACCTGGGACACGAGATAAATCTATCGGCTGCATGTCATAGAAATTCGCGTAAGGTAGCCACATGTCAGCCGAGTCCATCTCACCCACTACGCCGACCACTCCCACAGCAGTGATCTTGGCGTTATGGCTAAATGCGGCTCGTAGCGGATTGGTCTCGGCTACTGATGCCGCAAATGCCTGCGAGACTCTGGCTGATCAATTGGGTTACGAACTGGCTAGTGAACCAATTCATCCAAAGATGTATCCGATGTTGGATCTTGTTTCGCGAGCACTGTTAAGCGCCGTCCCGGTAACTGTTGCGTTACCAGTGTTTGGCGACCCTGCTGGGGTTCCAGCACACATACTGTCCCAAGTCGATGTTCAGTTTGGACTAGTTGCAATTGACGAAACACTTTTGCTGGCCTGTAACGCGACCGGTAACTGGCTAGTGTTTGAGACCTCCCATAACGTCGCATTCCACGATTTGAATCATGCCCGCAGGCAACTCAACGAATCCATCTTGCTGGCGACCGAATTTCTTGCAAGTGCTGCGCTGATTGGTGATAGCGCCGAAGTTGAGGAGGAATTGCGAAACTTCAGATTGTTGCACTTACCGCCCAGTCTGGCCTCGCGAAACCAACAAGCACTGGAACTAGCTGCCAGAATTCGAATTGTTGCTAACAATGCCATGCAAAGTTCCATGGCGATTGCCTCACCTAGTAATGACCGCAAGAGAATTGAGATGCTACAAACTTTAGATCGGCAAGCTCGCGAACTTTTACAAGCAGTATCAACTGGTTAGTAAGCGTTGCTTTTACGGACCACCTTGGCTGTGAACTCCACCATCTACGTGAATGATCTCCCCCGTAGTTGCTGGGAACCAATCTGAGAACAGCGCGATACAAGCTTTTGCAGTTGGAATTGGATCTGAAGTGTCCCAACCAATTGGTGCGCGGCGTTGCCACATCGGACCAAATTCATCAAATCCAGGTATTCCCTTAGCGGCAGTTGTGTAAAGCGGTCCTGCTGCGATTAAATTCACGCGGATCTTTTCTGGACCTAAGTCTCGGGCTAAATATCGACAGGTTGATTCAAGCGCAGCTTTAGATACGCCCATCCAGTCGTAGTAAGGCCAGGTAACTGTGGCATCAAAATCGAGTCCTAATAATTGTCCGCCACGTTCTTTCATTAACGGAAGAGTGGCCATACCAAGTGATTTAAATGAGAATGCGGAAACCTCAAGCGCGACTTTTACGTCATCCCATTGGGTATTTAAGAAATTTCCACCAAGTGCTGCCTCAGGAGCAAAAGCGATGGAATGTAGGACGCCATCTAAATACGGAACATGCTTTTGAACTTCACCAGCCAGATTTGCTAAGTCATCATTGTTAGTCACGTCAAGTTGTACAAGTGGCGCCTCTGTCGGTAATCGCCCAGCAATCCGCTTTGTTAATCCAGCTGCGCGACCAAAAGAGGAAAGCACAACATTTGCGCCCTGTTCTTGTGCCAGGCGTGCCACATGAAATGCAATTGAGGAATCGGTTAAGACTCCTGTGATCAATAAATTCTTGCCTTCGAGAATTCCCATAGTGCTTTAGTGTCCCATACCTAGACCACCATCAACAGGAATGAGTGCTCCTGTGATGTATTGCGCCGCATCAGATGCCAAAAAAACTACCGTGTGAGCAACATCAGTTGCACTTCCATATCTACCAAGTGGAATGTTGCCAACAATCTGTGATTTCCGATCATCACTTAATGCTGCGGTCATGTCAGTGTCAATGAATCCTGGCGCAACTACATTTGCGGTGACGTTTCGTGAACCGAGTTCGCGCGCGAGTGATCTAGCAGCTCCTACTAAGCCTGCTTTAGAGGCTGCATAATTAACTTGGCCAGCTGAGCCCATCATTGCTACAACACTGGAAATGAAAATGATTCGACCCGATCTAGCTTGTGTCATTGCTCGGGATGCCCGACGAGCAACTCGGATTGCACCAACTAAATTGGTATTCAATACCTCATCGACGTCTTCATCAGACATGCGAACTAGTAGTTTGTCGCGGGTTATTCCGGCATTGGCTACCAGCACTTCAACTGGGCCAAAATCTGCTTCGACCTGGGTGAACGCGGCGTCAACACTTGCACTATCAGAAACGTCGCAGGTCACAACATTAAGTCCGGCAACAGGTTCGCCACTACGGCTGGTCACTATTACGGTGTCGCCATTAGCCAGGAATGCGTTAGCGATTGCCAAACCAATTCCACGATTACCACCAGTAACCAACACGATTTTTGACATGAGATAAGGCTATCGTCTGAAAACCTGATCGATGGTTAGGGTAAGAGAACCCAGAAAGATGTGGATTTATGATTCGATTTTCAATTCCAGTTCCGCCAAGTGAGCTTGCGAGTGTGGCCCTTGAGGCTGCCTCTGCGCTCGGCGCAACCGTTGCGCAATTTAGAGTTGCCGCCCACAGCTCTCGTGGAGTCGCACTGCGTGATGGTGAAGTGGAAAACATTGGCGCCGACACAAGTGTCGCCATGAGCGTGCGAGTTGTCCACGGTGGTGCTTGGGGATTTGCTGCAACAACCGAATTATCCGCCGCTGGCGCAAAGGATGCAGCCACCCGAGCCGTCAGTATGGCGAAACTTAGTACGCTCGTTGCGATCGATGAAGTGATCCTTGCCGATGAGCCAAGACACGGAAAACAGTCGTGGACGCTACCAATTGAAATAGACGCATTCGCTAAAACTGACGATGAGATTATTGATTTTTTGCAACAGTGGAATACCAAGGTGTCTGGCTCGTCAATTGTGAGCCACATCGAAAGTAACATCGCGATGGGTCGGGATCGTACTTTTTACGCAGATCTAGTTGGAAACGAAATTACTCAGCAACGAGATCGCATCTCAGCTGCGCTCACTGCGATACATGTCAGTGACTCCGGCTTTGAAGACATGCGCACTTGCGCTCCTCCGGCAGGACGAGGCTGGGAATATCTAACTGGCACAGGTTGGGATTGGGATGCCGAAATTGCGCAGTTGCCTGATTACCTCGCCGAGAAAGTAAAGTCGCCATCGGTAACTCCCGGCGCAATGGACTTGGTCATTGACCCAACCAATTTGTGGCTGACAATCCATGAGTCCATCGGACATGCCACTGAATTAGATCGAGCACTTGGGTACGAAGCAAATTATGCGGGAACTTCATTTGCCACCATAGATAAATTGGGTGTCTTTAAATATGGCTCCCCCATTATGAACGTAACTGGGGATCGAACTGCTGATCATGGACTCTCTACCGTGGGATTTGATGACGAGGGTGTGAGCGCCCAGAGCTGGGATTTGATCAAAGATGGAATCTTAGTTGGCTATCAAACAGATCGATCCATTGCGAGCAAAATTAATATGGAGCGCTCTAATGGTTGTGCTTTTGCGGACTCGGCGTTGCACTCCCCGATCCAGCGTATGCCAAATGTTTCATTGCAGCCCAGTAGCGACTCCACCACCACTGCGGATTTGATAGCAGATGTTGAAGCCGGCATTTACATAGTTGGTGATAAATCGTGGTCAATCGACATGCAGCGATTCAACTTCCAGTTCACTGGGCAAAGATTCCACGAAATTAGAAATGGCAAGATTGTTGGTCAATTGAAAGATGTTGCATACCAATCAAAGACTCCGGACTTCTGGGGAGCTATGCGAAGAATCGGTGGGGCCCGAACTTATCTGCTGGGCGGGGCCTTAAATTGTGGCAAAGGCCAGCCTGGTCAAGTTGCGCCAGTAAGTCACGGCTGCCCTTCGGCTTTGTTCACTGGCATAAACGTACTTAACACCAGGGATGAGAGCGGCGCATGAGTCAAATGAGTTTGCCAGAGGCTGTTGAGTACGCACTTTCAATGCTTGGCAAAGACGGTGGTGTAGTTGTCGGTGGCAATAGCGCAAGTAACAATTTACGTTGGGCTAATTCAGCGTTAACAACAAATGGTGATGCAGTTGATCAAACATTAGCAATTTCAGCATTTGTGAACCTACCGGGTGGAGTTGGAACTGGTCTTGCCAGCGGTCAAGTTAGAGATCGCAATGATGTGGAAAATTTGGTGTCAGCAAGTAAATCAGCAGCAACTTCAGCTGGGCCAGCAGTTGATGCCATGGAGCTGGTAGCTGGGCCGCAACATGAAGATTTTTCAAGCGAACCTGCGCAGCTCAGCGTCGCAGAAATTACCCACGTGAGCGGTGGACTTGGAACAGTTTTGCAGCACAGAGATCAAGAATTTTTTGGTTACGCAGAACAGTCTCGAGACACCACATATGTTGGGACTTCAGCTGGAACTCGAATGCGATATGTGGAAGACACCAGCAGATTCGAACTTTGCGCTAAAAGCCTTGATCGCACTCGGTCAGCTTGGTCGGGGCAAGGCGGCAGGTCGCTGCGCGATGTGGATCTAAGTTTGCATTCCAAGGAAGTGCTAGCGAAATTGAAATATCAAAAGAACGTAATAGATGTTGAGCCAGGCAGACATCGTGTGGCGCTTTCGTCCAGTGCTGTAGCTGACCTCATGATCTATTTTTTGTGGAGCGCGGCGGCACGGGATGCCGCGGAAGGAAGAAATGCATTTGCAAATCCCAAGGGCGGCACCCGAGTTGGCGAGAAATTATCCGATCGTCGAATCTCTCTTGCGACAGACCCGAAACTTTTTGGGATGGAAACATTTGATCGAGTCGTTAACTTGGGATCCTCTGCGCTTTCCAGTGCATTTGATACCGGAATCGAAATTCCTCGGATCCAAGT